>CAXQPR010000132.1:0-29880 GCA_964225855.1 Salipiger bermudensis | reverse complement strand
CTTGGGCTGCGCCGGATAGAACGATGAGCTGGATGTTGGGGTGTTGTTCGACGAGCAGTTGCCCTAGGTCGCAGCCGTCACCATCGGGAAGTCGCAGATCAAGGATGGCCAGATCCAGCGGTAGATCGTTGCTGTTCGCGAGGGCGGTGCTGATGCAGTCGGCTTTGACGACCTGCGCCACCTCGGGAAAGCTTTCCACCACGGAGCCCAGAAGGTCCAGGAGGATTGTCTGGTCTTCCACCACCAGGCAATGCATGCATCTGCTGTCCTGTTGTCTGAAAATTAAGGCTTAAAGAAAGCTTTGGCTCGGTCTTTTAAGGGATATTGCCTGTTTAAACGGCTGGATTTGCTTTCAAGCTGACAGTAAAAGGTCGAAATCGTTATTCAACTAAAAGTACTCAGGTCATTCAGGAAATGACCTCAAATGACATTCCCGGTGCCGGGGAATGGAAAAGAGCCCTTGACGAGACTTGAACTCGTGACCTCTCCCTTACCAAGGGAGTGCTCTACCGCTGAGCTACAAGGGCATGTGGAAGGTGGGCCGGGTTGGATTTGAACCAACGTAGGCAGAGCCAGCGGATTTACAGTCCGCCCCCATTAACCACTCGGGCACCGACCCGAACCACACCCCAAGAATTTACCAGCCGGCCTCCCCCCTCCTCTGCGATCCAGAGCCTGATGGGTTGTTCTCGATACGATCGGGTTCCGAATTAGTCCGCGAATAGGGCCATGCGCCTGCTGTTGCTCAATGGCCCGAACCTCAACCTTCTCGGCCAGCGGGAACCCGGCCTTTATGGCAGTGCAACCCTCGCTCAGATCGAGGCTGACCTCCAGGAGCAGGCTCGGGGGCTAGGCGTCTCGCTTGAGTGTTTTCAAAGCAATTTCGAAGGGGCGCTGGTGGATCGCGTCCATCAGGCGATGGGGCAAGCGGACGGCATCCTGATCAATGCGGGGGCCTACACCCACACCTCGATCGCATTGCGTGACGCCCTTCTGGGTGTGGCGATCCCCTACCTGGAACTCCATCTGAGCAACACCCATGCCCGTGAACCGTTCCGGCATCAGTCCTATCTGGCGGATCGCGCCATCGGAGTGATCTGTGGTTTCGGCGCTGACAGCTATCGCCTGGCGCTCGATGGCTTGGTCCACCACTTGAAGTGTCGCAGCGAGGCAGCGAGCTGATGGTGGTTGCTTCTTCGATGCCTGCTGAAGGCCAGTGCCTCGCGAAATCGGTGGCCAGTATCCGTTGGCTGGCGGCACCCACCAGCGCCTCGTGGGTGGAGCAAGCCAATGCTCACCCCATCGAGGTGCTGATCGATCATGCTCACTGCGAGCGCAAGGCCGCAGGGGCCGCTGTGCAGTTGATGTTCCGCTACCTCTGTGAGCCTGGTTTAGGGGAAGCCCTCAGCCCCCTCGCCCGGGAAGAGCTGGAGCATTTCGAGCAGGTGCTGGAGGTCTTGAAAGCCAGGGGCCGTTACCTCGAACCGCTCCCCTCCCCTGGTTATGGCGCGTTGTTGGCCAAGCAGGTGCGCCGTGCGGAGCCGCAGCGGATGCTGGATTCTTTTTTGGTGGCGGGTCTGATTGAGGCGCGCAGTCACGAGCGGATGGCTTTACTGGCCGAACACAGTCCAGACCCTGAGTTGCGCAGCCTCTACGGCGCGTTACTGGCCAGCGAAGCCCGTCATTTCGGGCTCTACTGGGTGTTGTGCGAACAGCGCTGGGACCGCTCGGTGATCGTGCCGCGTTTGGAGGAGTTGGCTGATGTGGAGGCCGAGATTCTGAGCGGCGATCTTGAGCGCCCGGAAGATGTTCGGATGCATTCGGTCGGGGTATCCCGCGGCTGATTGGCTGCAGTGATCCCGATCGTGCTGGTTCCTCGCAGGGCTGTGGTCGCTTTTTCGGGTTCTGTCTAGAGGTGTGGTTCGTCGAACCTCACAGGACCGTCACACCATGAGTTTGCGTAAGCGGACCTCTTGTGCACTGCTTGCTTTGTCGGCCATCGGTTTGGTGGCCTGCCAGAAGCCGGCTGAAAAAGCCGAGTCGACCTCGACGGCCAATGCCTTTGAAACCGGCACGTTGCGTGCGGTGGTGATCGGGAGCGCTTTGCCGATGGTGGAGAAATCCGGCAGCACCTACGACGGTCTGTCGTTCGTGGTGCTCGAGGCGATCCGCGATCAGATGAAGTGGGCCCCCCAGGCGAAGGCCGATCAATTCAGTATCGAGCCCGTGGCGGTGAGTTCTCCCCGTGAGGGACTCGACAAGATCCGCTCGGGTGAGGCAGACATCGCCTGTGGCGTGGCGTTCAGCTGGGAGCGTCAACGCACGCTTGATTTCACGATCCCCTTCGCCAACGGTGGCGTGCGGGTGCTGGCACCGAAAGGCACTGACGGCACGCCCGACGGCCTCAAGGGCAAGACCATCGGTGTGGTGCAAAACAGCGTCGCCGCAGACGTTCTCGCTGCTTCGATCGGCGATGCCCAGTTCAAGTTCTTTGAGGGGCCTGAACAGGCCTTGGCGGCTCTTCAAGGTGGTGAGATCAGCCTCCTGGGTGGAGACAGCCTCTGGCTGAAGGCCAACCGCGCGGCCACCGCTCCGGATGCCGTGCTTGTTCCCGAACAGGCCTATGCCCGTTCCGGTGTTGGCTGCGTGGTGGGTGATGCCACGCCTCATCTGCTCAATGTCAGCAATCTGGCGATTGGGCGTCTGTTGTCGGGCTACGTCGCCAACGATCCTGCTGTGCGCACTGAAATCAACCGTTGGATCGGCAGCGGCAGTGCCGTGGGCCTGAAGGATGACCAGATCAGCACTTTCTTCCGCATGGTGCTCGGGACGACTGCCCAGCTCAGTACCAAGTGAGGCCTTCTGGGTTTCCCGCTCGATTCGTTCTTTCTTAATTGAATTCTCGTCATGAACCGAACAACACTTCTCACCGTTGCTGCAGCTTTGGCCGCCAGCTCCGTGCTGTGTGAATCAAGCCGCGCCGCGGTCCATCGCCAGCCCGATGGCGCCAATGCTCTCGAGCAACGCATCGAGAGGCTCAATCCTGAAGCCTGGGCTGCCTTGGATCCCGCTTTGCCGCAGTCGCCTGATCTCCTGGCTCGTGCCTGGGGCAATGGCGGCGGCCGCGCTTGGGGTAACGGGCATGGTCGTGGTTTTGCGAATGGTGGCGGTGGTGGTTTTGGGAATGCTTACCGGGGAGGCTTCGCGAATTGGTGAGCTGCGCTGATTTCGGTCCCATTGGCCTGGTGGTGATCCAGGCCACCTCGCTCTGCAACCTCGACTGCAGTTACTGCTACCTGCCGGATCGCCAAAAGCGCCGGCAGTTTGACCTGGATCAGCTTCCTCTGCTGCTCAACCGGATCTATGAGAGCCCCTACTGGGGGCCTCATTTGTCGATCCTTTGGCACGCCGGCGAACCCCTCACCCTGCCCTGTGGGTTCTACGACAAAGCGACCCGTCGCCTTCAGGAGCACACGCGGGAGCTGCAGCAGCAGGGCGTGGTGATCGAACAGCATGTGCAGACCAACGCCACCCTGATCAACGATCAATGGGCGGAGTGCTTCAAGCGCAACCGCATCGTGGTCGGCGTGAGTGTGGATGGCCCCGAGGCTCTCCACGACGTTCATCGTCGTTTCCGCAACGGCCGTGGGTCGCATGCCCACACCATGCGTGGCATTCGCACGCTCCAGGCCCATGGGATTCCCTTCCATGCCATTGCTGTGCTTACTGAAGAGGCGTTGGGGCAGCCCGAGGTCATGTATGCCTTCCTTCGTGATGAAGGCATCCATCAGATCGGCTTCAACGTGGAGGAGCAGGAGGGTGTGAATGCCCGCTCCTCCATGCAGGGGCTTCAGCGTGAGATGCAATACCGCGCGTTTCTGCGCCGCTTCTGGGAGTGCAATCAGCGCGATGGCTTCCCGATTCAGTTGCGGGAATTCAGCCAGGTGCTGGAGATGATCGACTGCGGCCAGCGTCTGCGCCAGAACGAGATGAATCGGCCGTATTCAATTCTCAGCGTGGATGCGGCGGGCAATTTCTCCACCTTTGACCCAGAGCTGTTGTCGGTGGAAACAGAGCGGTATGGGTTGTTCAACCTGGGCAACTTGCGCGATCTGTCCTTGGAGGAGGCGACCCGTACCGACGCCTTCCGCAGGCTGCAGCGCGATATGGAGTCGGGTATGGAGCAGTGCAGGGCGCAGTGCGACTACTACGGGTTCTGTGGTGGAGGCACCGGCAGCAACAAATACTGGGAGCACGGCACGCTCAATGCCAGTGAGACCTGTGCCTGTCGCTTTGCGACCCAGATCCCTGTCGATGTGTTGCTGGAACAGCTCGAGACCCGTTCGCTGGAGGCGAGCTGATTCGCAGGGTGTCAGTCGTTACGGAATCGCAGGAAAAGTCCAAAAGAAGTCCAAAGAGATCGGCCAGGGTTTTGTGGGCGGTTTTATAATTGACCCAGTCACTGGTCGTTTGGCGATGGTTGATCCTGTTGTGGCAGTTGCCGATTCCCTGCAGGCTCTTCGGAATGGCACCACCGATGATCAATGGGACCTGCTCAAGGCCAATCCTCTGGTGAAAGACCTGTTGCGCAAATGCTCCGACCTGGAAGCTGCGTTGCTGGTTGGTGATGGTGTGCCCCACGATCAACGCAGTGCCAGACCCATCGTTTTCAAGTCTGTGGTTGATGCCCATCTGCTGTTGGCCGCCTGAGGCGGCACCAGCAGTCTCACGTTCGGATTAGTCCAGGCGTGGGAACCGCTCAGCGATGGCATCGCCGCTGAAGCGTGCAACCCAGCCTTCAGGGTTGTTGAAGAACCGGATCGCGCAGAAATTGGGTGCGCTGCCCATGTCGAACCAATGCTTGGTGCCTGCTGGCACGGCAATCCAGTCGTCGGCTTGGCAGAGCACCTGAAGCACCTCATCGTTGATGTGCAGGCAGAACAGACCCTGCCCTTCAACGAAGAACCGCACTTCGTCCTCGTCGTGGGTGTGTTCGCTGAGGAACTTCTCCCGTAGCGCCACGCGATCGGGATGGTCGGGTGTCATGCGAATGGCGTCCACCGTCGGGTATGTCCCCTCGGCTTGCACACGGGTCACCTCATCGGCGTAGGCCGTGAGAATGCTGTGTTGATCGGCCCCTGGCTCCAGGGTCTGACGTGCAGGCCAGCGTTCAAAGCGGATTCCGCGTTGCAGCAGTTCGTGTCCAATCACGCGGGGATCTGTGCTGTCGAGCCGAGGCGGTGCCTTGGGATCGGTGGCGGACTGGATTCGGAGTTGGCTCATGCCGGCTCTGGCAGTGCATTCAGTCTCGCGCTGCGCCGGGCTGATTTAGAACAACCCCAGTTGCTTCTAGGGGTCTGAGCTTCACCCCCACATCGATTCCTGCGCCTTCGCCCTCGTTGGTGCTGATCGGAGTCGGCCCCGGTGATCCGGAGCTGCTCACGTTGAAGGCCCATCGCTGCCTGCGGGCTGCCGAGGTGGTCGCTTACCCCGTGGCCCGGACGGATGCCACAGGCATGGCCGCGGCAATTGTGGAGCCCTTTTTGGATCCCGCCCAGCGGCGTCTCCCCCTGGTGTTTCCCATGGTGACGGAGCCTGAGGCGCTGCTGGATGCCTGGCGTGCTGCTGCCGCAACCCTGGCGGATGAGGTGCAGCAGGGCCGGCGGGTGGTGTTTCTCTGCGAGGGGGATGTGTCGCTGTTTGCCACTGGCAGTTATGTGTTGCTGGCTTTGCAGCGTCACCACGCGGAGTTGGCGGTGGAGGTGATTCCAGGGATCTCGTCGGTGGCAGCAGCGGCAGCAGCAGGCTCCTGGCCGCTTGCGTTTCAGAAGGAGGGGTTGTTGATTCGCCCTTGTCCAGAGACGCCGGAGGCCATGGAAGCCCTGCTGGCTCTGGCAAAGGCCAGTGGAACCGTGTTGGCTCTCCTCAAACTTGGTGTTCGCTGGCATTGGATCCAGCCCTTGCTGCAGGCCCGTGGCCTGTTGGATGACGCCTTGTTTGCCGAGAGAGTGGGGTGGCCGGATCAACGGGTGATGTCGGCGGCGGCCGTGCAGGCTGGGGAGCGACCCTATTTCTCGTTGCTCCTGGTCCGTCAGGGAACCAGTGCTGTTTTGCCGTAAGAGATGACTGTGATCCTGCTGTCCGTGCCTTCCCTCAGCCTGATGCAGTGGCTGGGGCTCGTGCATCCGGTGCTGATCATTCTGTTCGTGTATCCGGTAGTGGGTGCCACGATCCGGTTGGGCATCTTGGCGCGTGAGCGGCGCCTGGATCTCAATCCGATTGCGCCCACCGTTCCGGTTGAGCATGCCGATCACGGTCGCTGGGTCACGGCGGTGATGGTGGTGGCGGTCCTGATCGCCATGGCCCATGACGTGGCCACAGCACCCGTGGCTCTGTCAGCTCCTCGGATTGCCGGTTTTCTCGCTGCTGAGCTCGGTGTGATTGCTGCGTTGGTGGCACTGCTGCGCGCTCGGCGCACGGCCTTGCGCCTGGGTTGGGCGATCAGCACCTGGATCGGTTTGCTGCTGCTGGGATCGCAGCCGGAGGTGCATCGCGGTGCCGACTGGCCCTGGCAGGCCGCCTTCTGGCAATCCCACTACTGGGGCGGCATGGTCCTCTGCGCGTTGTTGCTGCTCGCGATGGGACTGCAGGCGGAGATCGGCCGGCGACTGTCGATTCGGCGGCTCCATGTGGGCTTGAACCTGATGGTGGCGTTGTTGCTGGCGACCCAGGCGATCAGTGGCACCCGCAACCTGCTCAGCTGAGCTGCTGCCGCATCAAACTGCGGTGCAGGGGGCCTGGCGCGGCTGCTGGTCGCACGATGCGGCTGAGTAACACCAACAGCGCTTTCCACTCCCCCCGGGCCTGACGATCGGGCCAGCACCCTGGGCGCCCGTAGAGCCAGCGGATCAACGCTTGTCTGCTCGGGTCTGTCGTTGCCAATGACCATTGCAGCGCCACGTGCTGGCCGCGGCGTTTCACGAGGGTGACAGGCATGGCGGGCACCTGCTGGCACCAGCTGAGGTCTTGGCCTTTCAGGTCTTGAAGCTCAGGGCCTGGAGCTACCAGTTCAACGCCCGACTCACTGATGGCGGTGATCGTGCAGGGGCGCGTCAAGCCGCTGTTGTCGCGAAGCCAAGCGGGGCAGTTGAGTTGTTGCCAGGGGGCAGGATCAGCGGCCGGTGGATCCCAGCAGGCCCGAAGGGCGATCAGCAGGCTGATCAGATTGACGCTGGCCCAGAGCAGACCAATCGGGCGTCCACTGATCGCCTGGGGGTCCATTTGGGCCGTGGGCATCAGCAGGCCCTGCAGGTTGATCAGGCTGATCACGGTCAGCCCCACCAGAGGGAGCACCAATGCAGCGCTGCAACTGCCGCGGTCGCGCCGCTGATGTTTTGGGGTGATGCGAAATCCACGGGTTGATCGCCTCAAGAGCAGTCGCCAGCCCTGTTGCAGCACGGTGAGGCTCAGGGGCACCGCCAGCACCCAGCTGGTGAGCTCACTGATCAGGGCCCCGCGGGAGCTGCGGTTGAGCCAGCCCACACTCAGCAGCAGGGTTCCCCAGAGCGGCAGTAACTGATCCCTGGCGTCTTGCCAACTCATCAACACCGGCAGGGTGTGCAGCAGCCCATAGCTGAGGGGCATCAGCAACAACACCATGCGGATCAGCATGTTGAGCCAATGCGTCGCACCTTCCAGATAGGCGATGCGTTGGCCGAGGTTGAGATTGGGGCTCCGCAACGGGCCTTGCTTCAGACCCAGGCTTTGCAGGGTCCCTTCAGCCCAGCGTTGCCGCTGATGCACAAAATCAGCCATCGTTTCTGCTGCCAGGCCAGCACTGAGCTTTTCCTGCAGGTAGATCAAGCGCCAGCCATGGGCGTTGAGGGCGATCCCGGTGACGAGGTCCTCTGAAATCGCATTCCCCACAAATCCACCCACGCTCTCGAGGGCTGATCGGCGAGCCACAAATGATGTGCCAGCGCAGACCACCGCGCCCCATCCGTCACGCACGGGCTGAATCCAGCGATAGAAGCTCTCTTCATCCGAGAGAAGCCAGGGTTCCATCCCCAGATTGCGCATCACCGGATCTGCATTGAGGAAGCATTGCGGTGTCTGCACCAGGCCCACATCCGGTTCGCTCAGAAATCCGATACAGCGGCGGAGAAAGTCCTGTTGGGGAATGAAGTCGGCATCCAGCACGGCCACCAGTTCGCCTCGGCCATGCCTGAGCCCGTGGTTGAGGTTGCCGGCTTTGGCCTGTACCCGTTCCGGCCTGTGCAAATAACGGCAGCCCAGGCGTAGTGCCAGTTGGCGCACATCCGCGCGGCCGCTGTCATCCAACACCCAGACCTGGGCGTGGGCATAGCTCTGCTGCACGCATCCAATCAGGGTGCGTTCCAGCACGGCCAGCGGTTCGCCGCAGGTGGGCACGTAGAGGTCCACCTTGGGTCGCCAGTGGCTGGCCAGCCAGCGTTGTTCCACGGCAACCATTTGGTTGCGGCGATCGGGAAACCGTTTCCAGGCGAGACCGATGGCGATCAGTCCTGTGAGCAGCAGCCAGCCTTCGGTCAGCAGCAGCCCCAGGCTGAGACCGCTGGAGAGGGGGGTGCTGAGGTTGAGGCTGTCAGTGACGCGCCAGCTCAGGTAGCGCACGGTCAGCAGGCTGATCAGCAGGATCAGGCTGCGGCGTGCCCACAGCGGACTCGCGTCTTCTGGGCGTCGTCGGAGCCAGAGGGGCCAGAGCAGTGCCAGCAGGGCCCACCAGCTCATCCCAGCTGTTGCAGCTGGCTATCGAGCAGGGCCAGGGCGTCCTGAGGGCTGGGGGCGCGCATCAGGGCATGGCGCAACTGGGGAGCCCCAGGAAAGCCAGTGCAGGTCCAACTCATGTGTTTTCGGGCAATCAACAGCCCGTGATCCCCGCGGTCGGCCACCAGCGCCACCAGCTGCTCGCGGGCGATGGTCAGGCGTTCGGCCGCTCCAGGCGTGGTGGGGATGGGTCGGCCCGAAAGCGCGGCATCAATTTGGCCCACGAGCCAGGGGGAGCCCATCGTTCCGCGGCCGACCATCACCCCATCGGCCCCCGTCTCTGCGAGGCAGCGCTCGGCGTCATTCGGTGTGTTGATGTCGCCGTTGGCGATCACAGGGATCGTGAGGGCGTTCTTGACGGCAGCAATCGCCTGCCAGTCGGCACGACCACTGAACTTCTGTTCCCGGGTGCGGCCATGGAGTGTGAGCAGGCGAGCACCCGCCCGTTCCAGCTGTTGACACCACTGCACAGCATCGGCGGCAGAGCCATCACTGCCACACCAGCCCAGGCGGGTCTTCACGGTCACCGGAATGGCAACGGCTGCGGCCACCGTGTCCACGATCCGCGCGGCCAGGTCTGGCTCACGGATCAGACCACTGCCCCCGCCTTTCTTGGCGATTTTTTTGACCGGGCATCCCATGTTGATGTCGATCAGGAAGGCGCCCGATGCTTCAGCTCGCCGGGCGGCTTCGGCCATCGCCTGGGGCCGGTGATCAAACAGCTGCACCCCGATGGGGCCGGTTTCCTGGGCGAGCTCCTCCACTTTTCGGCGCCCATGACCGAGCTCGAGGCTGGTGGCATTCACCATTTCGGTGAACAGAAGCGCATCGGGTGCCCAGCGGCGCACCAAGTGGCGGAAGATGCGGTCGCTGACGCCGGCCAGCGGAGACTGCAGCACCCGGCAACGCAGCTGCCGCTCGCTTCGGCTCCCCTTCAGAGCAAGGGGAGTGGCGAACCGTTCGATGGCGGCTGGCGTCATGGCTGCCTCCTGGAAGAGTCATTCTCTCTCTCGAGGTCGGCGCTCTGCGATGGGGCCTAGGCCGCCGAACGTCGGTTGTCGCCTTTGCGTTGCGCCCGGTTCACCTCGCTTTCGATGGCATTACGGAGCCATGCCGACACTGACCAGTCGTCGGCATGGGCAATCCGTTCCACCTCCTGCATCAGATCCACCGGCAGTGACAGGGGCACGGTCTGGATGCTGTGGGGGCTTGCGGGCTTGTTTTTGCCGGCGGGGCCATCGATCAGCAACAACTGCACTTTGAGCACTTCCAAGCGTGTGCCTGGTTTGGTGCCGCTCCGCTGCACCTGACGTAGCGACAGTCGCACGGGTTGCCCGGTGTGGATCTGCTGGCGGCTGCGGCGTCGCAGCGGTTGATCGCGCCGATCGCAGAACAGGGGATGACTGCGCTGAGAGCTGGCGCTGTAGGTGAAGGTCACCAGGCCGTCGCTATCCCAGAGCAATGGAGCGAGGGCTGCAGCCTCTTTGCCCATCAACTTGCGCTGGTCTTTGCGCACCTTGCGTTGCAGGTCAGGCGGCAGTGGAAACACCAGCCGCTGCAGAGCGCTTTCCGTGGTGACGCGAGTCCCTGCCGAGAGGGTGGTGTCAACGACATACATGTCCCGAACTTATCGGGTGGGTTTGTGGCTGTCTGTCGCCTGGATGCATGAAACGATGAGATTCCTCGCCCTAAAGCTCAGGTGCCTCTTTGGCCTCTCAGTCGTGCTTTGCTGCAGCAGATCCTGGAGGACCGCACCAGTGATCGTTTCGTGGCGGAACGCATCTGGGAGCGGCTCGGCTATCAGCGCCCATCGGGGGGAGATGGTGGTGGCCCATGGCTTGCTGGCCCGGACACCCCTGAGCGTTGGCGTGAGGCTTTCCCCGAGGGGCCGGAGGTGATTGCCACCCGGCCAGCGTCGGTGGCCCTGACGCGTTCAGTGCCGAAGCCCCTGAAGCAACTGCTCAAGGAGCAGCTGGCTTTCAAGGGCTACACCATCGGTGAGCTCTATCCCCGTCGCACCCGCCGGGCCACGGCTGTGAATTGGCTTCTGGCCTGGCTGGCGGAGCGAAGTGAGCCCCTCTTGGAGGAGGGGCCCTGTCCTGACTCCTTGAATCCGCCCCCCAATCCCGTCTGCGGTCACCCCGGAGATCTGCCGGTGAGCTGATCGATGGTTGCCAGAACAGGTTGACCTTTAGATCGGGGGGCGCTCAGAGCTGAATCAGCACTTCGGTGCCTTTGCGGGTGTTCTCGAACAACCAGCGTGCTTGGGCGGTGGGCATGCGTACGCAGCCATGGCTGCGGGGCACCCCAAAGGCTTGTCCGGCATCTTCCTGCCACGGGGCCCCGTGCAGGCAGATCATTTCGTTCGCGGTGATGCACATGGCATAGGGCACCCCAGGGGCGACATAGCCGCGTCCGCGCATGGTCACCGAGCGGTATTTGGTGCGAACTGAGCCGAGGCCCGTGGGCGTGGGGGTACTGGCTTTTCCTGTGCTCACGGGGATCACCCGCACCACTTGGTCGTTGTGGTCGTAGACGGTGAGCTTCTGGTCGGAGAGGTCCACCACCAGCGAGGCGATCAGTTCGATCATGGAGAGATCCGCCAGACCGGCGGAGGGAGCTGCCCGATCCCTAGCTGTCGTAAATGCGTCTCACGCGTCGCAAGCGGAAAGGTTTTGCATTTCGTGCCTCTGTAGGGTCAAGGCATCCCTTTTTCGTGGTATTGCCGTGGCGCGTCCGGTCGTTGCCATCATCGGTCGCCCCAATGTTGGTAAGTCAACGCTGGTGAATCGTCTCTGCCGCAGCAGAGAGGCGATCGTGCATGACGAGCCCGGTGTGACCCGCGACCGCACGTATCAGGACGGTTATTGGGGGGATCGGGAATTCAAGGTGGTCGACACCGGCGGGTTGGTGTTCGACGACGACAGCGAGTTTTTGCCTGAAATCCGTGAGCAGGCCAATCTGGCGATGGCCGAGGCCTGTGTCGCGCTGGTGATCGTCGATGGCCAGCAGGGCATGACGGCCGCCGATGAGTCGATTGCAGAATGGTTGCGTAGCCAGAACTGCCCCACGCTCCTGGCGGTCAATAAATGCGAGTCGCCCGATCAGGGTCTGGCGATGGCGGCGGAGTTCTGGAGTTTGGGGCTGGGCGAGCCCCACCCGATTTCCGCCATTCATGGTGCTGGCACGGGGGATCTTCTCGATCAGGTGCTCACCTTCCTTCCTCCGAAGGACGAAGAAGGAGACGAGGATGAGCCGATTCAGATGGCCATTGTCGGTCGGCCCAATGTGGGCAAATCCAGCCTGCTCAATGCCATCTGCGGAGAACAGCGGGCGATCGTTAGCCCGATCCGCGGCACCACCCGCGACACGATCGACACCAACATCGAGCGCCAGGGCATGCCCTGGAAGCTGGTGGACACCGCTGGCATTCGCCGTCGCCGCAGCGTCAGCTACGGCCCGGAATTCTTTGGGATCAATCGCAGTTTCAAGGCGATTGAACGCAGCGACGTGTGTGTGCTGGTGATTGATGCCCTCGATGGCGTGACCGAACAGGATCAGCGCCTGGCGGGCCGCATCGAAGACGAAGGCCGTGCCTGCGTGGTGGTGGTGAACAAATGGGATGCCGTTGAAAAAGACAGCCACACCATGCCGGCGATGGAAAAAGAGCTCCGCGCCAAGCTGTATTTCCTCGACTGGGCGCCGATGCTGTTCACCTCGGCCCTGACCGGTCAACGGGTTGACAGCATTTTTGCCCTCGCCGCGCTGGCCGTTGAGCAGCATCGCCGTCGGGTCAGCACATCAGTGGTGAATGAGGTGCTCAAGGAAGCGCTCAGCTGGCGCAGCCCACCCACCACCCGCGGGGGGCGTCAAGGGCGCTTGTATTACGGCACCCAGGTCGCCAGCCGCCCACCGAGCTTCACGTTGTTCGTGAATGACCCCAAGCTGTTCGGAGACACCTACCGCCGTTACGTGGAGCGTCAGATCCGTGAAGGCCTTGGCTTTGAAGGCACCCCTCTGAAATTGTTCTGGCGCGGCAAGCAGCAGCGCGACGCCGAGCGCGATCTCGCGCGTCAGCAGAGCCGCTCCAGCTGAGCAATGGACTGGTTGCGACAGATCCCCATCGGCCAGTTTGTCGATGGCAAAGCGGGCTGGCTGCGTTGGCTTGATCCTCGCCTGAAGCTGGGTTGGGTGCTGATGTTTCTGCTCACCCCGGTGTTGGCTGGGCCGGTCTGGCGGGTCTCTCTGCTGCTGGTGCTGCTGCTGATCACCTTGTGCAGTGGTCTGCCGCTTCGGGTGTGGTGGCGATCTCTGGCGCTGCTCACCGTGTTGGCTGTGGTTGCAGGTCTGATCGCGACCCTTCTGCCCACGGGGGCTCCACCGGCGGTCCTGCCCGTGCGCCCGACGCAGGAGCTCACGGCCTCCCTGCCTTCAATGCCTTCTTGGGAACTGCTGCGGCTTGGGCCTCTCAAGCTCGGTGGCTTCAGCCTCGGTCCGCTGGTCGTGAATCGGCGTTCTGCCGAGCTGGGGCTGAACAGTGCCACCTTGATCCTGACCCTGGTGCACAGCGTCAACCTGATGCTGCTCACAACCCCCAGCGAAGACCTGGTCTGGGCTTTGAGCTGGTTTTTATCGCCTTTGGCTGCCCTGGGGCTGCCGGTGGACCGGCTCAGCTTTCAACTGCTGCTTGCATTGCGCTTTTTGCCGCTGGTGCAGGAAGAACTTCAGAACTTGCTGCGCTCTCTGGCCAGTCGGGCGGTGAATCTCAAGCGACTGGGTCTTAAGGCTTCGTTCGGCTTGGTGCTGGCGGTGGGAGAACGCCTGTTGGCCAATATCCTCCTGCGGGCTGAGCAGGGTGCTGAAGCGCTTCTGGCCCGAGGTGGCCAATGGTTGCCTTATGAACATTTTCGGCCCAGCAGCCTTGCTGTGGCTGGTGTGGGGCCGTTGAACTGGTTGGGCGGGGCTCTGTTGCTACTGATGTTTGGCTTGCGTGGGAGGTACGGTTCCCTCTGAAGTTCACCGTTGGGTGCGGTTCTTGACAGCCGAGCGTTATCTCAATCACCCCACCTTCGGCATGCTTTACCGCGTGGCACCTGCAGGTGAAGGCAGGGATGTCTACGCGACGCTGTACGCGCAGCGCATGTATTTCCTGGTCACACTGCAGCCGCGTGGCGCGCAGTTTGAAGTCATCCCCTTTCAGGATGCCCGCCACCATGCCGAGATCAATCTGGCGCGCAGTCGCCGGGAAGGCCTGGAGGAGCATCAGCGCTGGAAGGAGCTTTTTGATCAGACTTTCATCTGAACGCTGACTGGTTGATGGCGAACGATCTGGAGGACAGAGCCCAGCGTTGGCGAGCGTTGCAGTCCCAGATGCCCGAGGGCGTGCGTTTGCTGGCGGTCAGCAAGGGCCATCCGGCCGCACCCGTGCGTCAGTTGGCTGAACTGGGGCAGGTGGATTTCGGCGAGAGCCGCGTGCAGGATGCGCTGCCCAAGCAGGAGCAGCTGGCGGACCTGGCGCAGATCAGATGGCACTTCATCGGTCGTTTGCAGGCCAACAAGGTGCGCCCTGTGGTGCGGGCCTTTGCTGTGATCCATTCCGTGGATTCCCTGGCATTGGCGCAGAGAATTGATCGCATCGCCGCCGAAGAGGGCGTGATCCCCGAGGCGTTTCTGCAGGTCAAGATGCGTCCCGACCCCGCGAAGGGTGGGTGGGATCCCCAGGCGCTGATGGACGCCTGGTCCCAGCTCCAGGCTCTTCCCCATGTGCGCTTCACGGGATTGATGACCATGGCTCCGCTGGGATGCTCTGAACAGCAGCGCCGCGCGTTGTTCGCTGACTGCCGGGCGCTGGCCGATCGCCTGGGTATGCCCGAGTGCTCGATGGGGATGAGTGGAGACTGGCCGGAGGCGGCAGCCGCAGGTGCCACCTGGGTGCGGGTGGGTTCTGGCTTGTTCGGCGCACGACCAGGGGTTGGGAATTCCCCGGCATAAGCCCTGGAATTGAAACAATTGAAATGGCCCAGAGCGCTTGCTCGGCACTGATCGGAGCGCTATCCAGGGTCAAGGTTTTTGCAGTCTCCCGGTGTCGCTGATTTCCCGCCTTCGTGCTGTTGTTGCTGGCGATGAGTATCTCGACGGTGATTACGACGATCTCGACTACGACACCGGCGAAGAGCTTGAGGCCGACCATGGCGCCAGTCACGCCATCGGTGGCGCGTTGGCTCCCCTCGATAGCGGCAATCCCTTTGGCGACAGCGAGCCGTTTTCCAGCAGCAGCTCCAATGTGATCGGGATGCCCGGCATCAGCACCAATGCTGCGGAAGTCACCTTGATGGAGCCCCGCAGCTTCGATGAGATGCCCCGCGCGATTCAGTCGCTGCGTGAGCGCAAGACAGTGATCCTCAACCTCACGATGATGGAGCCGGATCAGGCCCAGCGTGCAGTTGATTTCGTGGCCGGCGGCACCTTCGCTATTGATGGCCACCAGGAGCGGGTGGGTGAAAGCATCTTCTTGTTTGCGCCTAGTTGCGTCACCGTCACCAATGCCAGCCAGGACGAGGCCTCGTCCCCCACTGTGGTGACCAAGGATGTGGAGCAGGCTTCTGCGGAAGCCAGTGTTGCCCCCGCTCCGGCTTGGGGGGAAACCAGCGCTGCGGCACTCTGAGGGCAGTGATCCGCTGATCGTCTGTGACGCTTTCTCTTGGCGTGATTGGCCTGGGCCGTATGGCTCAGGCTTTGTTGTTGCCCCTCCTGGAGCAGAACAACCCTGCTGCGGCTGATGTGATCGCCGTGGTGGGCCAGCAAGCCACGGCGGCCCGCCTTGCGGCATCGTTGCCTGGGGATCTCACCCTTGTGCCAGCGTCAGATTCCCGCGCGGCAACGGCTTGGACGGCACCTGTGCAGCTGCTGGCGATCAAGCCTTATCAACTGGACCAAGTGGCTGCCAGTGCCCCTGCAGTGCAGGGATCCGATTCCCCCCTGCTGATTTCAGTTCTGGCAGGTATCACCCTTGAGCGCCTGCAACAGTCCTTCCCTGGGCGTGTCTGCGTTCGGGCCGTGCCCAACACCCCGTCTTTGGTGCGGGCGGGTCTCACCGGTCTGGCCTGGGGCCAAGGGGTGACGGACGCGCACAAGCAACAGGTGCAGGCGTTCTTCTCTCCAGTCAGCGAAGTTCTGGAGCTACCCGAGGAACGGCTTGACGCTTTTCTGGCTCTGACGTCTTCAGGGCCGGCCTACGTGGCGATGATGGCTGAGGCCATGGCCGACGGTGCGGTGGCCGTCGGGATGCCCCGTGATCAGGCTCTGCACCTGGCCAATCGCACCCTGGCGGGCACCGCTGCTCTGTTGCACGAGCAACAGCTCCATCCGGCCCAGCTCAAAGACATGGTGGCCTCCCCTGGGGGAACCACGATGGCGGCGATCCGTCGCCTGGAGCAGGCGGGTCTCCGATCGGCTCTGATCGAGGCTGTGGTGGCAGCGGCTGAGCATGGCCGCAAATTGCGCTGATCAGGCCGCTATGGGTGCGGCGAGCAGGCCGCTGTAGAGCTTCTCAAGGGCGTCGATGTTGCGGCTGAGGGTGTAACGCTCCAGCACCCGCTCGCGGGCGCGGCGCCCCAGCTCTGCGGTGAGAACCGGTTGGTCCCGCAGCACCGGCAGCAAGGTGCGCAATTGCGTGGTCACCCCTTGGGTGCTCAGCACGATGCCGGCACCGTCCGCAAGCACTTCCCCGTCTGCTCCGGCATCGGTGGCCAGGCAGGCACAGCCACTGGACATGGCTTCCAGCAGGGCAATCGAGAGTCCTTCCACCAGGCTTGGGAGAACAAACACCTCCGCTTCTTGAAGAAGCGCCACGCGCGTGTCGAGGTTGGATTCATAGCCCCACCACAAGACGTTGTCGGCCGTGTGGGTGTTTTGCAGGGTGGAGCGCAGTGGGCCATCACCCACGATCACCAAGGTGCAGCCTGCGGGATTGACCAACTTCCAACCCTTGAGCAGGGCTTCGACGTTCTTTTCCGTCGACACGCGCCCCATGTAGAGAAAGATGCGCTGATTCCCCAGCTTTTCTCGCACCTTCTGGCGTTCGCTCAGGCCTGCCGGAGTCAGTCCTGCTGAAGGCAGGCCTCCGTGATGAAGTGCACTGATGCTTGGGCTGGCCGGAGCCCATTGTTCCTGATCCACCCCGTTGGGAATCACCGCCAGCCGGTCTTCTCGCACGCCGAGTCGCGCCAGCACATCGGCCTGCATCTCGGAGAACACAATCACCCGGTCATAGCGGGCCAGTGCCGGGGCATACAGCTGATAGGTGAGCTGCTGGGTGCCTGCGGTGAGATTGCGCAGCCCAGCATCGAAAGCTGGATGGAAGGTGGCCACCAACGGAACGCCCAGCTGCTGGCAGAGGTCGGGTAGACGGAAATCCAGGGGCGACAGGGTGAGGCTGGCGTGCACCAGATCCGGCTGCAGGCGCTCGAGGGACTCGCGCAGCTCCCGCTGGGCCCCTGGAGAAGGAATGGTGTAAACCTGCGATTTGACCAGGTAGGGCAGGCTGACATCAGGGTCATTGGCCAGCAGAGAGGTGGTCTTGCTGCCAGGGGAACCTGGGTTGTCGAAATGGATGAAGCTGGTCTGATGACCACGCTGACGCAGCGCCTCCGTGGTGCTCAACCCATAGGTGACGTTGCCGCAGAACGGTGATTTCTTTCCCAGCCAGGCGATGTGGGCCACCCGCTCTGTCATTCCCGCTTCTGAAGTATCAAATTAGCAGCGCTGCCAGGGCCGCTCCAGCAGGGCCGCAATCAGAGCCAGTACCGCCAGCAGCCAAAGCACGGGGGTGAGCCCCACGCTGCTGACCAGCGTTCCAGCGAGCACGAGGGGAAGGCTGAGGGCGATGTTGATCAGGTTGTTCTGCAGGCCAAACACCCGGCCCCGCTGCGATTCAGGTGTTTCCTCCTGGATCGTGGTCTGGGCGGGAATCGCCACCAATGCGGCTCCAACCCCAAGAATTCCGCAGAGGGCCAGAGTGCTGCTGAGGGAGCCTTTGAACTGGCTGAGCAGCACCAGTGAGAACGTGATCGTTCCCAGGCCTGCTGCCGATAACCGGCGCCGGTCGAAGTGGTGGCCCAGCTGAGCGATCACCACCGCACCGATCGCCATCCCTAACCCGCTCATCGCCAGCAGGGTTCCGAAGCCGGAAGGGCCGAGGGTTTTGATCAGACCAGCCAGCTGCAGGGCCAGCACGTAAAGGGCGGCCAGCAGGCTGTAGAGGAGCACCAAATGCACCATGGCGTTGCGCACCGTGGGGATGCGTTTGAGCACCTGCAGGCCTTCGCCGATTTCGTGCCACACCGAGCGACCGTTGTGGTGGATGGTTTGTTCCCGGTGGCGGATGGTCAGCAGGCTGAGGGCTGCCATGCCGTAGCAGAAGGGCAGCAGGAGGAATTCGCCGCCCTGAATGTCGATCAGAGAGAGCAGATGGTCGAGGCCCCGCAGGATCGGTTCTCCGAGGGCAAAGCCAACGATCGTCGCTCCCATGCTGGTGGTCTGGTACAGCGAGTTGGCTGCCAGCAGATGCTCATTGGGCACCAGCAGGGTGATGGCCGCTTGCTCTGCTGGGGCAAAGAACTGGGTGAGCACCGATTCCACGAAGGTCATGGCCAAAAGGCCCCAGTAGCCCCAGGGCAGGCCCAGGACGTGGGGCCCTGGAATCAGAAACAGGGGGGTGAACAGCACCATCAGGGCTCGAAGCCCGTTGGAGGCCACCATCACCCGCCGTTTCGGCCAGCGGTCGACCCACACTCCTGCGACGCTGCCCAGCACCATGGCCGGCAGGGTATTGGCCACGAAGATGCCTGTCGCCAGCAGCGTGATCACCTGGGTGCGGGTGCTGATATCGAGGCCGTAATCCGAGGCCACACCAGCGAGCACACCGCCCTGCTGCGACGTGATCATCAGGTGCTGATCGATCAGGAAGACCATCAGCACGATGTAGAACTTGTCCGCCAGCTGGGAAAAGATCTGTCCGATCCACAGCTTGCGGAAATCGTTCAGGCGCAGCACAGCTTGCAGTCCGCGCCCGCCTTCGGGGTTGTTGCCGGTGGGCAGGGCCGGTTCCGGGCTGGAGATGGAAGGTCCGCTCAAGATCCCAGGGGAGACCGGCTCATGATCGCTCAGCGTCTCCGCCGTCGGGGAGGATCAGGGCCTCCCGCAGCATCCCCAGGGACCGCACCGGTCTGGGCAGGTGGCAGCGGATCCAGCACTCCACCACCGCCAGCAAGCGCAGCCACACCGCTCGGGGACCCATCAGGTCGCCGTCCTGGCGCCGGGGCAGCTCAGCACGGGGCAGCCGCTGCAGGAGGGCCAGCTCCGACGGATTGAGCTGCACCGCCGCACCGGGTTGGCTGCCGATGGCTAGCCCCTCATCGGCGATCAGGCTGCAGCGCCAGTCCCACTCCCCGATGGGTGGAATCAGGGGGGCGCCGCTGCGACAGCAACTCTGAAGCGGCAATCCGTAGCCACCGATGGCGAGCAGATGCACGCAGGCCTGCACGCTGCTGGCCAGGGCCAGGCTGCCGTCATCAGGGCCGCGGCTGATCGCTTCCAGCCGCTCCAGATGAATCACCACGGCGTCCAGCAGGCCGTTGAGGGGGTCATCGTCTTGCACCAGGCCCATGCACAGTTCTGCCAGGGCCTGGGCACCAGCCAGGGTCTCCAGCCGTTGGCCCACGGCCCCGAAGTTGTGCTGCACCCGCAGCTGGCGGACCCGGGGCAGGCCGCGGCGACCGACCACCTGCAGTTCCAGCTGGGTGAGGGGAACGGCGGCCGCCAGGCTGCTTTTGGGTTTGCGGGCTCCCGGAACCGCCAGGCGGATCACGCCCACCTGATCACTCAGCAGGGTGAGCAGACGGTCGTGTTCCCCCAGCGGCCCCACCTTCAGGGCCAGTCCCTCCAGCCGGCGATCAGCCATCAGCGCTGTTGCCGCCACTGGCGCTGCTCATCGGCGTGCGCAGCGCCTGGATGAGCAGCGGCCCACTGCTGGTGCCCAGGGCCGTGGCGCCCGCTTCGATCAGGGTGCGGCAGTGCTCAAGGCTGTGCACGCCACCCGCGGCTTTGATGCCGCAGCGCCCACGGGTGAGGCTGTGCAGGAGCTTGATCTGTTGCGCGGTGGCGGCACCTCCGAATCCGTTGCTGTTCTGCACAGCTGCGGCTCCGGCATCGATGGCGGCTTCCACAGCCAGGGTCAGTTGGTCGTCGTTGAGCCGCACCATGTCGAGGATCACGGTCACCGGCAGGCCGATGGCGCAGAGCTGGGCCAGCTCCTCGGCGAAGGCATTGCCCTGCCCATCGGCCAGGGCCGTCATCGCGGGCACCACATCAAGGGCGTCCGCGCCCTGCTCTGCCGCCCATTCCGCTTGGGTGAGTTTGAGGGGGGTGGGAATCGCACCGAACGGGAATGCGATCACCGTGATCAGTTGCGTGGAACCCGGAGCTCCCAGCCGCTCGCGAGCAGCCACCAACTGGCTGAGGTTGGTGCAAACCCCGCCGAAGCCGCAGTGGCGGGCTGCATCGCAGCCCTCCTGAAGGCGTTCAAGGCCCAGCAGCGGATCCAGTAGGGCCTGATGGATCAGGGGGGCCAGATCCGGCAGCTCCTGCCCCCGGGGCGTGCGGGTCATAACAAGGGGAACGGTGGCGTCAGTCTCGCGCCTGGATCACGCCGTAGCCGCCGTGGTTGCGCCGGTAGATCACCTGCAGCTCCTGGCTGGCCGCATCGCGGAACAGATAGAAGTCGTGATCGATCAGATCCAGCTGGTGGCGTGCTTCCTCCACGCTCATCGGTGGCATGGGGAAATACTTGCGCCGCACGCCGGGATCGGGCAGATGGGCTTCCTTCCCGTCGAGGAGAGAGCCATCAACGGCGTTGTCATCCATCACCGCTTCGGTGGTGGGGGTGGTGCTGGCGCGGTGGCCGTGGCTGTGGTGGTGATCGCTGTGGCGCTCCTTGTAGCGGCGCAGCTGGCGGCTGAGCTTGTTGGCCACCAGATCGATGCTGGCGTAAAGGTTCTCGCTGCGTTCCTGGGCGCGGATCACGGTGCCGTTGGCAAACACGGTGACCTCGGCGGTCTGTTGCGGAACCCGGGGGTTGCGGGCCACGGAGAGGTGCACATCCGCTTCCACCACCATGTCGTCGTAGTGCTGAACGGCTCGCTCAAGCTTCGATTCGGTGTACTCCCGCAGAGCCGCTGTCACTTCCAGGTTGCGACCATGGATCAGAAGCTTCATGGCATCCCTCCGGTGCCGGTTGATATCCGCAAGCTAGAGACGCCAAACCAGGCAGCCCAGCCGCCTGCGGCATTTCTTTTTGAGCCGCAGCAGTTGGTGGATTTCACCCAGGCCTGGCAATGGCAGCAGCATTGGCAGCAAGACATGCTGCTGGCTGACCGAAGCGCCCGCAGCGAAGCGGACATTGCCCAGTGCCCGGAGGCGGTGTGGCTGCTGCAGCATCCCTGCTGCTACACCCTCGGCCGCGGCGCGTCCGAGCGTCATCTGCTGTTTGACCTTTCAGCTCCCCCGGCTCCGTTGCATCGCATTGATCGCGGTGGGGAGGTGACCCATCACATGCCCGGTCAGTTGGTGGCCTATCCGGTGCTGGATCTACGCCGCCGCCACTGCGATTTGCATTGGTATCTGCGTCAGCTGGAGCAGGTGGTGATCGATGTTCTCGCGCAGGTTGATTTGGTGGGCGAACGGGTCGACGGGATGACCGGCGTTTGGCTGGAGGGCCGCAAGCTGGCGGCCATTGGTGTGGGCTGCCGCCGTTGGATCACCCAGCACGGCCTGGCCCTGAATGTGGATGGTGATCTGAGCGGCTTTGCTGCTGTGGTGCCCTGCGGGCTTACAGGCAAGCCTGTGGGACGTCTGAGCGACTGGATTCCTGGCATCACCGTCGCCGAGGTCCAGCCCCTGGTGCGGGAGGCTCTGGCCCATCGCTTTGCTCTGCGTTGGCAGTCTCCAGGTCCGGAGCAGCAGTGGCTGGCGATTGCCGAGGACCGGAAGGGGTGATAGCCCTGGGCCATCTGCGCTCGCCTGTTGTGCCCACCGCCGCTTTTGCCAGCTGGAGCCCCACGCCCCGTGAGCAGTCGGCTTTAGCCGCCCATCGCCATGCCGACGGATGGGGACGGGTGGATCAGATGTGGCCCTGGCTGGCGGCCCAGCATCCCGAGGTGATGGCGGTGGATGCTCCCCACGCCGCCCACCCGGAGCGCTTTACCTACAAACAACTCGACGAGCGCATCCATGCCGCTGCTGCCGGCCTCCGCGCTCTCGGCATTGCCAGTGGCGATGTGGTCGGTTTGTTTGCCGAGAACAGTCCCCGCTGGTTGGTGGCCGATCAGGCGCTGATGCGGGCCGGTGCCACGAGTGCGGTGCGCGGGGCCGCCGCACCGGTGCCTGAGTTGCTCTACATCCTCGAAGACAGCGCTGCTGTGGCTCTGGTGGTGCAGAACGCTGAGCTGCTGGCTCGGCTGGCGCTGCCTGAGGCCGTTCGCAGTCGCTTGCGCTGCGTGATCCAGCTGGAGGGAGAAGCGGCCGAGGGGGTGATCAGTTTCGAGGCTCTGCTGGCGCAAGGGGCTGAGGTCATTGGCCCCGATCCAGTCGCCGGCCGCGGCATCGACAGTGCCGTGACCACCACGGCCACAATCCTCGACACCTCAGGCACCACGGGGCAACCCAAAGGGGTTCCCCTCACCCACGCCAACCTGTTGCATCAGATCCGCAGCCTGGCCTGTGTGGCCCATCCAGCTCCGGGCTCACCGGTGTTGAGCGTGCTGCCGATCTGGCATTCCTACGAACGCAGCGCTGAGTATTACTTCTTCTCCTGCGCCTGTTCGCAGAGCTACACCACGATCAAGCAGCTCAAAAAGGATCTCCCCCGGGTGAAACCGGTGGTGATGGCCACGGTGCCGCGCCTTTGGGAAGCCGTGCAGGCCGGTTTCGAGGATGTGCTGAAAACGTTCCCTGCTTCGCGCCAACGCTTGCTTCGCAGTGCGCTTGCGAACAGCAGTGCCTACTGCCTGGCGCGGCGCCGCAGCCGGGATCTGATGGTGGAACCTCTCGGGAAGCGGCAACGGCTGAAGGCTGGGCTTGAGGCCAGCCGCCGATGGCCAGCCCATGCCCTTGCCGCCAAGTTGATCTGGCCCAAACTGCGCCTCCAGCTCAGTGGCGGCCAGTTGCAGTTCCCCATCAATGGTGGTGGGGCGATTGCCCCCCATGTGGATGCCTTTTATGAGGCGGTGGGCATTGAGTTGCTGGTGGGCTACGGCCTCACCGAAACCAGCCCGGTGGTGAGTTGCCGCCGCCCCTGGCGCAACATCCGGGGCAGCTCCGGTCAGCCCTTACCCGACACCGAATTCCGGATCGTCGACCCCGAGACACGAGCTCCGTTGGGATTCCGGGAGCGGGGCGTGGTGTTGGTGCGCGGCCCGCAGGTGATGGGGGGCTATCTGGGCAAACCGGAGGCCACTGCCAAGGTGCTCGATGGCGAGGGTTGGTTTGACACCGGTGATCTGGGTCTCTTGTTGCCCGATGGGTCTGTGGTTCTCACCGGTCGCGCCAAGGACACGATCGTGCTCAGCAGTGGCGAGAACATTGAGCCAGGGCCCTTGGAGGAATGCCTGGTGGCCAGTCCACTCGTGGAGCAGGTGATGCTGGTGGGCCAAGACGAAAAACAACTGGGGGCGCTGGTGGTGCCTCGGGTGGAGGCGATCCAGGCCTGGGCTACAGAGCAGGGCCTGTCCCTGGCGGAGGATTTGGGAGGCTTCCCTGGCGAGGCAGCGTTGCTCAAGCTGCTGCGGGGCGAGTTCAACCGCCTTCTGGCCAGCCGCCATGGGGCTCGGGCGGATGAACGTCTGGCTGGAGTGGGTCTGGTCCAGCCGTTCACGATCGACAACGGTTTGCTGACTCAGACCCTCAAGCAACGCCGTGATCGGATCACCCAGCGTGATCGCAGCGTGATTGATGGCATCTATGGCCACTGAGCGGGGCTGATCGGAAACCCGCCACCCAGGCGGGTTGACCCTCGGGGCCAGGACTGAGACGCTTGGCGCTCTTTCACCGCTCCCATGTCTGACGGCACCACCCTCTCGATCAAGCGCACGATTGCGGTGCGTGCCGTGGTGACTCCGGCCTGGAAGGAGGAGGCTGAGCGGGAGCTGAGCAACGCTGTTGCCACGACTGATCAGCAGCTGGCTCAGCTGGAGCAGGAAGGCCAGCAGGTGGTGGATGAAGTGCGTCGTCAGAGTGCTAACCCCCTGGATCCCCGGGTGCAGGAGCAGGTGGCCCAGGTGCAGCAGCAGGTGGCCGCTAAGCGTTCCGAGCTGGAGGAGCAGAAGCGCAACCTTTTGCAGCAGCAGGCCCAGGTGCGCGAGGTGGAGATGGAGCAGATCGTTGAACAGGGTCAGCTCGAAAGCTTCTGCGACATCAAGGTGGGCGACAACCTCGTCAGCAAGATGCAGGTGGCTGTTGTGGTGCGCGACGGCGTGATCGAGTCGATCGAGCAGGGCTGACCCTGCTCTGGCCCGGCCTGCCGGCCCGTAAAATCCCCCTACTCAGCCCCTCTGGAGACGGTTTTGGCGACCCACGACATCTTCATGCCTGCCCTCAGCTCCACGATGACGGAGGGGAAGATCGTCGAATGGCTCAAGAAGCCCGGAGACAAGGTGGGCCGGGGGGAGTCGGTGCTCGTGGTCGAGTCCGACAAAGCCGACATGGACGTTGAATCGTTCAACGAGGGTTACCTGGCAGCCGTGTTGATGCCCGCTGGCAGCACCGCTCCTGTGGGCGAGACCATCGGTCTGATCGTGGAGACCGAGGCAGAAATCGCCGAGGCTCAGGCCAAAGCAGGCTCCGGTGGTGGTGCCGCTGCGGCTCCCGCAGCTTCGGCTGCACCCGCTCCCGCGCCGGCCGCTGCACCAGCACCCGCGGCTCCTGCTCCTGTGGCGCCTCCAGCTCCGGTGGCTGCGGCAGCGCCTGCTGCACCCGCTCCTGTGGTCAACAACGGCCGCCTGGTGGCCAGCCCCCGAGCCAAGAAACTGGCCTCCCAGATGGGCGTGAATCTCGCCAGCGTCCGTGGCAGTGGCCCCAACGGCCGCATTCAGGCCGAAGACGTCGAACGTGCGGCAGGACGTCCGGTCAGCGTTCCTCGGGTGGGTGAGGGCACCGCTGCAGCCGTCGTGGCCGGTGCAGGAGCCGCTGCCCCCAGCGCTCCTGCCGGCAACAGCTTTGGTGCCCCTGGTGACACCGTTGCCTTTAACACCCTGCAGGCTGCGGTCAACCGCAACATGGAAGCCAGCCTGGCGGTGCCCTGCTTCCGCGTGGGGTACACCATCACCACCGACAAGCTCGACGCCTTCTACAAGCAGGTGAAGCCCAAGGGCGTCACCATGACCGCCCTGCTGGCCAAGGCTGTGGCCGTGACCCTGGCCCGTCATCCCCAGGTGAATGCCGCCACCACCGCCGCTGGCATGGCCTATCCCGCCGATGTGAATGTGGCCGTGGCGGTCGCCATGGAAGACGGCGGTCTGATTACGCCGGTGTTGCGTCAGGCCGATCGCACCGATCTCTATGAGATGTCCCGTCAGTGGGCCGATCTGGTTAAGCGCTCCCGCAGCAAGCAGTTGCAGCCTGAGGAATACAGCACCGGCACCTTCACCCTCTCCAACCTGGGCATGTTTGGTGTGGATCGCTTCGACGCGATTCTTCCCCCTGGCACCGGAGCGATCCTGGCGGTGGCCGCGTCTCGCCCCACTGTGGTGGCGGGCAAAGACGGGTCCATCTCCGTGAAGCGTCAGATGCAGGTGAATCTCACGGCTGATCACCGCGTGATCTACGGCGCCGATGGTGCAGCCTTCCTGAAGGACCTGGCGGAGCTGATCGAAACCCGTCCGGAAAGCCTGGCGATCTGAGGCTGCCGGATTCCGGCTCAGCCTGCATGGTGGGGAGGCGGTGATCGCGTCCCCGCCGGATGAGCTTGTATTCCGTCCTGATCGGGCGTCCTCTCCCCAAAAGCAGTGCCGGCCAGGAGCGCCTGCCCCGGCTGGAAGCGCTGCCGATTCTCTCCTCCGATGCGCTGTCGTCGGTGGCCTATGCCACCGAGGCAGCCCTGGGTGTGCTGATCCTGGCGGGCAGCCGGGCCCTGAGCCTTTCCCTTCCGATCACGCTGGCGATCATCGCGTTGATCACCGTGGTGGTGTTGTCCTACCGCCAGGTGATCGCGGCCTATCCCGAAGGAGGTGGCTCCTATGTGGTGGCGCGCGACAACCTGGGCCGCAACGTCGGCCTGGTGGCGGCAGCGGCCCTGTTGATTGATTACGTGCTCACGGCGGCCGTGAGCTTGATGGCCGGTGGTCAGGCGATCAGTTCGCTGCTGCCGTCGCTGTTGCCCCATGAGGTGGCGCTTTCCTTGTTGCTGTTGGCCTTGGTGGGCTGGGCCAACCTGCGCGGTTTGCGTGAGGCGGGTCGCCTGTTTGCCGTGCCGACCTACGCCTTCGTGGTGATGCTGGCCTTGCTCACCCTGCTGGGTCTCCATGACCTGGTGTTTCATCACGGCTTTCGCCCCGACCCGCCTCCTCCGGTGGCGGCCCTGGAGCCCCTGGGGTTGTTCTTGATCCTCAGAGCGTTCAGTTCTGGTTGTTCGGCGATGACGGGGATTGAGGCGATCGCCAACGGCGTGCAGGTGTTCCGCGAACCGGCACCGGCCCATGCGCGCCAGACCCTGCTGGTGATGGGCGTTTTGCTCTCGTTGATGTTCTTTTCCGTGAGCGGGATGGGATTCCTCTATGGCATCGCCCCCGATCCCCACATCACCGTGCTGGCCCAGATCGGGACTCGGGTGTTTGGGTCCGGGAGTGTCCTGCTCTGGGCACTGCAGATTTCAACCTTGCTGATCCTGGTGCTGGCGGCGAACACCGCCTTCTCTGGGTTCCCTCTGCTGGCGGCGATGCTGGCCAACGATCGCTGCCTGCCGCGTCAGATGGCCTGGCTGGGAGACCGGCTCGTCTATCAGAACGGCATCGGCGTGCTGCTGGGGTTCACGGCCGTGATCATTTGGATCTGTCAGGGCGACACTACCGTGGCGGTGAATCTCTATGCCCTGGGGGTGTTCACGGCCTTCACCCTGTCGCAGCTTGGCCTTGTGCTGCGCTGGTGGCGCCAGCGGGGCCCGGGTTGGCAGGGACGGATGGCGATGAATGCCTTGGGAGCCAGTGCCACGTTCGTGGTGCTGCTGGTGATCATCGTCAGCAAGTTTCGCGAAGGGGCTTGGACGGTGGTGATCGCCATTCCCCTCTTGGTGTGGGTGCTATCGGCCATCCGGCGACGGCATCGTGAGGTGGATGCTGCTTTGGCCCCTGATCCAGCGATCGCACCCGTGTATCTCGCCCCGGCACAGCAGGGGGTGCACCACCAGGCGATCGTGTGGATGGGGGGCTTGT
Source organism: Salipiger bermudensis (assembly GCA_964225855.1). Classification (GTDB taxonomy): domain Bacteria; phylum Cyanobacteriota; class Cyanobacteriia; order PCC-6307; family Cyanobiaceae; genus Synechococcus_C. Next base: position 2,596 of record CAXQPR010000132.1, on the reverse strand, counting down.
CGCGCTCCACCCTGGAGGCCGTGCGTTATGCATGCTCGATTGCCGACCAGGTCACGGCGGTGATGGTGATCGCGGATCGCGAGGATCCCAGCCGCATCAGCCTCGAATGGGACCGGCTGATGGGAACGGACACCGGTGCGTTGCAGTTCGAGATGCTGATGAGTCCGTACAGCTCGGTGATCGATCCGTTCCGCCAATACGTGCAGGAGCGCGAAACGTCGCACCCCGACTGCCGCACCACGGTGGTGATGCCGGTGGCCGTGCCGCGCAACTGGTTTGACCGCGTGTTGCTCAATCAACGTGGGCTGTATCTCTACCGTTCACTGCAGGCCGATCAGGGCACTCACGTGTTCTGCATCGTGCGCACGGCCATTGATCTCTAGTTGGTTGGCCGGCGTGGCTTGGATCGTTTTGGCATCACCCGATTAGGCAGCATGGATGTTGTCTTTGACACCAGCGTCTGTGCCCGATTCCAGGGATCTTCAGCTCGGCTCTTACGACTACGTTCTGCCGGAAGAACGCATCGCTCAGTCACCGGTGGAGCCGCGCCATGCGGCCCGCCTGCTGATGGTTCCTCCTGTTGATGCCCCTCTGGAACAGGTCCGCCACCAGCAGGTGTGGGACTGGCAGGAGGAGCTTCGGGCCGGCGATCTGCTGGTGGTGAATGACACCCGGGTGCTGCGTGCCCGGCTGAGGGTGCGACGTTCAGGCGGTGGGCAGGCGGAGCTGTTGGTGCTTGAACCACGGGGCGACGGGCAGTGGCTCTGTCTGGCCAGGCCTGCCAAGAAGCTCCGGCCTGGAGATCAGGTGTGGTTGGAGAGCTCTGGGCAGGAGTCCGTCGCTCTGCAGGTGCTGGCTGTCGATCAGGCCACCGGTGGGCGCGTGATTCAGTTTCCCTCCGGTTGTGATGACGCCGTCGCGATCGAAGGCCTGCTGCAGCGTTACGGCGAAGTGCCCTTGCCGCCCTACATCGCACGCCATGACGCCGATGATCAGACTCGCTATCAGACCCGTTATGCGTCGAAGCCTGGTGCCGTCGCGGCACCCACTGCGGGACTGCATCTCAGTGATGCTTTGCTCGACTGCTTGCAGGAGAAGGGGGTGACGATCGCCCACGTCACACTGCATGTCGGCCTCGGCACCTTCCGGCCGGTGGAGACGGAGGATCTCAGCCAACTCACCCTGCACAGCGAATGGGTGGAGGTGACGCCTGAGGTGGTGCGGGCAGTGGATGACTGCCGCCAGCGTGGAGGGCGGGTGATGGCTGTGGGCACCACCAGTGTGCGGGCGCTTGAAGGTGCGGCCCAGGCGGGTGGGGGCCAGTTACAACCTCTCAAGGGGCCGGTGGATCTGGTGATTCAACCTGGCTATCGCTTTGCCGTTGTACAGGGCCTGCTCACCAACTTTCACCTGCCCAAGAGTTCGCTGTTGTTGCTGGTCAGCGCCATGATCGGCCGGGAGCGTCTGCTCGATCTTTATGGCGTCGCGATCGAGGAGGCGTACCGCTTTTATTCCTATGGCGACGCGATGTGGATTGCTCCAGAGGCGGTGTTGGAGGACTCCCGCCCCTTGGATTGATCACAGGCATGAAAAAACCCCGTGTCTGCACACGGGGTGAGGGACCTGGTTCGTTGAGAGGTTGGTGTGCCTCAGGCCGCCACGGGCTGCTCGATGATGCCGGTGGGCACATCGGCGAACAGCACGGAGGAGAGATAACGCTCCGCCAGGTCGGGCAGCACCACCACGATGGTTTTGCCGGCGTAGGCGTCCTGCTGGGCCAGGCGGATGGCGGCGGCGGCGGCGGCACCACAGGAGATGCCCACCAGCAGACCTTCTTCCTTGGCGAGGCGCAAGGCCATCTCAATGGATTCATCGTTGGTGACCTGCTCCACCTTGTCGACCACGGAAAGATCGAGGTTCTTGGGGATGAAACCGGCGCCGATGCCCTGGATCTTGTGCGGACCAGGCTTCACGTCTTCCCCATTGAGGGTTTGGGTGATCACCGGGCTGTGGCTGGGTTCCACGGCCACCGACTCAATCGCCTTGCCGGCCTCGTTCTTGATGTAGCGCGATACACCGGTGATGGTGCCGCCGGTGCCGACGCCAGCGACGAGCACATCGATGGCACCGTCGCAATCGTTCCAGATCTCTGGACCGGTGGTTTTTTCGTGAATCTCAGGGTTGGCGGGATTCTCGAACTGGCCAGGCATGAAGTATTTGGAGGGATCGCTTTCAGCGATTTCCTTGGCCTTGGCGATGGCGCCAGGCATGCCCTTGGCGGCTTCGGTGAGGATGATCTCCGCACCCAGAACGGCCATCACGCGGCGACGCTCGATCGACATCGACTCGGGCATCGTGAGGATCAGCTTGTAACCACGAGCTGCAGCGGTGTAAGCCAGCGCGATGCCGGTATTGCCGGAGGTGGGTTCAACGATGGTCTTGTCAGCGGTGAGCGCGCCCCGCTTTTCAGCGTCCCAGATCATGTTGGCGCCGATGCGGCACTTGACGCTGTAAGCGGGGTTGCGGCCTTCGATTTTGGCCAGCACGGTGGCTTTGCAGCCCTTGGTGACATTGTTCAGGCGCACCAGAGGGGTGT
>CAXQPR010000131.1:0-7819 GCA_964225855.1 Salipiger bermudensis | reverse complement strand
GTCATGAGAACGGAAAAGAAGGTCTCCGAAGAGACGGGATACGGAAGGGCAGGAAGCCCTGCCGATACGCAGTGTAACGGAAGATTGAGCGTTGTAACGCAAATGAGACTTCTTTCGCGGGCGATGGATGGCCGGCCACCAGCAGCCCACCCACATGACGAGTTCTTGAGCAAACAGGCCAAGCCAGCCGCCAGGAGCCGAGGGGAACTCAACAAAGACTTAAGATTCTCGGATTGAGATTCTTCGATCGCGTGGTTCTGATCCGTTGGTTCCAATCCGGGCAACGCCTGGAAGAGACCGTGCCTTACACCGAGGCCCGCCATCGCCGTCTTGAGCTGGAGGCCCAGGGAGCTGTTGTGTATTGGAGTGAACGTCTGGTGCATCACGGCTGAGGCAGCAGACTGGCTGCAGGCAAGGCAGCCATGAAATCCGTGCGACCCATGTCCATCCGATCCGGCCAGCTGCGCGTTCTGGCTTTGGTCAGTACTGTCGGCTGCCTGGCAGCCGGATGCACTGCGCAACCGCAGAATCCGAACGCGATCGAGCAAGGCGAAGCGATCAAGCGACTCGATTACCGCCTCCAACAACTCGAAAGCCGAATCGATTCAGGGGCAACGGAGAGACCTGATCAAGGCGACAAGACCCCTCCAGGCCCCGTGAAATCACTCACCTTGCGGTTGGGAACAGTCGACGACCGACTGCGCATCTACTGGGAAGACGGCACCACCACCAACCTCCCCTGCACAGAGGAGCAGAAAACCTGGGTCTGTGGCTGAATTAGCAGCGCCAACGCGCTTGCTGGTCACATCCGGTCAAACCTGCTGTGCGACCCAGACATGCCTGCAGGCCCCTCAATCGCCAGGATGACAGGCATGACTGTTCCTTCATCCACACCTTCGGGTTTCACCCGATCTGCAGTGATGGCGCTGATCCTGATGGCGGGGTCATCCCTGATCGCGCCAACCAGCGCCCAATCCCAGGCGATGCCGCTCTCGCAAACCCGTGCTGCCAACCTGGCCCGCATGCGGGCGGAATCCCTCAATGGCGGGGTGGCGAACTACCGGGCCGATCGCTGCATGTACAGCACTGGAGCCCCAGCCTGCCTGGTGAACAAGTCAAACAACGGCTACGTGTTTCGCTTCCAAGGGGGGCCTCCGGGATGGCAGCAACGCAACCCTGCTCAACCCACGACCCTCACCACCGTGACGGTCACCCCTGACGGCGAAACCGTCCAAACCGTGAGCAACACCGCTTTGCCCTGACGTTGACATCGTCGGCACCGCTGGCCACCACTGAAGGGAATCCCTTCCTCACGATGAACCGGTTTCGTCCTTTCACTGTCCTGGCAGCCATCAGTGGCGCAGCCGCACTTGGCGTGGCCGTGCCCACCCTGGTGCAGGCCCAGGTGCCAGCCGCCCAGGTGCGAGCCCTCAACCTCGCCCGCAACACCGCAGTGACGCAGAACGGCGGCCTGGGCGTCTATCGGCCCCAACCCTGCATGTTTGAAACGAGCGCCGGCGGTGGCTCTTGCCTGCTCAGCAACAACGCTGACGGCTTCACCTTCCGCTTCCTGGGCGGAAAACCTGGCTGGCCAGAAAACAACAGCCCTGCCACAACCGAGACGGAAATTCTGATCGCCCCGGATGGAACCGCCGTTGAACAGGTGATCTACAACGGGGCCCCGCGCTAAGACGCCATCAACAGAGCGGTCAATGCGTCTGGCGCTGACCGCTCCAATGGCCAACGTTCGCGCTCCGTCAGGCTGAAGGCGATGCCCTTTTCACCGTAGGCCGCCTCATTAATGAAGACGGGCACCCGGCCGGAGGGGCCGTCATAACGAATCACGCTGCCATCAGCCTTGAGGAACAGCGGATCGCCGCCCATCAGAGGACGCCAGTCAGCTCCCTGAAGACTGGGATGCACGCAGGCGACAGGGCGTCCCTGATCATCACGGGGCAGATCCAGACTGCCGAGATGGCGGTGCACCACCAGAGACTGTGGCCCAGACCACCGGCCCTGAGAGGCCTCGGCCACCACCTCAAGACAGGCCTGGAGAGTCAGCCGCGTCGCTTCAACAATGCGAGACGTGAGCACCATCTGGGGCACGGGCCCGATCTCGATCACCACACCGCACGACCAGCGCTCCACCAGAAAGCCCTGTTGGGCCTGATCCGCCTCGTGCAGATACACCGGCAAGCCCAGGCGCTGCTGCACGCCCGCAGCCAAAGCCAGATCAGCGGGTCGACGGCCGTAAACCACGAGGGAACTGCCCATCGCCGCCGTGGTGCTGTGCAGATCGAAGACCACAGAACAGCTCTTCGGCGCCTTCGGGCCGTACTCACGCACCAGGCTGTGGGCGCGAGCCATTTCCCGGTCAACCGCTGAGCCCCCTGCCGCTGCATCCTCCAAGAGGTCGGAGCGAAAGCTGCGGTTGAGATCCCGATCGAGATAACGCCGACCCAGCTCCCGCGCCGCAGGATTGCCAATCACGGGCACCACCTCAAGCCCGCAGGCATCGAGGAGATCCGGTTGCTGCTGCCACTGGTCCAGCAACCAAGGGGCATTGATCTCGTTGCCATGGGTTCCGGCCACCACCAAGACCCGCGGACTCGCCATGCACCCCCTGCCACGGACACCAGACTGGCACTAATGCAGATCGGAGCCCATGGCTGTCCCACCACTGGTCGTCGCCACCGCACGGGAAGGCTGGCGCTGGCAGTGGCGCCAGTTGATGCAAGGGCTCGGACCGGCCGACGCCGAGGGGCGCTACGTGCGTCCCCCCAGTGATCGTCTGGAGGTGACCGTGCCCGACGCTACGGATCTGGACGGGCGCTCAGCGCTGCAGCGCCCACGCCTGGTGATCGGACGGAGCTGCCCCTGGGCCCATCGCACCTGGCTGATGCACAGGCTCAGGCAGCTGGAGGGCAGCCTCGAACTGTTGATGGCTACAGCCGATCACCGCGCCGGACGCTGGACACTGGAGCCGACCTGGATGGATTGCAGCACCCTGGTGGAGCTCTACCGGCACTGCGGAACGCCACCCAATCACCGTGCAACCGTGCCGGCACTGGTGGATCCCGGAGATCATGGCCACAGTGCTGCCCAACTCCTGGGCAATGACAGTGCTGCTCTCAGCGAAGCCCTCAATCGCTGGCCTGGCGGTGATGGTGCGCCAGACCTGGCCCCGCAAGGCGCCCAAGAGGCCATCGACCGCTGGCAGACGCTGCTGCAACCAGCCGTGAATGATGGCGTGTATCGCTGCGGCTTTGCTCGAACGCAGAAGGCCTACGACGAAGCCAGCGACGCACTGTTTGCAGCCCTCGACCAGGTGGAGGCTGCCCTGCAGAGCCGGGGGCCGTGGTTGTGCGGTGCACAGCTGACCATCGCCGACGTGCGCTTGTTCCCCACCCTGATCCGCTGGGAGCTTGTCTATGCCCCTCTGTTTGGCTGCAGCGCCAGGCCGTTGTGGATGTTCCCCGCCCTCTGGCGCTGGCGCCAGCGCTTTTACGCGCTTCCCGGAGTCGCAGACACCTGTGATGGGGAGGCCTGGCGGCGGGATTACTTCGGCGCCCTTTTCCCGCTCAATCCCGGCGGACTCGTTCCTGCGGGGCCGGACCTGAACACATTGATCAGCGCGGCACCCCTGTAGCGCCGACTGGAAGCAATGGATCACCGGATTTTCACCCGATCTGATCCGAGCCCCCACCAACAAGCGAACGCAAGCCTCACCAGGAGCGCAGAGACCTTGTGGATGTCAAAGAGGCCACGCCTCACCACAACATCTCAGGTACTCAGCAATGACGACAGCAACCACAGGGCGCTTCGTGATCAAAGTCAAGAACAACAACGACGATGGCGAAGGATCCCTGCGAGAGGCAATTCGCCAAGGGAATCAAGCGGTAAAAGAAGGCAAAGCAGTTGAAATTGCCTTCACATCAAGTTTTCACATCAAAGCCAAAACCGGGTACCACCTTGAAAAAGGAGACTGGGCATTCAACAAACAACTCACCAAAAACATCATCATTGACGGTGACAACGCATCTGGGCCACTATTCCAAATCGGCACCCAAAAAAACATCAATACCAGCGTCAATGCCAGTGAGATCGAGGATCTCAAGGTTGACGTCACCCGCATGCACCTCATCAACAGCCACGTCAAGGGCGGCGACGGCAAGAAGGGAGGCGGCGGCGGACTTGGAGCAGGATCAGCCCTGCTGCATTTCAACGGCCACGTGACTTGGCGCGAAAGCAGCTTTCAAGGCAACACGGTCGAAGGAGGAAAGGGAGCCGAAGGAGCAAGGGGTGGACAATCATTTTATATCCATAACAGCAACAAAATCCAACAGGCCACATCTGGTGAGAAAGGAGACCATGGCGGAGGATTCAATTCATCTTCTAAAACAAGTCAATCAAACAGCAACCTTCCCTGGATACGCAATGGGAAAGCAGGCAACAAAGGCTTCATGACCCCCTCCCACAAAAATGATCCGAGCAGGATTATTGGGGGCAAAGGTGGCCATGGCCACGATGGCAAACTCTTCGGGGAAGCTGGCGGCGGCGGCGGCGGCGGCGGCGGTGGGCACAAAAATTCCGTTTACGCGTGGGGGAATGAAACAGAGCCTGGCTATGACAGTGACGGCAAGCGATGGGGGAGTGGAGGTCGAGGAGGAAATGGGGGCAATGGCAATTTTGGGGCCGGCGGTGGAGTGGGTGGTAGCGCCGGTGCCAATGCAGGAAACAATCGATTCTGGCTATACAAATTCCCCTTCTGGTACGAATATCAAAACAGCCCAAGCTGGACATACAAAAACAAGCAGGGCGCCAATGGTCGAAGCGGCGAATGGGCATCAGCACCAACGAAAGCCAGTGATCCCACCCGAACGGATGGTGGAAAACCTGGGCGCGGAGGAGACGGGGCAGCCCTTGGAGTCATTAGCTCTTTTGCCAGCAACAATCAAAAGTCTTCACTCACTTTCGACGACGTCGACTTTCGAAAAAATACCGCTAAGGGAGGAGCACAAACTGGTCGCTTCTCTAATATCTACTCCCGACACATCAACATCCAATACAACAACACCACCAACTCCAGCGGCGATACCTTCCGCGGTAGAGAGATCGGCGACGGGAACTTTGTGCGCAATATAAATAGCACCACGACAGACAAGTCAAGAAGCTATGCCAATTCCGGTCGATTCCTTGAGATAGAACCAACAAACAACACTGCCCCGCAAGATATCTGGTCAGCTTCATACGAAAACAAATCCTCCATTGTTCAGACATTTGGGAAGACCCATAAACTCGGCAATAAAAGCGGGCACGTCATCGTCCTCCACGCGGACCACAATGATGAAAGCGTCCAACAAGTCGAGATCGAAGGGGCCGAGGCCCTTCTTAAGTCCGTACGAGAAATAAACAATCTTGCCAATAGAACAAAAAGCGAAGCAGACATTCGAGAAAGCCACAAGGGGATTTTTGGAAGCCTTACAACAACAAAGGCGTTCAATCCAGCAGCAAAGGCAGCAGGAGCAGCCATCGAGAAAAAAATAGACAAATATGCATCAAAATTTCACCTTAGAACATTCAAGAAGTACACAAAATACGCCCTCGGATTAGGAGCGCTAATTGGCGAAACAATTTTCAACCAAATGGCGGAAGATGCACGCATCGAAAAAGAGCTTCAAGAGAAGCGCTTTATCGACAAGCGCAGAGGGGAAATCAACCAATTGATACCCGGAGACCTTACGGTCACCCCGTTCGACCTAGGGAGCAACCGCACGTATGACACGTTCAAAGACTTCAAAATTGGCCGAGACCAAATTAACTTTACCGCAAGAATTACACCCACAATTACTTACCGCACAGACCCAGCGCAAGGAGGAATTATTGAAATCAACTCATCACGAACGGACGGGGCAAATGACAACAATGCTCGACTTATTGGGCAAATTCGCCTGACCGGAGGCCAAACCGCAGAAGCCAAAAAACTCGGAAACACAAAAGATTACTTTGAGCAATTTCTTCACTTAAGAAAAACAAACGGAACAGCACACTATGTCTTCGCGAAAGACTCGCAATGGCAATATGTCTCTCGCCCAACGGATCGCAGACCCGGCGGCATCGGAAACGACAGGATCCTCATCAAGCGCAAAGATGATGTATTGAAATCGACCGTGCTAAAAGCCAACGGATTCGAAGGCCACGACCGCATAATGGGCGACGACGGCAACAGCGAGTTAAAAGGAGAATCAGGCAACGACTTCTTTGATCCCGGCAAAGGCTCTGACACCGTAGATGGAGGATCAGGTACTGACACCGTGAGCTATAAGTCCTTAAAATCAGCCGTCTCGATTACCACCTCAACCAACAACAAAAAGATCAAAGTCTCTGATAGCAGCGGCAAATGGACAGACGAGCTGTCCGACATTGAGACTATTCGCACCTGGGGAGGCAGCAATCACACGCTAGCCAGCGCCCAATCATCGTCCAACAAAGGCCGCGGATACACGGTTCAAACAGGGGCCACTGGGACCACAAACGGATCCCAATTTAACGATCAGCTATTCATCAGTTACGCCAGCGATTTCAACACTGATCCCGCTAAAACAACACTGAAAAAAACCACGGTTGTTAATGGCAACCTGGGAAACGACTCTCTTGCGATTGATGGACTTGCCGCCCACCTCGAAGCCGGCCAGACATTCAAACTCACTTACAGCAACACAAGCCAAAGCAGCGGCTTTATCACCAAAACGACCGACAACAGCAACAAAAAAGTCCTTGAATTCTCCAATATCAACAAGGGAGTAATCCTCACTGATACCGAACGCAACAGCCAAGGCCTGTTGAGAGTCAAGCCTCTGACGGGAGAGCAGAGCAGTCAAGCCAATGCCGACTGGGGCGATATCGATACCGATGAGATCATTGGCGCTTCGATCGACAACCAAAATGATGGGGCCAGTCAAAACGATGCTTTGACTGGCACTGCTTCTGCTGGCCTCTCCAACGACAACATCGGCGCCCCCTTACAACCCGGGACAAGACCTCAGATCGCAGAAGTCGACTCCCTCAACTCAGTAGAACAAGCCAGCACCACGCTGCCGGCAGAGGCCGTGCAAAGCACCCTGGCCTCCACGGTTTCTATGGAGCACACGGCATGGGAACCAAGTCAAGAGCGTCAGCAGCAACCCGTCTGGGCACAGAGGGAATTCTTCATCGACCCTCTCGCCTGATCGACTCACCCCATACACCCTGCGCCTGCCCCCTGGGGGCAGGCTTTTTTTCTTTTTGGAGAAAGCTGAGCACACTGGTGAACAGTTCAGCGGAGCTGCCATGACCACGGCCGATCCCCAGTTTGAGGGCGTCTATGGCACCTACACCATCACCGAAGACGATCGGCGGGAGGTGCAGCGCTATCGCGTGGCTCTGCTGATCAGTGGCTTCTCCTTCAGCGCAGGATTACTTCAGTGGTGGCAGTGGGGCGGACAGCTGGCCTGGCTGTGGGTGCTGCCCCTCGCCGCCTCCCTTGGACTGGCCCTCCATTGGATTCACATCTACCTGCGCCCGCTGCATCAGGCCCTGCAACTCTTCTGGCTCCTGGGATGCATGGGCTGGAGTGCCCTACTGGTGATGGCCGGCCCCTCTGCAGCCCTGGCCACCCTGCACAGCCGTCCGCTCTGGATCCTGGCGGTGGGACCGTTGTTCGCGGCTCTGGCAGGGATCGGCTTCAAGGAGTTTTTCTGCTTTCGGCGCGCAGAGGCGATTGGGCTGACTCTGCTGCTGCCCCTGGCCCTGCTCGGCCGCTTGAGCGGCTTGATGCCCC
>CAXQPR010000130.1:0-2499 GCA_964225855.1 Salipiger bermudensis | reverse complement strand
CGGACGCCAGCTGTAGCCGCAGCTGCGCTGAATCAGCACCATCCGGCAGGGCTGCTCCAGGGCCTGGCTCAACGCCGCCTCGTCCACCGCCCCATCCGGCTGCAGATCGATTTCGTCGTAGGCAACCCCGAACTCCGCCAGGGAACCCTGGCCCGTTCCTCGGATCCCGATCACCTCCTCGAGGGTGTCGTAGGGACGACCGGTGATCGAAAGCAAACGGTCACCGGGCCGCAGCACCCCGAACAGCGCTGCGGCAATGGCATGGGTGCCACTGACGAATTGCAGGCGCACCGCCGCAGCTTCAGCCCCCAACACCCGGGCAAAAACCCGATCCACCACCTCACGGCCTTGATCCCCATGGCCGTAGCCGGTGAGGGAAGCGAAATGCTGGGTTCCAACGCGCTCCGCCGCGAAGGCATCCAACACGCGTTGCAAGCGTTGCCCCACAGCCGCCGTTCTCGCTGCAGCCAGGTCGGCCTGATCCCGCGCCACCGCATCGATCAGCCGTGTCGCGATCGCGCTGCTCAACAGAGTTCTCCTGAAAAAGTGGGCTTCATCGAGCCCATGCTGCGCCGCCATGGACCCCGACCGAACCTCTGCTGTGCGCCAACTCCTTTAGATTTCTGTCTCTAACGGCACCACCCGCTCCCCGGTTTTCCTGTTTGAGCGGCTTGTCAATTTCAGGAGAATCCGTTTGGTTTCCTCGCAAACAGCTGACACACGCGAGCTTCGGCAGCGGGCCGCGGTGATGGCACCGCGTGATCCCCTGCCTGCGCGTCAGCGCAAGTTGAAGATGGGAACCACCAGCTTCATGCTGGTGATGCACGTGCTCGCCACCGTGGCGCTGCTGCCGCGCTTCTGGAGCTGGCAGGGCGTTGTGGCCTTCGGCGTTCTCTATTGGATGACGGTGCTGGGCGTCACCCTGGGGCTTCACCGTCTGGTGGCGCACCGCAGCCTGGTGGTGCCGGTGTGGGTTGAGCGGATCCTGGTGCTGATGGGCACCCTCGCCTGCCAGAGCGGCCCGATCGAATGGGTGGGGCTGCACCGCCATCACCACCGTTTTTCGGATCAGCCCACGGATCACCACGACGCTGGTCGTGGACTGTGGTGGAGCCACAGCGAGTGGATGCTGCACGACATCCCAGCCCTGAAAGAACTCGACCGCTATGCCGGCGACCTTCAGTGCGACCCCTTCTATCGCTGGCTTGACCGCTGGTTCCTGCTGCTGCAAATCCCCCTGGGCTTGGGGCTCTACTGGTTCGGCGAAGCCGCCCAGGTGCACGGCGGTGGCCTTGGCCTGGTGCTTTGGGCCATCCCTCTGCGTCTTGTGGTCGTTTATCACGTCACCTGGCTGGTGAATTCCGCCACCCATGCCTTCGGTTATCGCAATTTCGATTGCCCCGACCTGTCCCGCAACTGCTGGTGGGTGGCACTGCTCTCCTTCGGTGAGGGCTGGCACAACAACCATCACGCCCATCCGGCCAGTGCGCGCCATGGTTTGCGCTGGTTTGAGTTCGATCTCACCTGGCAGCACGTGCGCCTGCTCAAGCGCCTTGGACTGGCCAGCCGGATCCGTACGGCCCGTTATGTCCCCGAAGCCTCCTGAGGCTCAACGTGATCTCCAGCAACAGGCCACGTCGTAACGTGGTCGATCGCACCCGTCTCCATCCTTCGTTCCGGTCCCATGCCTAAGCGTGTACAAGTCGTTCTGAATGAGGACGTCCTCAGCCTCGGCAAGGACGGAGACCTGGTGGAAGTGGCTCCCGGTTACGCCCGTAACTTCCTGCTGCCCTTCGGCAAAGCTGTGCCCCTCACCCCCGCGGTGATGAAGCAGGTGGAGCACCGCCGCGCCAAGGAAGCTGAGCGTCAGGCCGCCCTGAAGCAAGAAGCCCTCGACTTCAAGACCGCCCTCGCCACCATTGGTCGCTTCACCGTGAAGAAGCAGACCGGTGAAGACAACGTGCTGTTCGGCACCGTCACCAACGGTGATGTGGCTGAGGCCATCGAATCGGCCACCAAGAAGGAAATCGACCGCCGCGACATCGTGGTGCCTGAGATTCACCGCACCGGCAAGTACGCCGTGACGGTGAAGCTGCACAGCGAAGTCACCGCTGAAATCAACCTGGAAGTGGTCAGCTACTGATCGCTGTCAATTGACACTCAAACGGTTCATTCGAGCCAGAGTGTGATTCCTTCGCTTCACGCCCTGCCGCCATGGTGAGCGTTCCCCTTCCAGAGAACAACGATGGGGGACGCCTTGGTTATGGCAAAGGCCGTCGCGACGACGAGCCCAATTTCGAGGCTCTGCCCGATTCGCTTCCGCCCCAGAACCTGGAGGCGGAGGAAGCGGTGCTGGGCGGCATCCTGCTGGATCCCGATGCAATCGGGCGTGTGGCCGATGTGCTGCAGCCGGAAGCGTTTTATCTGAACGCCCACCGGGAGATCTTCCGCACCGCCCTGATGCTGCACGGCCAGGGCAAGCCGACGGATCTCACCGCC
>CAXQPR010000129.1:0-2292 GCA_964225855.1 Salipiger bermudensis | reverse complement strand
GTTCTTGGTGATACGGCTCTGCTGGAATTTCGTTCCCAAAAGCCCGATACCGAAGCTGAGTTCCGTGGTCTGAGGCAGCTCCGCTCTCAGGTGGAAGCGATCCTCAGGTTGCGTGAGGATCAGATCCGCCGCGGTGAAACACCGGAGCCTCTGGATCTGGATCAGCTGAAGTCAACCCGGGAGACTCTGGGTCTTGATGGGCAGGCCAGCTCAGAGGAGGAGCAGCTCCGCGAGCTTCTGAAGAAGGTTGATTCCGATCTGCTCACGATGCTCGAGCCGGCAGCGCTGACGGGCAAGCAGCTGGTGACAGCAGGCCGACAACCGCTCCAGAACAACCCGAACAGTTGGGAGGTGACCCTCAATTTCGATGGTGAGGGTGCTGAGGCTTTCGCTGATCTCACCAAATCGATTGCCGGTACCGATCGGTTGCTTGCCATCACATTGGATGATCAGTTGATCAGCGCTGCCAGCGTTGGCCCCCAGTTCAAAAGCGCTGGAATCTCAGGTGGAGCAGCCACCATCAGCGGCAATTTCAGCGCGGAAACGGCCCGTGAGCTCGAGGTGAAGCTCCGGGGTGGCTCCCTGCCATTGCCCGTTGAGGTGATCGAGGTCCGCACCATCGGGCCCACGCTCGGAGCAGAGAACATCCGCCGCAGCCTGGTGGCAGCCCTCTCGGGTCTGGCTTTGGTGGCTGTCTTCATGGTGGTGGCCTATCGCCTGCCTGGGGCGGTGGCCGTGATGGCCCTCAGCCTCTATGCCCTGTTCAACCTGGCGGTGTACGCCTTGATCCCGGTCACCCTCACCTTGCCGGGAATCGCTGGTTTCATCCTCTCGATCGGCATGGCCGTGGATGCCAATGTGCTGATTTTTGAGCGCATCAAAGACGAATTGCGGCGGGGCAACACCTTGATCCGGTCGATCGATACAGGCTTCTCCGAGGCCTTTTCATCGATCGTTGATGGTCACCTGACCACGTTGATCAGCTGCGCAGCTCTCTTCTTCCTTGGCACCGGCCTGGTCAAGGGCTTTGCAGCGACCCTGGGCATCGGTGTTCTGCTGAGTTTGTTCACAGCTCTGACGTGCACCCGCACTCTGCTTCGTTTCCTGATGGGCTACGCCGGTCTGCGTCGTGCCAGCAATTTCCTGCCCACTGGGCAACTTCCTTCCCCCACCGCCTGAACCATGACTGAAGCATCGTCATCGGCACAAGCGGGCACGGTCCTCAGCCTGCGCTGGTCCCTCAGCAGCATGCGCCGCAAGGTGTGGCTGATTTCTGGTCTGGTGGTTTTGATCAGTCTGTTGGGCTTGTTGCTCAGCTGGTTGGATCCTGGGATTCGTGCTCCCCTCCGTCCGGGCTTGGATTTCACCGGCGGCACGCAGATCCAACTGGAGCGTCGTTGTGATGACGCATGCGCTGAGCTCAAGGCGATTGCGGTCTCGGATGTGATCCGCAACCTGGACCTGCCTCAAGAGGAGGGCCAACCTCTCCCCAATCTGGGCGCACCCCGGGTTCAGCTTCTGGATGGGGGGCAGTCGTTGTTGTTGCGCCTGCCAACGTTGTCGGCTGCCCAGGGCCAAGCGGTCATTGCGGCCGTTGAACCCGTCGCAGGGCCGTTCCTCTCCGGTGGTCAATCGGTCGACACCATCGGGCCGAGCCTGGGCAAGCAACTGCTTCGCAGCAGCCTGATTTCTCTGCTGGTGGCCTTCAGCGGTATTGCGGCCTACATCAGCTTCCGCTACGACCGCCGCTACGCCTTCCTTGCCCTTGTGGCGCTGGCCCATGACGTAGCGATCGTGTGTGGTGTCTTCGCCTGGCTCGGGGTTGTGCTTCAGCTGGAGGTGGACAGCTTGTTTGCGGTTTCACTGCTGACGATTGCTGGTTATTCGGTCAACGACACGGTGGTGGTCTTCGATCGCATCCGCGAACGCAGCAAGGACGCCGCCGACTTGCCCCTCTCATTGCAAGTGGATCAAGCGGTTTCTGCCACATTGACCCGCACCCTCTACACCAGCGGAACCACCTTGCTGCCCCTCTTGGCTCTCGTGTTTTTCGGGGGGGCAACGCTGTATTGGTTTGCTATCGCCCTTGCCCTCGGGGTTGTTGTTGGTTCCTGGTCGAGTATCGCCCTGGCACCGTCGCTGCTCACGCTCTGGGACAGCGCCCGTGACTAATCCCAGCGCCGGTTCAGAGCGCAGACGCCGTGCTGTTCCGGCCCGTTGGTTCCCGATTCTGTTGATCCTGCTGGCTCTCGGTGATCTGCGCACCGAAGTCCTGCTGCTCAGTGATCAGTT
>CAXQPR010000128.1:0-65426 GCA_964225855.1 Salipiger bermudensis | reverse complement strand
CTTCCACCATCGTTGCCAACGCAGCTCGCGCTCTGTTCGCTCAGCAGCCTGCACTGATCGCCCCTGGCGGTAACGCTTACACCTCCCGCCGCATGGCTGCTTGCCTGCGCGACATGGAGATCATCCTGCGTTACGTCACCTACTCGATCTTCACCGGCGACGCTTCCGTGATGGAAGACCGCTGCCTGAACGGCCTGCGTGAGACCTACCTGGCCCTCGGCACCCCCGGTGCTTCCGTGGCTGCTGGCGTGAACCTGATGAAGGAAGCCGCCATCTCCATCGCCAACGACAAGGCCGGCATCACCCAGGGTGACTGCACCGCGCTGATGAGCGAAATCGGCACCTACTTCGACCGCGCTGCTGCTGCTGTCGCCTGATCGCGACACCGCTCAGACGTTCAACCTCCTTTTCACCTCCAATGAAAACTCCTCTTACCGAAGCGGTCGCAGCAGCTGACTCCCAGGGTCGCTTCCTCAGCAACACCGAAATCCAAGGCGCTTTCGGTCGTTTCAACCGTGCCAAGGCTGGTCTCGAGGCTGCCAAAGCCCTGACCACCAAGGCTGACACCCTGGTGAACGGTGCTGCACAAGCTGTGTACAGCAAGTTCCCCTACACCACCCAAATGCAGGGCCCCACTTACGCCGCCACCGCCGAGGGCAAGGCCAAGTGCTCCCGCGACATCGGCTATTACCTGCGCATGGTGACCTACTGCCTCGTGGCAGGCGGCACCGGCCCCATGGATGACTATCTGATCGCTGGTCTCGACGAGATCAACCGCACCTTCGAGCTTTCCCCTTCCTGGTATGTGGAAGCTCTGAACTACATCAAGGCCAACCACGGCCTGAGCGGTGAAGCTGCGACCGAAGCCAACAACTACTTCGACTACGCCATCAACGCCCTGATCTGAGTCTCCATCATTCAGCGCATCACGATCGTTGTCGATCTGCAGCTGGCCTCCCATCGGGAGGCCTTTTTTTATGCCTGCGATGGCAGCATCAAGAACTCCGAAAATCGTTTGCCGCAATGCATGCAGGCCAAGAGCCATCGCAGGCCTGGAATGGCGATCCCATTGATGAAGCCGAAGCCCTGCGACGCCTACGGAATGGAGCCGATCCATCGGGGCAGTACTACGCAGCCTGGTGGTTAGGACGCAACCGCACCCAAAGCGCTGAAGCGGTGCAGTTGTTGAAAGAAGCGCTACGGCAGCGACGCGCCCGTCAACTCGGCGATGAAGTGGAAGAGAACGCTGTCGCCCGGAATGCTGCACGAGCGTTGGGAAAACTCGGTGACGTCGCGCATTCGGCGATCCCAGACCTGCTGGCCACCTTGAATGATGATGATCATGGGTTGCGCGAGGCCGCAGCGCGAGCCCTTGGACAGCTAAAGGCAGAAGCAGCGATTCCGCTATTGATCGATCGCCTCTCCAGTGGCCCCGAGGTTGCAGGAGCAAGAGAAGACGGCAGTCCTCGCATGAAAGAACCCTGCGATGCATTGCTGGAGGCCCTTGGCGATATCGGCATCAACACACCGCAGGTGCTCGATGTTCTTAGGCCTTTCCTGACACACGAACGTCCAGTGGTGCGTAGCTCAGCGTGCCGTGCCCTGCTCCAACTCACCAACGAGGCGCAGTGGGGGGACGCCATGGTGGATTTACTCCAGCACGATCAACTGCAGGTGCGCCGCGCAGCCCTCATGGATCTTGGTGCGACCGGGTGGCGACCAGCGCTCACTGCCATCTCCAACACCCTGGCCGAAAACAGCCTCAAACTGATTGCCCTGCGGGGGTTGGCTGAAACTGCCGAAGACGACGCAGTGGACGAAGCCATCCTCGATGCCATGGATTCCCTGCTCTGAGTGATGACGATCCCCTCCGACCTTCAGGCATTGATCACCGCTGTTGAACAAGCCGACAGCGCCGACGATCTCCTGGCAGCGACCGAAGCGCTTGCCGCCACAGGGCACCCCAGCAGTGCCCGCTGCCTGCTTGAAATCCTTGGTTTCAACAACCCCGGTGCTGCAGTGGCAGCAGTCGATGGCCTGATCGCCATCGGCGAGCCCGTGGTCGACACAATCTTGGGCAATCTCGATGGCTACAACTACGGGGCCAGGGCCTGGTCCGTACGAGCACTGGCAGGCATCGCCGATCGCCGCGGCCTCCCCGTCCTCGAGCGGGCACTCGCGACGGATATTGGCCCAAGCGTGCGGCGTGCCGCGGCCTGTGGATTAGGGAACTTGCAACTCAGCGATTCCCCACAAGCAGAGACGGAACGGGAGCGCTGCCTTCAAGGCCTGATCCAAGCCACCGCGGATGGGGAATGGATTGTGCGCTACGCCGTTGCCGTTGGGTTAGAGCGTCGATTGCTGGAAAAAGACTGCACAACGGCGCAAATCAACACAGCCACAACAGCCCTCCAGATGCTGAGTCGCAACAGCGAAGATGTGAAGGTGGTGCGTGCCCGTGCGCTCCTCGCTCTTCGACGGGTCTCCAACGGATGACACAGAAACTGCTGTTTGTTTGCCTGGGCAACATCTGCCGGTCACCGGCTGCAGAAGGAGTGTTTTTGCATCTACTCAAAGAGCAAGGCCTTTCGGATCACTTCGTCGTTGACTCCGCAGGTACCGGCAGCTGGCACGTGGGCAACAAGGCCGACCCACGCATGCGTGCCGCTGCCGAACGTCGTGGCATTCACCTCCCGAGCCGCGCCAGGCAGATCGAATTGGATGACTTCAGACGCTTCGATCTGGTGCTGACCATGGACAGCGACAACCTGCGCAACGTGCGCAGCCTGGCCAAGGAAGCGGGAACGAACGCCACGGCAACCATTCGGCCGATGCTCAGTTACGCCCGCTCAACCCGACTCGAGGATGTGCCGGATCCCTATTACGGTGGGGAGCAGGGTTTTGAGCACGTGCTCGACCTGCTCGAGGATGCCTGCTCCGGACTGATTGAAGAGATCAAGCCCCAGATCAAGCGCTAGGGCGGGGCCAAGCTTCTGCGGGCACTTTGAGGCGAAAGAGATCCTCGAGGGCATCGATCACCGCCTCAATCGCCATGCCGTCGGTAATCACTTCCGTCGCGTCATGGGCTTGCACCAGGGGAGCCACCTCACGGGTGCTGTCGAGATGATCACGCTCAACAATCTGAGCCTCCAGCTCGTTGAGGGCTGGAACTTCGAATCCACGACGCTCCAGATCCAATGCCCTGCGGCGGGCCCGCTCAGCGGGTGTGGCAGTCAGAAACACCTTCAACTCCGCATTGGGGAACACCGCCGTGCCGATGTCCCTTCCTTCCGCCACAAGCCCGCCCCTCTGGCCCATCCGCTGCTGCTGCGCTGTCAGTAAAGCCCGAACGCAGGCATGGGCGGCCACCACCGACACCTTGGCCGTCACCCGAGGATCACGGATCACTTCGGTGACGTCATTGCCGTTCACACGCACGGCTTGCACGCCATCGCGGAGAGGATCAAGCTCCACCTCCAACCCCTGAAGGCAGGGCTCCACAGCCGCTGCATCAGCAGGATCAAGCCCCTGCTCCAACACCCACCAGGTCACCGCGCGATACATCGCCCCCGTATCGAGGTATAGGAGCCCCATCCGCTCCGCAAAGGCGCGGGTCACAGTGCTCTTACCAGCACCGGCAGGGCCGTCGATGGCGACGATGGGCGAACGGGTCATCAGAACGGTGTGATCAATCAGACGGGTGGCCCCGCATCGCGCAGCCACAGCCAGCAACCGACAGGTTTGATCGGCTGCAGCGGGTTGCAACGTGCGGGGATCCACCACCTCTACATAGTCCACTTCAAACCCCGCCGAAGTCAGGGCGGTCATCAAAGCTGCCGTATTCACCTCGCGGGATCCGCGTTGAACAGCGGCAGCCTCCTGTTGCAAAAGACGAGGCAAGGCTGCGGCCTGATCTCGCTGGTTCGGCGTGAGATAACGATTGCGCGAGCTGCTGGCCAACCCGTCCGGTTCCCGCACCGTGGGACAGCCCATCACCCGCACAGGCAGGCCAAGAGCCTTCACCAGGTGGCGAAGGATCGTGAGCTGTTGCCAATCCTTCTCTCCCAGCACCAGCACCGAGGGGCGAACGAGTGACAGCAACCGGGTCACCACCGTGGCGACACCATCGAAATGCCCTGGGCGACTCGCACCACACAGATATTGCTGCAGGCTCTGCGGGACCTGCAGGCGAAACACTTGTGCGGATCCATCGGGATAAATCTGCGCATCCGTCGGACACCAGAGCGCATCGACGCCAGCCTGAGCGGCCACGAGGCAGTCGGCGTCGAGATCCCTGGGATACTGCTCGAAATCCTCACCAGCGCCGAACTGGAGAGGATTGACGTAGACACTGGCTAGCACCGCAGAAGGATCGGTACTCACAGCACGGGCATGGACCATCAAGCGGCCATGGCCTTGGTGCAGACCGCCCATGGTGGGAACGAAATGCACCGGCCTGGCCTGCTGAGCGCGCCAATGCTGCAGCTCAGAGAGTGTTCTGAGAACCTGAACGGTCAGCGAAGCACCTCAAGGCGAACCTGAGCGATGCCACTGGCCACGAGGCCCAGTTGATTTGCTGCGCCGTGGGCCAGGTCAATCACCCGGCGACCATGGAACGGGCCCCGGTCGTTGATGCGAACAACGGTCGATCGACCGTTCCAAAGATTGGTGACGCGAACCTTGGTGCCGAATGGCAGGGTCCGATGGGCAGCGGTGAGGGTTCCGGGTCTGAACACTTCACCGTTGGCGGTGCGATTGCCGTAGAAGCCGGGGCCGTACCAACTGGCTTCACCAGTGCTCACCGAAATCACACTCGGCTGTGGAATGGGAGGAGTCGGGGATAGCACCGGTTGAGGCGCAACTGCTGTGTCTTCTGTTGTGTTTTCAGGAGACTCAATGGAGTCAGGCTCCTGTCCTTCAGCCTTGGCATTTCCGGAGTCGGCCTCATTGACCGGGGTTGTACCGAAAGGATCCAGGGGCTGAGCCAACACCGAATCGAGCGATTCACGCACGGTGTCGGATTCCAGCTCACGGGCCAGGACAGGAAGAAGGGCAATGCCACTGGAGGCAAGCCCAGCGAGGAGCAGAAGAGAGAAAGGTGAACGCATGCCGGGCGACTGTCCCGGTGATCGAGTTGGGAAACGCTTGGAAACCCATGGCGTCGATCAGTTGATTCAGAACCGAATCAACAAGGAAACAGCCTTAGCGCATTAAAGATCTCGCGAACCGTAAGGAGAATTCGCCGAGCCGAACAGCCTCTCCCGACGCAGTAGACCCGGATCGCGATCGAGGATTGATCGCTGGAATACCTGCACTGAACTGGCGTGGCAAGACCCTCAGACCGCCAACTTCAATCAGACGAGCTGATCCCTCAGAGAAGGGGCACTTATTGAATGGATGGACAAGCGGCCAATTGGCACAGGACCCGCGGGGAGAGAGGATCAGAACAAGCGCGAATCGGGACTGACCCGCGTCCGACATGGATTACAAAACCGCCGGAGTGGATGTAGAGGCTGGACGGGCCTTCGTGGGAAGGATTCGCTCAAGCGTGGAAGCGACCTTTCGCCCTGAGGTCGTGGGCGGCCTTGGAGGATTTGGGGGGATGATGCGCCTTCCTGCCGGCATGCGCAGGCCCCTTCTCGTGTCCGGCACGGACGGCGTGGGCACCAAGCTTGAGTTGGCCCAAGACCACGGCAAACATCACAACGTGGGCATCGACCTGGTGGCGATGTGCGTCAACGACGTGATCACGTCTGGGGCCGCCCCCCTGTTCTTTCTCGATTACATGGCCACCGGCGCCCTGAGCCCCGAGGCCATGGCGCAGGTC
Source organism: Salipiger bermudensis (assembly GCA_964225855.1). GTDB lineage: Bacteria > Cyanobacteriota > Cyanobacteriia > PCC-6307 > Cyanobiaceae > Synechococcus_C. The sequence goes on along the minus strand of CAXQPR010000128.1, from coordinate 59,599 downwards.
GTGGAGGGGATTGCGGATGGATGCCGCCAAAGTGGCTGCTCTCTCCTCGGTGGTGAAACAGCGGAAATGCCTGGGTTTTACCCAGCAGGTCGCTATGACCTCGCAGGCTTCTGCGTTGCCGTGGTCGAAGAAGACGAGGTGATTGATGGCCGGACGATCCAAGCCGGTGATCAGATCATTGGCATCGCCAGCAACGGCGTGCACAGCAATGGCTTCAGCCTTGTGCGCAGGGTTCTGGCCATGGCCAACGCCGACGCCAGCACCACCTTTGGCCCAGAGCGACTCCCGCTCGTTGATGCCCTGCTCGCCCCCACACAGCTGTATGGCGAACTGGTGAAGTCCTTGCTGGCCGCCCAGCTACCGATTCACGGGATGGCCCACATCACCGGCGGAGGCATTCCTGAAAACCTCCCCCGCTGCCTACCCGAAGGGCTCCGAGCACGCATCTCTCCCACCAACTGGACCCGTCCGGAACTATTCACCTGGCTTCAGCACCACGGCGAGATTCCCGAAAGAGATCTTTGGCACACCTTCAACATGGGCATTGGCTTCTGTCTGGTGCTGCCGGACCATGCCGTTCCCCAGGCCCTCTCGCTTTGTCAGTCGCTGAAGCTCCCCGCCTGGCAGATCGGCGACGTGCAGCCAGCACCCTCGACCACAACGGATGGGGTGGACGGGCTGCCTGCCTGATCCCACCCAGCCCGCCAGATCAAACGACGTTTCAACTGGCCAGCTCGACCAGCGAATCGCCGTAACATCACTTCGAAGCTTTGTTGCGTCGCCTTCGCAACATCCGCGCCGTTACATCTCCTTAGTTGAATGCCTTTCGATAAACCCCAGCGCACCACCCGCAGACGTTCGTCTGCGGGACCGGTTCCGCCGCGTCGCCCCGTTATTTCCAATCACGATCGCGGCCACACCAGCCGGCAGGGTCCCCGGCCCACATTCCTGGCCCTCAAGGATCACGGCAAGGTCTTTGTGGCCGACATGCCCCATCTCTCCGATGGCCAGCTGACCCACATCAGCAAGGAAGCCGAGGAGGTACTGGCCAGCCTTGAACGGCGGATCAGCGAGCTGGAGGCTGGATCCTCGATCGCACAACCCGAACGCGACACCCTGATCAAGGCCTGCACCAAACGCGATGTCACCCATCGCTTTTTGCGGGCCATCCACGATGAGCAGGAACACCGGCGCAACAACCCCGCAGTGCGCAACGCAGCCAATGAGTCGCTGCCCCGCACCTTCCTGGAGATCGCCCGTCATCGCCTCCCTGGCGCCACCTTTGATTCCCTTCTGCAGGAAGCATTGGCAGCCTGTGAACAGCAACGCGAGGAAACCGAAGAACCCGCACCGCTTCCCTCGGGACCTGTGAAAGTGGTCGCGCTGCCCCACCCCACCTCCACCCTTCCCGTGGTGGTCAGTCCTGATCCTGAACCCGGAGAGGCGGTCTAGCTAGGCGCTCATGAATGGATTGGCGGGCATCCTGGTCCGCCCAGCCAGGGCAAGCGCATCGAGTTCCTCACGCTCCCCATCGCTGAGCCTCCAGGCCAGTGCGGCCACTGCATCCCTGGCCTGGTGAACGCGCCGCAGTCCAGGCAAGGGCATGGCCCCATGGGAGCGACACCAGTTGAGGGCCACCTGAACCTGAGACACCTGACGATCCGCGGCAATCGAGGCCATGCACTGGCGCAAGGAATCACTCGCCGGCAACAGACGACGGAACAGACGGCTGCGCAGTGGTGTGCAAGCCGGCGGAGTCGCCCCAGGCGCCACAGCCAGCACGCCGAGAGCCAAAGGGCTATAGGCCAGTAGATCAATCCCCAACTCCGCACAGACGGACTTCAGACCTGCGGACTGAATCGCGTCAGGTGCGAGCAACGACAACTGCACCTGCACGCTGCGCAAGGGCACGCCTCGCGCAGCCAACCGAGCGTGCAGAGCCCGCAATCGCTTCGGGCCCAGATTCGACACGCCCAATTCAGCCACACGCCCCTGCTCAACAAGGTCGGCCAGACCATCCAGCAACGGCCCCTCCTGCCAAGGGGCATAACGCGCCGTACTCCAGTGCAACTGCACCCTCTGAAGCTGGCCAGCGAGGCGCTCCTGACTGGCCTCAAACGCCCGATCGAACCCCCTCCGTCCGAGCCGCCAAGGGAACGGCGCCAATTTGGTGGCCACCGTGAGACGGGACCGCTGGGCGGGATCGATGGCTCGGAGGATCTCTCCCAGCAAGAACTCACTTCGGCCGTTGAAGCGACCCGTGCCATAGGAATCAGCCGTATCCACCAACGACAGGCCCCCTTGCACCGCCACCTGGAGTGTCTGGGCGAGCTCAGGGTCGTCCTGATCAGGGTCATAGCCCCAAAGCAACTGATTGCCCCACGACCAGGTGCCGAAGCCGATTCCGGTCACACCGTTCTTCCCCGCTGGCCGCCATGATCGCCTGACGAACAGGAAGCCGCGCAGCAGCGCTTCAAAGCGAGATGTCCCGAGAGCACGACCAACCTTCCAGTTCCCATCCGACAACGACACCAGCACCCGGACAACAACCGTCTGAACCCTCCTCACCAGTGCTCTGCCCCCATTGCAAGCGCACCGCAGACAATGGGATCCGCTGCCAGGGCATTTGTGTGGCCGACAGTGAGTATTGAAATGACGACTGAATTCGTCCGTTGGCAATGGTGGGGACAACAGCCATAGATCGCCGATGGGTCACCCTGACGGCCCAGATCCTGGGAACAGGAGTGTTGCTGACCCACGCGGGAATCGCAGCAAGCAACCCCAGTCCAACGATCGGACGCTTGCAACGCACCACGGCCGAGTGCAACAGCATGGCCGTGGCAGGCACAGAACACCGCTGTGATCGGATTCAGCTGGATCGCAAGACTGACACTGTGTTGCGGGTGCGATTCATCGGACCTGACAGCAGAAAGGGCATCACACGAATGCTCACGTTTGTGGCGACAGATTCGGGGCAGGAACTGCCAATCACCTGCATGAACGGCCTCTGCCAACTGAGTGCCATCCCCTGGGAAGGACCGGTGATGGGAGCCGCTGAGGCGTTATCCAACGGCCTCGGCATTGCAGAAGGGTTACCCCGGGCTTGGCCCGCCAAAGGGACCTGCAAGATCAACCGTGCACGGGTGCAATGCCAGGCTCAGCTGAGCAATGGCCTGAGCCTCCGCGCTGAGGCCAAGCTGTGATGCACGAGTCAGATTCACGCCCCTGGCTCCGTGAGACGATCGAGCAGCTCTCTATTCAAGTGCGCAAGCTGACGTGAGCCTGCAGAACAGTGATGGAGATGAAGAAAGATCCCTCAGGATTCAGAAGGCGGCACCCAGATTCGAACTGGGGATAAAGGATTTGCAATCCTCTGCCTTACCACTTGGCCATGCCGCCGCCGGGGAAACTGCGTTTCCACCAGCGGATCGTATCAGCGAGCGCAGTGGGGGGCTCCTGGTGGTTTGCAACGGCCACGGTGAAGACCTGATCGCCCTGCGCATTCTCGAGGCGCTCCACAGCCTCCAGCCAAGACTTCCCCTGGTCGTCTTGCCTCTCGTCGGCGAAGGCAAAGCCTTCACCTTGCCGGTGCAGCAGGGATGGCTGCGACTGATCGGCCCCAACGCACAGCTACCGAGTGGGGGGTTCAGCAATCAAAGCGCCCGGGGGTTCATTGCCGATCTGGTGGCGGGACTTCCCCTGCTCTCCTGGCGGCAGTGGCGCTGTCTGCGACGTCACGGCAAAAGCGTCGATGCCGTGTTGGCCGTCGGGGATCTGCTCCCATTGCTGATGGCCTGGAGCAGCGGGCAACCATTCGGGTTCGTGGGAACACCAAAAAGCGACTACACCTGGAGCAGCGGCCCGGGCAACCACCTCAGCGACCTCTATCACCGCTTGAAAGGCAGCGAATGGGACCCCTGGGAATGGGCCGTGATGCAAGGGTCTCGGTGCCGTCTCGTGGCCATGCGTGACCGCCTCACAGCGCGAGGGTTAAGGCGCCACGGCGTCCAGGCCCTGGCACCGGGGAACCCAATGATGGATGGCTTCGCTCCCAGCCAACCACCTGCAGCACTCGAACGATGCAGACGGATCCTGCTGCTCTGCGGCAGCCGTATGCCAGAAGCGCTGACCAACGCGGAGCGGTTGCTGCGCAGCCTGGAGGGCTTCGAAAGCAACGTGCCACTCACCTTGTTAATGGCAACGGGCTCTCAGCCGTCTGCCCAGGCCCTGGAGCCCCTGCTTCAGCGCCTGGGATTCCGCCCCTGCCCACCGCCAGCGGACAGCCTGGATGCCCAGGCCTGCTGGGTCAATGGTGTGCAAATGCTGTTGCTGGGCAGCGGTCGATTCAGCCGCTGGGCCAGTTGGGCCGAAGTCGGACTCGCGACGGCCGGAACGGCCACCGAACAACTGGTGGGCCTTGGCATCCCAGCGTTATCGCTGCCAGGACCGGGTCCCCAGTTCACCCGTGGCTTCGCTGAACGCCAAAGCCGCCTGCTGGGAGGCTCGGTGCGCACCTGCCCATCAGCAGAAGCCCTGCGCCGTCACCTGCACGTCTTGCTCGCCGACCCCAACCTGCGGCATCAGCTCGGCACCATCGGTCGCCAGCGGATGGGACGTGCCGGAGGCAGTCGAGCACTGGCGCAGCTGGTGGTGGAGCGCTTGATCGCGGATACTGGCGAGACCACTGCGCATCTCCATGGCCGGCATCCAGGACCATGACTACCTGAGGCTCTGCGCCGAACTGGCCCGTCGCCTTGGCGTCAGTCAGGCAGCAGCACGACGCCGAGTGGAGATGGCCGCCGCCAAGGAAGGCCTTCGGGACGTGGGAGCCCGCATGCGGATCGCCACCCAACTGATCGATGAGACCCGCGAGGAGCAAAACGCCAGCGAGGGAGCAGCATCCACCAACCTCGATGCCCTGCTCGTCGCCAGCCCTGAAGACGAAAACTTCATGCTGGAAGACTGAACGGATCAGTCCTCCAATCGACTGAACGCTGGCGTTTCAGTGCTCGAACACCTGGTTGAAACGCAGGCGATCCAACTCAGCGATCACCGGAATGCAGGGGAAGCAACGCGTTGCCAAGTCCCAGCGTCCTTCCCGCCGCAGCATTGACTCCAGACGGTCACGGGCCGGCAGCAAATAGCGGGCATCGTTAGCGGCATAGGCCAATTGCGCCTCGGTCAGCTCATCCACCCGACCCCAGTCACTGCTCTGGGCTTGCTTGTCCAGCTCAACTCCGACCAGCTCCATCACAAGGTCCTTGAGGCCATGACGCGGGGTGTAGGTGCGGGCCAGGCGGCTCGCAACCTTGGTGCAGAAGATCGGATTCACCGCAATCCCCAAGCCACTGGCAAGGGCAGCGACATCGAACCGGGCGAAATGAAACACCTTCTCCACGGCTTCTGACTCCATCAACGCCTGCAGACGGGGAGCCTCGGTCTGCCCCAAGCCAATACGCACACAGGCGACATGGTCGTCGGGGTCACAGATCTGAACCAGACAGAGGCGATCACGCCCATGGATCAACCCCATCGCTTCGGTGTCGACGGCCAGAGCTTTGGCATGGCCATAGCGCTCGGCCCAGGCAGCATCCAGATCACCATCAAAAACAGCGAACTCGCGGGGCGCAGAGGCGGCATCAGCCATCGGGATCGCAGGACAAACATCGATCAGCCCACTCTGACCACCCAAGGGGCGCAAGACTTTTTCTCAAAGACTTGAAAATCAAAACAAGACCGAGATAGACAAAAATGAGACACAGGGTTCCCGTGCACAGCCGCCGTAAGCCACCCCGGGCCTGCCTGGCCGATATCGAGCGCTATTTCCGCCAACCACCACCGCGCTTCCTGGACCTTGAACTCGCGGTCTGCTGGGTGCTCGATTGCCTCCTGGAGAGCGACAGCTACCCCTCGGGCCTACTGCAACGCCTCGAAACGGAACACCCCAAACTGCGGCTCTCAGAGACCGTGTTGCACCAGGCCCTCGACTTCCTCGAGAGCCAAGGCATGCTGGCCCGTTACAGCAAACGTTGCCCAAGCCGCGGCCGACCGCGACGCATGTTGCACCTGGAGAGCGCCTCTCGCCCTGAAGCCCAGAAACTGATGAAGCCTTGGCAACACTGGCTCAGCGACCTGAGTGGCAGCAGGAACGCCCCCGTAGCGACTTAAACCCGTGGCGACTTAAAACGGATAGGCAGCCAAGCCCCGTGGCCAGCGGATGCCTTCCTTCCAGACCTCCACCCTCCTTCTCACCCTCTTGCTGGCCATTGGCCTGGTCTTCTTTCTGAGGGCCGCCAGCAAGGACCGCACCACAGTGGTGGACGTGGCCTCACCGAGACCCCCCCTGGAAGTTCTCGAAGGGTTGAGCTCCTGGCTGGAACAACGGGGCTGGTCACCCCAGGGCGGCGATGCAGAACGCCAAGTGCTGCGATTCCAGGGCCGGGTGGCGGCCAGCACACCTCTGGCTGTGCTCTTGTCACTTCTGGGGACCGTGGGTGCCGGAAGCCTTGGCCTGGTCGTTCGGCAGATGCAGCCGTCCCTTCATTGGTGGCCGATTTTGCTTGCCCTGCTCGGCCCCCTGGCCGGTGTGATCTACCGCAAGCGCGCTGAACGTCAGGAAGCGGTGGAGATCCGCTTGATGAACCCTGACGGTCAAACCAGCGGGAGCACCATTCGCCTTCGCGCCCATCGCGACGAACTGATTGCCCTCGAACTCGAGCTGGCAGGCCCCCTCGACCTCGCCAGCGATGGCTCGCTGCTGTCGTCTCCCATCTGAAACTCCTATGCCGATTTCCCGGCGCATCCCCATCTCCCGTCGCCGGCTGTCCATGGCCTTGGCTGCCGGAGCACTGGTGACTGCCACACTCGGATTGGCCACTGCGGCAGAAGCTCCCAGCCCCCCAAGCACCGACCCGTTGCTGGGCCCGAGAGTGCAGTTGAAGGCCCACTGGAAAGGAGAAAAGCTCCCCAACAGAGCCATCTCAATTCTGATGCTGGCCGGCCACGCCGACTCTCAGAGGATGCAGGGGTCCGGCACCTCCGGTGCCGCCGTTGACCTCCATGGCGCGACACCCATGGATCCACGCATGCGTGACGAGCTCTATTGGAATCTGAAGGTGCGCGATGCGGTGGTGGAGCACGGACTCCGCCGCGGCCTCAACATCAGGGCCTACACCCCACCGGTGCTCACCATTGCCAACGGCAATCACCCCAGCACCAATTGGTCAGTGGGCAAGAAGCATGTGGCCAGTGGCGGCTATGCGCTCGAAATTCACTTCGATGCCTACGGCCGTGATGGGTATGGATCCGGATTAATTCCTGCCATTCGCCGCCATCCCAGCACGATCGACGAAAGCCTGGCGGCCAGTTTCGGGCGTTACCCGCTGATGTTCCGCGGAGGCCTCGGAGCCCCGAAGCGCGGCATCGGCATCCTGGAGATCGGCAAGCTTGAAGGCCGTCTGGAGACAAGACTGCGTGACCCCAGCACCCGTCAGGCAACGCTCGATGCGATTGCCCGACGGGTCACTGAAGCCATTCTCAATGGACTGCCGCCAGCACCCCCTCTAGAGGTCAGTTCACCGCCTGATGGGGACGACAACGCTCCTCCAGAGAAGGATCCTCAAACCAGTTCTGAGGACGGGTGAACACGTCGGTGAGCAAAGCCTCCCGCGACCCCTCTTCTGGAGTGAAGCCGTACTCCCAGCGCGCCAGGGGTGGCAATGACATCAGGATTGACTCAGTGCGGCCGTTGGTCTGCAGCCCGAAGATCGTGCCGCGGTCCCAGACCAGGTTGAACTCCACGTAACGGCCACGGCGGTAGAGCTGAAACTGACGCTCCCGTTCGCCATAGGCCAGAGGATGGCGCTTCTCCACGATCGGGGTGTAGGCCGGCAGGAATCCCTGACCACAGGCCTTGGCCAAGTCATGGAGCTGTTCCCAGTTGAGGGGGCGAGACCCAGTGGCCTTGGCGACTTCCGCAGCAGGTCCTGCGGGGTTCTGGCCCTTGTAGAGCTGACCGTTGCCGTCCTGATAGTCGTAAAAAATTCCGCCCACACCGCGGGTTTCATTGCGGTGTTTGAGGAAGAAATACTCATCGCACCAGGGTTTGAACACCGGATACAGGTCGGTGCTCACCGAATCACACGCCTGCTTATGGGTGCGATGAAAATGACGGGCGTCTTCGAGGAAGGGATAGAACGGCGTGAGATCGGCACCACCGCCGAACCACCACACCGGTCCTGCCTCGAAGTAGCGGTAATTGAGGTGCACTGTGGGCACGTAGGGGTTGCGGGGGTGCAACACCATCGAGGTCCCTGTGGCGAACCAGGGATGCCCCTTCGCTTCAGGACGCTGCTTGAGGATGGAAGGAGGCAACTCCTGGCCGTGAACCTCCGAAAAGTTCACGCCCCCTTGTTCAAAAATGCGCCCCTCGCGCATCACACGCGAGCGGCCACCACCACCCTCGGGGCGATCCCAGCTTTCCTCCTGGAAGCGGCCCACGCCATCCAGCGCCTCCAGACCTGCACAGATCTCGTCCTGGAGACCCATCACCAGAGCACGAGCCCGTTCCCTGGAATCAGCTGGGGGTGGAGACATCGGTGCTGCAGCGCCACTGCCGGACGCTGCACTGGGGGCGGAGGAGGACGAACCCTTCAGGCGCCTCAGCAGTGAACGAACCATGGATCAATTGCTGCAGGTACTGACAGGAACCATTTCAGCCCGTGCCGTCTCCCGACAAGAGCCCGTGAAGGACTGTCACGGGAGCCCACACCTAGGATCCCGCTCAACGCACGGGTTTCATGGCGACCGCAGAGCAGGCCACCACAGCGCTGACGCAGATTTTGGATGCCGGAACTGGACGCCCGGCTCTCGATCTGGGCTGGATCGACAACATCCGTGTTGCACCACCGCGAGCTGTCATTCGCCTGAACCTGCCGAGCTTTGCCCAGGGTCAGCGGGAACGCATCGCCCAGGAGAGTCGCGAGCGGTTGCTCCAGATCGATGGCATCGATGATGTGCAGATCGAACTGGGCACTCCCGCCCAGCAGCAGGGCAATCATCAACACGGGGGCATCGGCCAGGCAGGCCACGGCCAGGTGGCGGAACGTCAACCGATACCCGGCGTGAAGCAGGTGATCGCCGTCAGCAGTGGCAAGGGCGGCGTGGGCAAGAGCACCGTCGCCGTGAACCTGGCCTGTGCACTGGCCCGTCAGGGACTGCGAGTTGGGCTTCTCGATGCCGACATCTATGGACCCAATGCCCCCACGATGCTGGGCGTTGCCGATCGCACGCCTGAAGTGGAGGGCAGCGGCAGCGAACAACGGATGAATCCCATCGAAAGCTGTGGGGTGGCCATGGTCTCGATGGGACTGCTGATTGACCCTGATCAACCGGTGATCTGGCGCGGACCGATGCTGAACGGCATCATTCGTCAGTTCCTGTATCAGGTCACCTGGGGTGAACGCGATGTGCTCGTGGTCGACCTCCCCCCCGGCACTGGTGACGCCCAACTCTCGCTGGCCCAAGCCGTACCCATGGCTGGCGTCGTGATCGTGACCACGCCGCAACAAGTCGCCCTGCAGGACGCCCGTCGCGGCCTCGCCATGTTCCGGCAGATGTCGATTCCCGTGCTCGGCGTGGTCGAGAACATGAGCGCTTTCATCCCACCCGATCAGCCCGAGAAGCGGTATGCGCTGTTCGGCGAAGGGGGCGGACAAACATTGGCTGATGAATTCGAGACCACGCTTCTGGCTCAGGTGCCTCTCGAGATGCCGGTCCTCACCGGAGGAGACCAGGGCAGTCCGATCGTGATCAGCCAGCCCGATTCAGCAAGTGCAGCGAGCTTCCAGCAGCTTGCTCAACACGTCACCACGATGGTTGGAGCCACTGCTTAACCATGCTCGGGGGTCTTCGACGACGTCGACAGAGTCTTCACACCCGAACGGGCTCCTCTCTGCGTCGCCGGAACGACTTCGAGCTGGTGCTCTGGGGCGTGCCCCTGGCCATGGTGGGGGTGTCAAGTCTGCTGATCCTGAGCACCCAACGCCAAGCCGACTACGCCGATTGGTTTCAGCATCCAATCACTGCTGGCATCGGCGTCCTGATTGCTTTGGCACTGGCCAATCTTCGGTTGGAGCGACTGAAACCGCTGCTCGTGCCCATCTACATCGCCACCGTGATCAGCCTGATCGCGGTGCGAGCCATCGGCACCTCCGCCCTCGGTGCCCAGCGCTGGATCAGCATCGCTGGGGTCAATGTCCAGCCCTCGGAATTCGCCAAGCTCTCGGCCATTCTTTTGCTCGCCGCCGTGCTCGACCGCTATCCGGTGGAGCGACCGGTGGATCTCCTACGCCCCCTGGGCGTGATTTCCATTCCCTGGGCACTGGTGTTCATCCAGCCTGATCTGGGCACGTCGTTGGTGTTCGGGGCCCTGCTGCTGACGATGCTCTACTGGTCAGGAATGCCCTTCGAATGGCTCGTCCTGCTGTTGGCCCCACTGGGAACGGCCCTTCTGGCAGGAATGATTCCCTGGGCTCTCGCGCTTTGGGTGCCCCTAATGATGGTGATCGCCTATCGCTCCCTGCCCTGGAAGCGCCTGGCCACGGTCGCCGTCCTGACCATCCAGGGGGGAGTGGCGCTCGTGACGCCTTGGCTTTGGATGCATGGCCTGAAGGATTACCAGCGCGACCGACTGGTGCTGTTCCTCGACCCAAGCAAAGACCCGCTTGGCGGCGGCTATCACCTGCTCCAGAGCACGGTAGGGATCGGCTCTGGAGGCTGGTTCGGCACAGGCCTCCTTGAGGGCCAGCTCACCAAACTGCGCTTCATCCCTGAGCAGCACACGGACTTCATCTTCAGCGCTCTCGGCGAGGAAACCGGTTACATCGGCACGGTGCTCGTGGTTCTGGGGTTCGCAGCGCTGATGACTCGCTTTGTTCAGGTGGGCAACCGCGCGCGCAGCGACTTCGAATCCCTCGTTGTGATCGGAGTGGCCACCATGGTGATGTTTCAGGTGGTGGTGAACATCTTTATGACCATCGGCCTTGGCCCTGTGACGGGGATCCCACTGCCATTCATGAGCTACGGCCGCTCGGCGATGGTCGTCAACTTCATTGCCCTTGGCCTTTGCCTCTCGGTTGCACGTCGCAGCCGCATCCAGCAGTTGCGGTGAGCACCACGATCACGCTGCAGACCCTCCAAGCCCGCATGGCTGAAGGGCTGGACACCGGACGCGTCGACGATGCCACCGCCCGCAGACTGTGGTGGGCAGCGCTGGAAACGATTCAGGCCGAGTTGCTGCCTGCTAGTACCAAGACGCCTCCGCGAGGTGTCTGGATCGCAGCCCCCCTACCTGCGCTCTACGACCCCGCCCTGCTAGCTGGATTCGAGGGGTGGGTTTGGACCCCAGATCAACTCCAGTTGGATACAGGTAGGCCCAGCACCCTGCTGCCACCGGATCGCTTGAGTCGTGCCGATCACAACAGCACAACAAGCAGCCCCTATCAACGCCTGTCCCTGCTGGACAGCGATGGCCTTGATCCGCTGCTGCTCGTGATCACCGCGGAGCGCCAGGTGGCCTTGGCGCTGCATGGAGACAGCGACCGGCGTCAACTACTGATGCGCTCCGACCCGGAAACCCTGGGAGCCCTGCTGGCCATGCTCGATCAACGCCTGCAGGATCAGGCACCTGACCAAGCCATGGCCCTGCGCCGCGCCATCGGGGCACTCGGCCCGCTGCAAAGCAGCGAACAATTCGGGCAGCGATTCTGGCCAGGCCTGGCGGAACGCCTGGCCTGCATGGCTCCCAGCCTGACGCTTCAGACCGTTCGGGAGGCAGACACCACCAACGATCCTGCCGAAGCGGAGCTGTCGTTACTGGAAGCGATCACCCACGAAGTCCGCACACCCCTCGCCACCATTCGCACCCTGATCCGATCCCTGTTGCGCCGCAAAGACCTGCCAGCCGTGGTGATGAGCCGCCTTCAACAGATTGACAGCGAATGCACCGAGCAGATCGATCGCTTCGGGCTGATCTTCCATGCCGCAGAGCTGCAACGCCAACCCCCTCCAGCCGGAGGCCTCGCTCGCACCGATCTGGGGCGCATGCTTGAAGAGCTGACCCCAGGCTGGGAGCAGCAATTGCAGCGGCGTGGCATCACACTGCAACTCGATCTGAGCGCCAATTTGCCGGCGGTGCTGAGTGATCCCGGACGGCTTGAACCCATGCTGGGTGGCTTGATCGACCGCAGCAGCCGCGGCCTTCCCGATGGTGCCCAGTTATTGATCCAATTGCGGCCAGCTGGAGCGCGTCTCAAGCTGCATCTCCGCGGCCAGGTGCGCAATGGAGGCGCCACCGACAGCACAGCCGAACGCACCGCAGAGCTGGGGCCGGTGCTGAGCTGGAATCCAGGCACCGGCAGCCTGCAACTCAGCCAGGGGGCCACCCGGCGACTCCTGGCCAGCCTGGGGGGACGACTGATTCAGCAACGGGACCGCGGGCTGACGGTGTTCTTCCCGGTCGCATGACAATGTTGACGGGTGTGAAGCTTGCTGACGGCACAGGGGATCAGGGCCGAATCACGGTGCTACTTTCCAGCCGTAACGGCATGCCGATTTTTCGAGGACAGCCATGACAGCAACGGCGTTGAACGGTCAGCTCCCCCAGTTCATCGGCAGCACCGGTGGACTTCTGAATGCCGCTGAAACTGAAGAGAAGTACGCCATCACCTGGACCAGCTCTTCCGCGCAGGCTTTTGAACTGCCTACGGGTGGCGCAGCGATGATGAGCCAAGGCGAAAACATTATGTATTTCGCTCGCAAAGAGCAGTGCCTGGCACTCGGCACCCAGCTGCGCACCAAGTTCAAGCCCCGGATCGAGGACTACAAGATCTACCGGATCTTCCCTGGTGGTGACACCGAGTTCCTGCATCCCAGCGATGGCGTGTTCCCTGAGAAGGTGAACGAAGGCCGCCAGATGGTGGGCCACAACCCCCGACGCATCGGCGAGAACACCAACCCCGCCAACATCAAGTTCAGCGGTCGGAATACGTTCGACGCCTGATCCCGTCGACAAGCGTCGGTTAGGGCTGCGACAATCCCTCAATGCTCAGCCCCGACCGCGCCGCGTTCCTTGAGGCCGCTGCCGCTGGTGCCACGTTCATCCCCGTGGCACGCAGCTGGCCGGCAGACCTGGAAACTCCACTCACCACATGGCTCAAAGTGGGTGAGGGACGTCCACCGGGCGTTTTGTTGGAATCTGTCGAGGGAGGAGAAACCCTCGGTCGCTACAGCGTGGTGGCCTGCGATCCGCTTTGGACCCTCACGGTCCGCAATGACCAGATCCAACGGCAATGGCGCGATGGCCGTTGCGATCAACTCAGCGGCAATCCATTCGACGTGCTGCGAGAAGCACTCGCTCCCTACCAGCCTGGTTCCCTCCCGGGGCTTCCGTCGATCGGCCAGTTGTTCGGCATCTGGAGTTACGAACTGATCCGCTGGATCGAGCCCTCCGTTCCCACGCATCCCCTGCCGGAAGGGTCCCCTCCCGATGGGGTCTGGATGCTGATGGACAGCATCTTGATTTTCGATCAGGTGAAACGGCTGATCACAGCTGTGGCCTACGGCGACCTCAATGGCAGCAATCCGCCCAGCCCGGAAGCCGCTTGGGATGACGCCATGGCCCGTATTGGGCGTCTGGAGGAGCGCATGGCGGCACCATTGCCGGCGATCCGCCCGCTGCGCTGGCAACCCACAGGGCAGAGCTCGCCTCACACCACCAGCAACCGCAGCCGCGAAGATTTTGAAGCCGCCGTGGAGCGGGGACGCGACCACATCGCAGCTGGTGATGTGTTCCAACTGGTGCTCAGCCAGCGCCTCGAGGCCCGCGTGCCCCAGAAGCCCCTGGAGCTTTACCGCAGCCTGAGGATGGTGAATCCATCGCCTTATATGGCCTTTTTCGACTTCGGCGACTGGCAGCTGATCGGCTCCAGCCCCGAGGTGATGGTCAAGGCAGACCCAGTCCCGGGAGGGGTCAAGGCAAGCCTGCGACCGATCGCCGGCACCCGTCCCCGAGGCCATTCGGAACTGGAGGATCGCAACTTCGAGGCCGATCTGCTGGCCGATCCCAAGGAACGGGCGGAGCACGTGATGCTGGTAGATCTGGGCCGCAATGACCTTGGCCGCGTCTGCCAACCAGGCTCTGTCGAGGTCAAGGACTTGATGGTGATCGAGCGTTACTCCCACGTGATGCACATCGTCAGCCAAGTGGAGGGCCGCCTGGCCGCCGGGCACGACGTCTGGGATTTATTGATGGCCGCATTCCCCGCCGGCACGGTCAGCGGTGCTCCGAAGATCCGGGCCATGCAACTGATCAACGAGCTCGAACCCGATGCCCGCGGTCCCTATTCAGGGGTCTATGGGTCGGTCGATCTGGCAGGCGCTCTCAACACTGCGATCACCATCCGCACGATGGTGGTGCGCCCCCATCCCGAGGGAGGCTGGCGAATTCAGGTGCAAGCGGGAGCCGGCGTGGTTGCCGATTCCAAGCCTGAGGCGGAATACCAGGAAACACTCAACAAGGCCAAGGGCATGCTCACCGCCCTCGCCTGCCTCGAGGATCCATCCGCATGACGGCATCGCTGCTGCTCAAAGGCTTTGAAATCGAGCTGTTCACAGGCAACCCCACAGGGGAAAACGTCGGTATCGCCGCTGAAGCAGCACAAGCGCTGGAGGGGTTTGTCACCGAGCCCGACAATCGCAACCTCGAATACATCACCGCACCGGAATCCAACTACGCCCCTCTGAGCGAAGCCCTGCTTGCGCCCAGACGCCAGTTGCGTCGGTGGCTGGACGCCAGATCTCTCACCTTGCTGCCAGGCAGCACCCTCAGCCTGGGAGACCCCAACCGGTTTGAACGCTCCAACCCGGACAACGCTTATCACTCCCTGATTGAAGCCACCTACGGCACCAGGGTGGTGACTGCAAGCATCCACATCAATCTGGGCATCGATGACACAAGCGCCCTGTTCACAGCACTGCGACTGATTCGCTGTGAGGCGGCACTCCTGCTGGCCCTCAGTGCCAGTTCTCCTTTTCTGGGTGGCAAGGTCACAGGCGCCCACTCCCAACGCTGGCTGCAATTTCCCCTCACGCCATCGTCCGTCCCCCTGTTTCAGGATCATGGGCACTACATCCGCTGGGTCGAGGAGCAACTGCAAGCCGGCACGATGCACAACGTGCGTCACCTCTGGACATCCGTGCGGCCGAATGGTCCGAGCCGTCCCCTCGACCTGAACCGCCTGGAGCTGCGCATCTGTGATCTGATCACCGATCCTTCCTTACTGCTGGCAATCACCACCCTTCTGGAGCTGCGGGTCTTGATGGTGATCGAGTCGCCCGAACGCTTTGATCCTTTCCACGCCAGCCAGCTCAGCCCTGAGCAACTGCAGAGCCTGAGCGATGCAAATGATGCGGCAGCGGCCCGTGCCAGCCTCGATGCACGGCTTCGCCACTGGCGCGATGGTCGCTCGCTGGTCTGCCGTGACTGGATTGCGGAACTCTGTGAGACGGTCAGCCCTCTGGCCGAAGCACTCGGCCTTCGCCATCAGCTCGAGCCGATCGAGCGCGTGCTTCAGGATGGGAATCAGGCGATGCGCTGGCTGACAGCGGTCAACTCAGGCGCCACCCTCCCAGAAGTACTCCAGGCCGGAATTCGCACCATGGCCGATGAGGAACGCGGCGAGGCGGAGCAAACAGGCGTTTTGGGATGATCATGGCTTCAGCTGATTCGGACCCCTCCTCGATGCTCTCGACCCACGCCCAGACTTCTGAGAGTGACCGGTCGAGGATCGCTGAGCCTTTCCAGGCCGGTGGGCAGCTGCTGAAGCAGCGTCTGGCCCTGGTGGAGGACCTTTGGCAAACGGTGCTGCGCAGTGAGTGTCCGCCGGATCAGGCCGAGCGGCTGCTGCGCATGAAGCAGCTCAGTGACCCGGTGGCTAGCGACGGCGCCGCGGTCAGCAGTGATGCCGTGGCCCAGTTGATCCGGGAAATGGATCTGGTGGAAGCGATCGCCGCAGCTCGGGCCTTCTCGCTTTATTTCCAGCTGGTCAACATCCTCGAGCAGCGGATTGAGGAAGACAGTTATCTGGAGAGCATCAGCCGCTCTCAGGACCATGCCGAACCGGTGGACCCCTTCGCTCCGCCGTTAGCCAGCCAAACCGAACCAGCCACCTTCCGCGAACTGTTCGAGCGGCTGCGGCACCTGAATGTGCCCCCCGCCCAACTGGAAGCACTACTGCAGGATCTGGATATTCGGCTGGTGTTCACAGCACACCCCACCGAAATCGTCCGTCACACCGTGCGCCACAAGCAGCGCCGGGTGGCCACCTTGCTGCAGCAGCTGCAGGCCACACCAGCCGTCAGCCACAGCGAAAGCTCCAGTCTGCGTCAGCAGTTAGAGGAGGAGATCCGCCTGTGGTGGCGCACCGACGAGTTGCACCAGTTCAAGCCCACGGTGCTGGACGAGGTCGATTACGCCCTCCATTACTTCCAGCAAGTGCTCTTCGATGCGATGCCCCAGCTGCGTCGTCGCATCAGCAGCGCCCTCGCCAGCAGCTACCCCGACGTTCGTCTTCCACCCTCCGCCTTCTGCACCTTCGGCTCATGGGTGGGATCCGACCGAGATGGCAACCCTTCGGTGACTCCTGAAATCACCTGGAGAACATCCTGCTATCAGCGCCAGTTGATGCTGGAGCGCTACATCGCCGCCGTCCAGGCCCTGCGCGATCAGCTCAGTATTTCCATGCAGTGGAGCCAGGTGAGCTCCCCACTGCTCGAGTCTCTGGAGATGGATCGGCTGCGCTTCCCGGACGTCTACGAGGAGCGGGCAGCGCGCTACCGGCTGGAGCCTTACCGTCTCAAGCTCAGCTACATGCTGGAGCGGCTCAGACTCACCCAGCTGCGCAACAAGCAATTGGCGGAAGCCGGCTGGCAGACCCCCACTGAGGGTCTAGTGGCCAACAGCACCACAGCCAGCGGTCAGGAGGAACTTCACTACGGCTCTGTCGCGGAATTCCGCAGTGACCTCGAACTGATCCGCAACAGCCTGGTCAGCACCGAACTGAGCTGCGAACCACTCGACACCTTGCTGACGCAGGTGCACATTTTTGGCTTCTCCCTCGCCAGCCTTGACATTCGCCAGGAGAGCACCCGCCATAGCGACGCTCTCGACGAACTCACCCGCTACCTGCGGCTTCCCAAGTCCTACGAGGACATGGACGAGAGCGAACGCGTGACCTGGCTGCTGGAGGAACTGCAGACACGCCGACCTCTCATTCCACCAGCCGTTCAATGGTCCCCCAGCACCGCGGAAACGATTGCCGTCTTCCGCATGTTGCATCGCCTTCAGGAGGAGTTCGGGAGTCGCATCTGCCGGACCTATGTGATCTCCATGAGCAACTCCGCATCGGATTTGCTGGAAGTGCTGCTCCTTGCCAAGGAAGCTGGCCTGGTGGATCCGGCCGCAGAGCATGCCGATCTTCTGGTCGTTCCCCTGTTTGAAACCGTGGAGGACCTGCAGCGCGCTCCTGAAGTCATGGAGCAGCTGTTCGAGAATCCCCTCTACCGAAAGCTCCTGCCCCAAGTCGGTGAGCACGTGCAGCCCCTGCAGGAATTGATGCTGGGCTACTCCGACAGCAACAAAGACTCCGGCTTCCTCTCCAGCAACTGGGAGATTCACCAGGCCCAGATTGCCCTCCAAGACCTGGCCAGCCGCCACGGTGTGGCCCTGCGGCTGTTCCATGGTCGCGGTGGATCGGTCGGCCGCGGTGGTGGCCCGGCCTATCAGGCGATCCTTGCCCAACCGAGCGGCACCCTGCAGGGACGCATCAAGATCACCGAGCAGGGTGAAGTGCTGGCATCGAAATACAGCCTGCCCGAACTGGCGCTGTACAACCTCGAAACCGTGAGTACCGCTGTGGTGCAGAACAGTTTGGTCACCAACCAGCTCGATGCCACACCGAGCTGGAACGAACTGATGGCACGACTCGCCGCTCGATCGCGCAGCCATTACCGGGCCCTGGTGCACGACAATCCCGATCTGGTGGCCTTCTTTCAGCAAGTCACGCCGATCGAAGAAATCAGCAAACTGCAGATTTCCAGTCGCCCGGCACGGCGCAAAACGGGAGCGAAGGATCTGTCCAGTCTGCGAGCCATCCCTTGGGTGTTCGGCTGGACCCAAAGCCGTTTCCTTCTCCCCAGCTGGTTTGGTGTCGGCACGGCCCTGGCCGAAGAAGTGGCCTCAGACCCGGAACAACTGGATGTCCTGCGCCGCTTGCATCAACGCTGGCCCTTCTTCCGGATGCTGATTTCCAAAGTGGAGATGACGCTCTCCAAGGTGGATCTCGAACTGGCCCGTCACTACGTGACCAGCCTGGGGCGCAGCGAGCACCGCGATGCCTTCGAGCGCATCTACAGCACCATTGCCCGTGAGCATGCCCTCACGCTCCAGTTGGTGCTCGATATCACCGGTCAGGAACGTCTGCTCGACGGCGATCCCGGGCTCCAGCTCTCGGTCGATCTGCGCAATCGCACGATTGTGCCGCTGGGCTTCCTGCAGGTGGCCTTGCTGCGCCGCCTCCGCGACCAGAACCGGCAGCCCCCCATGCGGGAGGCAACTTCAGGTGATGCCGATGGACGCACGTACAGCCGCAGCGAACTGTTGCGAGGAGCTCTGCTCACCATCAACGGCATCGCTGCCGGCATGCGCAACACCGGCTGAGTGTCCTTCCTTCCCTTCCGTCAGCAACCTCCAGCCCCCGCCCTGCCCGGGGGCTTTGAACTGCGCAGCGACTACATCCCCTCAGCTGATGCCATCAATCAGCTTTTGGCGGCGTGCAATGAAGCAATCCCTCCCACTGATCGATGGGCCGACGCCTTGCAGAACAGCTTTGGCCAACTCTGCATTCTCGACTGCGAAAGCGGCGAACTGGTGGGATTCGTGCGCATCACCAGCGACCAGGCGCTGAATGCCAACTTGTGGAATCTGGCTGCACGGCCAGGGACCCATCAGGCCGCTCTCCTGGCGGTGCTGGTGCACAGGTCGTTGAGCAGCTTGCGCAAGGAGTTACCTGGCTGCAGCATCTCCATTGCAGCTCCCCCAGCAGCACTAGAGGCCCTGAAGGGCCAAGGTTTTGTGCTGGACCCCGGTGGTATCAGAGCCATGGGGTTGAGGCTCCGTTAACCGGTGGAGCCTGATCACGAGCATGGCAGGACTCGAACCTGCGACCCTCAGAACCGGAATCTGATGCTCTATCCAACTGAGCTACATGCCCACATCGGCTAATGCCGCTGCGTGAAGTCAGCCCGCAGGCCGCTCCGGTGCAGGTACCTTAGCGACACGCCGCACCCGGACCCATTCGGCTTCTCCAGCTGGAACTGCAGGGGTTTCGCAACTACAGCAATCTGCATCTGGAGATTGAGGCACCTCGCCTCCTGGTGATTGGTCGCAATGGTGTGGGGAAATCCAATCTGCTGGAGTCCGTCGAGCTGCTCGGCAGCCTGCGGTCTCACCGGGCCAGCCAGGATCAAGACCTGATCCACTGGGATGCCCGCGAAGCGCGGCTCCGGGCCCGCACCGCTGATCACGACGAACTGGAGCTCCAGCTGCGACGCAAAGGAGGGCGTCAAGCGAAGCGCAACGGCAAAAACCTGGAGCGGCAGCTGGATCTGATCGGACCGCTGCGCTGCGTGGGCTTCAGCGCCCTTGATCTGCACCTCGTGCGCGGCGAACCGGCACTGCGTCGGCAATGGCTGGATCGCGTGGTCCTGCAGCTGGAGCCGATCTATGCCGATCTGATCAGTCGCTACAGCCGGCTACTGCGTCAGCGGGCCCAACTCTGGCGCCGTGGTCGGGGGATGCCCTCCGCGGAACGGGACGCTCTGCTCGACACCTTCGATCTGCAGATGGCGCTGATCAGCACCCGGATCCACCGCCGCAGGCGCCGGGCCCTGGCCCGACTGGAGCCCTTGGCCAGCCAGTGGCAGGAGCATCTCAGCCAAGGGAACGAACAACTGACCTTGCGCTATCAACCGGGCAGCCGGCTGGAAGGGGAGGAAGCGGAAGAACCGTGGCGGTTAGCGATTGGCGAACAGCTGAAATTGCAGCGCAGCGAGGAGGAACGACTGGGTAGCTGCCGGGTCGGCCCCCACCGCGATGAGATCAGCCTCGACCTCAATGGCAGCCCAGCGCGGCGCTTCGGCTCCGCTGGCCAGCAACGCACCCTGGTGCTGGCCCTGAAACTGGCGGAACTGGAACTCGTGGGGGAACTGTGGGGTCAGCCACCTCTTCTACTGCTGGATGACGTGCTGGCAGAGCTGGACCCGGAACGCCAGCTCACCCTGCTGGAAGCCGTGGGAGACGAGCACCAATGTCTTGTCAGCGCCACCCACCTGGAAGCCTTCGAAGGGGACTGGTGCCGGCAATCCCAGGTGGTGGACGCCGGGACATTGAAATCTGAAGGAAACCTGAGGTAATGTTGCGGGCTCTCTCATCTGAACCCTGATGAAGCAGAACCTGTCTTGCCTGCATCCCAACCCAGGATGGGGCGGCGGCGAACTTCCTTCGGCCCTCAGTTCCACTGCGCCCAGTGCCACCGACATGGTGGGCAAACACTGCATTCTTGAGCTTTACGAGTGCGACCACGCCAAGCTCGACGACGAAGCCTTCCTCAGGGACACCATCACCACTGCAGCCAAAAGTGCTGGTGCCACCCTGCTTAACCTGATCACCCACCGGTTCGAACCGCAGGGCGTGACGGGACTGGCTCTCCTGGCTGAATCCCACATCTCCATCCACACCTGGCCCGAAAACGGCTACGCAGCTGTTGACGTGTTCACCTGCGGCGATCACACCATGCCCGAACGGGCCTGCGATGTGCTCCGCTGTGCCCTAGGCGCCCAACGCCACCAGCTCAAGAGCTTCCTAAGGGAGACTCCTGCGGCCGTGGCCAATGCTCAGCGCGATCCCCATCTGGTCGCCTCGCTGGCCTAAGCAAAGGCATCAAAACGCTTCCCTCTGTTCCCGTGGCCAGCCTCCGCTGACCACGGGTTTTTTATGACCCTGACCGGCTTGAGATCAGAGGTGGTTGTAGGAAGCGGCTTCAGATGCCTGCAAATTGCTGGTGATCGGGTGCTTCTGAAAATGGACCAATGCCGTTCGGATGTCATCCAGCAACAGATCGGCCATTTCGCGGGTGAAGTCGCGCTTCACCAGGATGCGTTGGAAAGCCTGATGGGCAAGATCCCCGGTGAAGGGATAAGCCGGCACCTGCCAGCCACGCATTCGGAGCCGATCCGCGAGGTCATACAAGTTGAAGCCCGGATCCCCCCCCTCCTTCAGCGTCCACACCACAGTGGGAATGCCCTTCTCAGGTGCGCCGTCGTGAATCAGCTGGAAAGGCCCCATCTGCCCGAGGGCCTTGGCCACGTATTGGGCATTGCTGTGGCTGGCCTGATGCAGGAGCCGGTAGCCCTCGCGACCGAGACGCACGAACTCGTGGTACTGAGCGATCACCTGCCCGGCAGGCCGGGAGAAATTGATTTGAAACGTGGGCATGTCGCCGCCCAGATAGCTGACGTGAAACACCAGCTCATCGGGCAGATCCTCCGGACTACGCCACATCACCCAGCCCACACCGAGGGGAGCAAGACCGAACTTGTGGCCTGATGCATTAATCGACTTGACCCGCTCAAGCCGGAAATCCCAGGGCGGCAGATCAGGGGCACAGAACGGGGCAAGGAAACCACCACTCGCTCCATCGACGTGAATCGGAATATCAATACCGGTGCGGGCCTGGTAGTCGTCGAGGGCACGGCTGATGGCCTCCACATCCTCGTAAAGGCCGTGATAAGTCACCCCCAGCGTGGGCACCACAAAGATGGTGTTTTCATCCACCGCCTCCAACACGCGCTCAGGGGTGATGCACAGATCTCCGGGGCGCATCTCCAGCTCCCGCATCTCGATGTCCCAGTAGCGAGCAAATTTCTTCCAACAGATCTGCACGCTGCCGCAAACCATGTTGGGTTGATCGGTGGGCAGACCAGCCTGCTGCCGCTTTTTCCGCCACCGCCACTTCGCCGCCATCCCTCCCAGCATTGAGGCTTCGCTGCTGCCGATAGTGGAACAACCAATGGCCTCTCCCGGGGCATTCCACAGATCAGCCATCATCGACACGCAACGACGCTCCACCTCAGCGGTCTGGGGGTATTCGTCTTTGTCGATCAGGTTTTTATCAACGCCAAGGGCCATCAGCTCCATCGCAGCGGAGCCTTGATAGGTCTGGCAAAACGTGGCCAGGTTCTGCTTGCTGTTGCCATCGAGCAACAACTCTTCCTTCAGCAGTTGAACGGTGGTATCAGCAGCGCGGCCATCGACAGGGAAGTGATTCCGCGGCAGAGGATCGACCATCGCATCGACCAGAGCCTGCTCTCCGCTGTCGATCAGGTGATGCCTGGAGCGATGAATCCCCATGGAAGGAGTGCCTCTATTGGGGAAGGTATCCACAGAGGCCCAACCCTGCAGTCAGCCGTCACACCCCAGCGACGAAGCAACACCCATGACGCTCTCATCCGCGATTGAGCTTGCCGCTGATCAATCCCTCCAAATCAAGACTGACGGCCGTGAAGCCCAAATCCAAAAACGCCTGCACCAACGCATCCCGCTCCGGATGCTGCGCCAAGGTCACAATCTGATCCGCGGGCACCTCAATGCGAGCCGCCAGTCCCTGGCTGCGCACCCGCACGGCAACGAAGCCACGAGCGATCAACCAAGCCTCGGCCTGGGCGACCCGCTGCAGGCGTTCGGCGTTGATTCCCTCGCCATAGGGAAAACGCGAGGCCAGACAAGGTTGGGCTGGCTTGTCCCACCACGGCAACCCAAGCGCCTTCGAGAGCTCTCTGACCTGCATCTTGGTGATGCCGAGATCCGCCAGGGGAGAGATCACACCAGCCTCCCGAGCCGCCTGAATGCCCGGGCGATGGTCACTGAGGTCATCGGCGTTGACCCCATCGAGCACCTGAGCCCCCTCGGCCGCCACGGCCAGAGGCCTCAGATGGCGATGCAACTCCCGCTTGCAGGCGTAGCAGCGGTCGGTGGGGTTGCTGCTGTAGTGCGGATCCTCGAGTTCTTCCGTGGCCACTTCCTGATGGCGCATGCCCAACCAGGCCGCCTGCTGCCGGGCTTCCAGCAACAGATGGGGAGCAAGTGCAGGAGAAACGCCCGTGATCGCCGTGGCTTGCGCACCCAACTGTTCCTGGGCGATGGTGGCCACCAGCGCACTGTCGACCCCGCCGGAATAAGCCACAACGACCCGGCCGAAGGCCCGGATCTCGCGGCGCAGACGCTCCAACTGACGTTGATCGTCTGCCTGCAAGGGTTCGAGCTGACGCATCGGCGAGCCCATGGACGGCATCCCCGGCGACGATGCGTTGACTTCAACCACGGGCGCCTAAAAGAAGTGAACTCTGGCGCCAAGCTAGGCAGTGCTGGCCATCGGCAACGCCATGCCCCGAGGAACACCGCAATCGGCCGGCACTCGGTAAGCTCCGGGAACGTCCGGTCGGTCCATGGCAGGGAATCGCAGACCAGCCGTTGGCATCGTCACCGCCGCTGACAGCCGTGAGCGCAGTCTCGGCCAGCTGCACGTGTACGACGGCGAGGGCAAAGGCAAAAGCCAGGCGGCCCTTGGCGTCGTCTTGCGCACCATCGGCCTGGGCATCTGCGAACAGCGCCGCACCCGAGTGCTGCTGCTGCGATTTCTGAAGGGTCCAGGGCGTGCTTACGACGAAGACGCCGCAATCGAAGCGCTCCAGCAAGGCTTCCCCCATCTGATCGATCAGGTGCGCACCGGCCGCGGTGAGCATTTTGGAGCGGACGATGTCACCCGTTTCGACCGCCAGGAAGCCCAGCGGGGCTGGGACATCGCCAAGGGTGCCATCGCCAGTGCCCTCTATTCCGTCGTGGTGCTCGATGAACTGAATCCCGTGCTGGATCTCGGGTTGCTCGACATCGACGATGTGGTGCGCAGCCTGCAGGCACGGCCTGAAGGGATGGAGATCATCGTCACCGGGCGGGGTGCGCCCCGCTCCTTGGTGC
The DNA here is from genome assembly GCA_964225855.1 of Salipiger bermudensis. GTDB lineage: Bacteria > Cyanobacteriota > Cyanobacteriia > PCC-6307 > Cyanobiaceae > Synechococcus_C. The sequence goes on along the minus strand of CAXQPR010000128.1, from coordinate 35,451 downwards.
AGATGGCTGATCTGCATTCAGAAATGCGCGCCCACCGCCGCCCCGAACCTGGAGATGAAGCACAACGGTTCGATGCTCAGGGAGCGATTGAGATCTACACCGGAGAAGGCAAGGGCAAATCCACCAGCGCTCTCGGCAAGGCACTGCAAGCGATTGGGCGCGGCATCAGCCAGGACAAGAGCCATCGGGTGCTGATTCTCCAGTGGCTCAAAGGGGGCACTGGCTACACCGAAGATGCCGCCATCGCCGCCCTGCGGGAGAGCTATCCCCACCTGGTCGACCATCTGCGTTCCGGCCGGGACGCCATTGTCTGGCGTGGCCAGCAAGAACCGATCGACTATGTAGAAGCCGAGCGGGCCTGGGAAATTGCCCGGGCCGCCATCTCCAGCGGCCTCTACAAAACGGTGATTCTCGACGAGCTCAACCCCAGCGTGGATCTCGAACTGCTGCCGGTGGAGCCGATCATGCAAACGCTGCTGCGTAAACCAGCAGAAACCGAGGTGATCATCACCGGTCGCTGCAAGAACCCTCCCGCCTACTTCGATCTCGCCAGCGTCCACTCCGAGATGGTGTGCCACAAGCACTACGCCGAGCAAGGGGTCGACCTCAAGCGCGGCGTGGATTACTGAGGCATTGCGCTTCTAGTAGCGAGGAACACTGGGATCCACCTGTTGCGACCAGGCGTCGATACCGCCGGTCACGTTGATGGCCTCAATTCCATGGCCTGCCAGCAGGGCCACGGCTTTGGCGGAGCGCCCTCCGAGCTTGCAGTGCACGTAAAGGCTCTTCCCAGCAGCAAGGTCGCGGATCCGATCCACCGCCTCGCCGCTTTCGATCGTGGCCAGGGGAATCAGCTGGGCACCAGGGATCACCGCCACCTCCGCCTCAGGCGGATTGCGCACGTCGAGCAGCAACAGGGATTCGCCCCCATCAAGGCGCTGCTTGAGCTCCTGCACGTTGATGCTGTCCATGGCAGCCGCCTCTTCAGATGCAGCGCCTGTCACGCCGCAGAACGCTTCGTAGTCAATCAGTTGCTTGACCTGCGGGCGGCCGGGAATGGGTTGCAGTTGCAACTCGCGAAAACGCATGGCCAGCCCATCGACCAGCAGCAAGCGACCATCGAGTGGTCTGCCGATACCCGTAATCACCTTGATGGCTTCCGTGGCCTGCAGGATCCCAATCAGACCGGGCATCACCCCCAGAACACCCCCCTGGGCACAGGAGGGCACCAGACCCGGCGGTGGGGGCTCAGGCACCAGATCGCGATAGTTAGGACTGGACGCGGTGAGGTTGAACACGCTCACCTGCCCCTCAAACCCCTGAACCGAGCCATAGATGCAGGGTTTGCCCAGCAAGGTGCATGCATCGTTAATCAGGTACCGGCTGGGGAAGTTATCGGTGCCATCACAGACCAAGTCGTAGGGGGCCAATAGCTCGAGAGCGTTGGCGGCCGTGAGCTGCAGGTTGTGCTCCTCGACGCGGCAGTGGGGATTGAGATCTTCAATCCGACGCCGCGCTGAGCTCGTTTTGGCCGTTCCGACCGTGGCCGTGCCATGAATCACCTGCCGCTGCAGATTCGAGTGGTCGACCACATCGAAATCCACGATTCCGAGGCGACCGACTCCGGCAGCAGCCAGGTAGAGCAGCAGAGGAGATCCCAGTCCACCACTACCCACACACAACACCGAGGCCCCCTTCAGGCAGCGTTGCCCCTCAAGTCCCACCTCCGGCAAGGTCAGATGCCGGGCATAGCGAGCCCGTTCCTCTGCGCTGAGATCAGCACTGGGGGCGGACGGGAACCCAGGGTCGTCAGGCACTGCGCAGTGGGAGATCACTTCCGTCAGTGTCTTTCACAGCGCCGTGCCATGGGCCGTCTCAGGTTCGAGCCACCAGGCCCGCAGACGCAGGTCAGCCCCCTGAATCAGCATCAACGACGGGATCCGCAACCAGTCGCGATCGCACCGCGATGGAATGGCATCCCCCTCGGGATGGGAATGGGCTGTCCCAATCACCTCGAAGCCGCGTTGACGCGCCCAGCGCTGCGCCAGCAGCTGCTCCCGCGGATCCAAGGCGAACCGATTGCAGCGCGACGGAGGCGGGGAGCATTCGATGCTTTCCCCTGCCGCTTCCGGCAACGCGGCGATGCCTGGTTGCCAGACATTGCAGCAGGGCCAGATGTGCTGGAGCACCCACCCCGAAGGCTGCCGTGTCCCCAGCAGGAGTGCACAGCCTTCTTCCGGCAACGCCGCCTGCAAGGTGCTGCGCAGAATGATCAGCACTTCGGCATCGAACGCCAGCGACCATGGCGTTTCTGCAGGCTGACCGATACGCTCAACCCACATTTGGCTTGCGCACCAGGCTCATGAGTGAGGACACCACTGCGGTCCAGGATCCTGCAACCACGCAGACCACCCCTGAGAGCGACGCCGGCAGCACCAGCGAAACCATCAATTTCACTGAGCGCTACAGCGAAGTGCTGGGCAAGGTGAACGCCACCCTCGACCAGGTCGACTGGAACCAGGTCGGCCGCATCGGCAAAGTGGTCGGCATTTTTGCTGCGGTGATCGTTGCCCAGATTCTGATCAAGGGCATCCTCGACACCATCAACCTCCTGCCTGTTGTTCCTGGTTTGCTGGAACTGCTGGGTGTGGTGGTGGTTGGCCAATGGAGCTGGAAAAACCTCACCACCAGCGACAAGCGCTCAGCCCTGGTAAACCGCGTCCAAACTCTGCGTAAGGAGTATCTCGGCTGAATCAGCCGAACTGGTGCTGAAGATGGCGGATGGCATCGCGGCTCTGCTCGCGATAACCACCGCCAAACAAATTGGCGTGATTGAGCAGGTGATAGAGGTTGTAGACCGCGACACGGTCTGAGGCTCCTGGTGCCAGAGGCCATTCCTGCTCATAAGCCTCATAAAAGGATCGACTGAAGCCTCCAAAGAGGTGGGTCATGGCGAGATCCACCTCACGATCGGCCCACCAGCAGGCCGGATCAATCAACAGACCGCGGCCATCGCCGAGCACTCCGGCATTGCCCCCCCAGAGGTCCCCATGCACCAGGACCGGTTCGGCTCCGTGCTGGTCCAACAGCGCGATGAGACTGGCAAGCCAGGACTCCAACGGCGCCAACGAAAGCCCCCAGGAAGAAGCCAACTGAATCTGAGGGCGCAACCGCAACTCCACAAATGCTTCACCCCAGTGGTCCCGCCAACCGGCGGGCTGGGGTCCCCGCCCAATGAATCCATCTGTAGCCCAGCCAAAACGTCCACAGCCCTGCGCGCGTGAGCGGCGATGCAACCGGGCCAGACCACGACCCAGAGCCTGTTGATCACCAGATTGCTGCTCGAGCCAAGGCAGCACCAACAAAGCGGAGCCGCCTGAAGCAAGCAGCAGCGCCAAAGGCTCAGGCACCACCAGATCGGCAGGATCCGCAGCAGCGTGCAGGGCAGTCAAACCCTTCTGCTCGGCTTCAAGCATCGCAGCGTCACCCTGCTTCGCAAACAAGTGGCGGCCATCGCTGAGCTGCAACCGCCAGGCCTGCTGACTACAGCCTCCACCGAGGGCATGGCACTGATCCAGTCTTGCTCCGGCCATCAGCGCCGAATCGGCCTTCAGGAGTCGTTCCAGTTCAGGCTCCATCCACGGCCCCACCCTCTGCACTGCCAGCATGCCGCCATGGAGCACGACCAGGACGTGATCGTGATCGGCGGGGGCATCGCCGGTCTCACTGCTACCGCCCTGCTCGCCCACGCAGGCATCCGCGTGACCCTGCTGGAGGCGCATCACCAACTGGGCGGCTGCGCCGGCACGTTCCGGCGGGGGCCTTACACCTTTGATGTGGGCGCCACCCAGGTGGCTGGCTTCGAGGTCGGCGGAAGCCATGCGCGCATTTTCCGCCACCTGCAGTTGCCGCTGCCCGCGGCAGAGCAGCTCGATCCCGGCTGCGTGGTGGATCTCGCTGACGGCAGTGATCCGATCAGGATCTGGCACGATCCGACCCGCTGGCACCAGGAACGGCTGCGGCAATTTCCTGGTTCAGAACGCTTCTGGGCCCTCTGTGCCTGGCTGCACCGCCACAACTGGTCGTTTGCCGAACAGGACCCCGTACTGCCGGTCCGCAGCGGCTGGGATCTACAGCGCACGCTTCAGGCCGTCGGACTCGGCACCCTGGCCAGCGCTCCGTTCAGCCTGATGACCGTGGCTGATCTGCTGCGGCTTTGCGGCTGCACTCAGCAGCTACGCCTACGCCGTTTCCTCGACCTCCAGCTGCGGCTGTACTCCCAAGAGCCCTGTGAACGCACCGCAGCGCTCTATGGCGCCACCGTGCTGCAGATGGTGCAAGCCCCCCTGGGGCTTTGGCATCTGCAGGGGTCGATGCAGAGATTGAGCGAGCAACTCGCCAATGCGGTGCGCCGTGACGGAGGCACGATTCAACTGCGCCAGAGGGTCACCCAGCTGGAACGCTGCGGAACGGACGGATGGCGTGTGCACAGCCAACATCCCGATGGCAGTCGCCAGAGTTTGCGCTGCAACGAGCTGATCAGCAGTCTTCCGCCCCAGTGCCTGCCAGCGCTGACGCCGATGCCGGAGGGGTACAAGCAACGCATCAACAGGCTGAAAGCACCGAGCGGTGCGCTCGTTCTCTATGGCGCTGTGAATCGTGATCGCTTGCCTGCCGACTGCCCAGCCCATCTGCAGCGGGACGGGCAGGATCCTGGCTCCCTGTTCGTCTCCATCAGCCGGGATGGAGATGGTCGAGCCCCAACAGGACAAGCCACGGTGATCGCCAGTGTGTTCACCGATCCAGATCAGTGGGTCGATCTGCCGGAAGCAGAGCACCAGGACCGCAAAGCTGCCGTGCTGCAGACGATGTGCAGCAACCTCGAGCATTGGCTCGGCTTCGCGTCAGACGCCTGGAATCACGTCGAGCTCTCCACACCCCGGGCCTTTGCCCACTGGACAGGACGCCCCCAGGGGATCGTTGGCGGGCTCGGCCAACACCCCAGCCGCTTTGGACCCTTTGGCCTCGCCAGCCGCACGCCCGTAACCAACCTCTGGCTCTGCGGTGATTCGATCTACCCCGGAGAAGGCACTGCAGGAGTCAGCCTGTCGGCGCTGATGGCCTGCCAACAGCTGATGGCCGCGCGGGGGCAAACGTTGACCCTCAGCTGAGGGACCGGAGACGATCCGCGCAGGGCAAGACGGGATCAGAGGAACTCAGGACGCAACGCCTTGGTGTGGTTCAGCACACTCTCCAACTGCTCCCAATTCGATTCAAGAATCGCCTCTTCCAGCTGTTCCAGGCTCCAGCGGTAAGCGGCCAGACCACGCAGGACGGCGGCCGTGTTGCGAGCAGCCATCGCCGTACCCAACTGGGGGTTGCCACCGCCAACGCGGGTCGTATCAGCGAAGCCGCTGGAGGCCAGTTGTCGGGCCAACGCCAGCACGGCGGGATCTCGCTCCGATCCCACCGCCTGCAGCAATGCCGCACTGACCAACACCGGCACATGGGAGATCAAGGCCACGGCCTGATCGTGGCGCTCAGCTTCCGCCACCAACCAGTGACTGCCAAGAGCATGGGCAACCGCTTCCACCATGGCGAGAGCCGCCGGATCAGTGCTCGGACAGGGGGTCGCCACCCAGGGACGACCCCGAAACAGATGACTTAGGCCGGCTTCCACCCCCGATTCCGCTGTACCGGCCATCGGATGACTGGCCACAAAGCGGGGATGCAAGGCTCCCCATCTCTCCAGCACAGCCCCCTTCACCGATCCCACATCGGTCACCACGGCATCTCGTGGAAGCGCGGCAACGAGAGCGGGGTCTGGATCCAGCAGACGCTCCAACGGCAACGCAAGAATCACCAGCTCACAACCCTGGAGGCTCTGCGGATCCGTGCTGACTGCTTGCACCAGCCCGCGTTCGAGGGCGCGATCCGCCGTCTCCTGACGGTGAGTCACCCCTCGAACACTGCAACCGAGAGCCCGAAGATCAAGACCAAGGGATCCACCGATTAGGCCAAGCCCCACAAGTCCGACCGTTGCAGGCAGTGCCGTTGTGCCAGTGGCCACGTGCTGCATCCCCTTCCACACCAATCGCATCCATGTTGGTCGACGCTGCGGCGCAACGGTCACCCACGAACAGTGGAGCTAGGGCAGCCCCACTAGGCTTTGTCAATGCTGGAAGCTCTCGCCCATCAGCAGCTCAAGCACCTGCTACAGCGGGATCAATCCACCTGGCCTCACCACCTCACCCTCAGTCGTCTGATCGCACGGGGCTTGCGGCGGCGCGATCAGGCCCTCTTCCAACTGGCCCCCGGAAGCCAGGAGCAGTGGTGGTTGGGGGTCCTCGTGCCTCTGTGCCTCCAAAGCCGACGGGCCGTTTTGGTGCTCGAAGAGCCCCTGCAGAGACGGCTTCTGAAACTGGAACTTCCGCGACTGCGTGATGCCGGCTTCAAGCTGGCCTGCTGGACAGCAGAGACACCTCCCAAGGGAGATCAACTCTGGGTGCTGTCAACGGCCCAGCTGGTGCAAGCCCATCAGCGGGGACTGCTGAACGCCGACCACCAGCTGGTGATCCCCGAGGCAGAACACTTCAGTCAACGCCTGCGCCAGGCCCTCTCCATCACCATCGGCCCCAGCGACTGGGAAAGGCTGCGCCAAGCCCATCCGTGTGCTGATGCCGCTCTCCTCGAACTGCACGAACGCCTGAGCCGGCGACTGTTTTCCCAGGCCCCACGATGCGATGCCCAGGTGCGGCTCGATGGCAGCGAACTCCAGGCCCTCAGTGATCTCGTCCGGGTGCTGGGTCCACTTCCCGATCCATGGCCCAAGCTGCTCGACACCCATGAAGAGCGCTGGGTGAGCTGGGCAGCCCTCGACCATCGTCTACTGCAGTGGCAGTGGCACCTGGATGTGCTGGAACCACTCCAGGAACTACAAACCTTGCTGCAAGGCCAGCCCAATCTGCTGATCAGCGCCAACGGCCAGGCCGATCAGCTCCAACAGGAGCTCGAGGCGATCGGAGTGGAACTGGATGTCTGCGTGCATCTGCGCGAACCCTCATTGCTGGAGCCGTTGCCGCTCTTCGCCCCCCGTCGCCAGCCACTCCCCAACTCGGAGATCTTCGCTGAACACCTCCTCGACCAGGCGCGTCGACTCATCCTCGGCAGGGCCGGGCTGACCGTGGTGCTGCTCAACGATGACGCCCTGCGCCATCGTCTGACCAGTGAACTGGCCGGAGAATTCGGCAGCCGGGTGATTCACGAAGCCACCAGCCCAGACAGCAACGGCGTGATCTGCTGCCGCTGGGAGTGGTGGCACCACCATCACCAGCAGCTCCCGCTTCCGGAACAACTGATCGTGGCCCTGCTGCCACTCGCCAGCCTGGAAACACCCCTCACGGCGGCGCGGGTCGAAGCCCTCAAACGCCAGGGACGCGACTGGTTCCGAGAACTGCTGTTGCCCGAAGCCGTCTGCCAACTGGCACCTGCCGTGGCACCGCTGCGACGCAATGGCGGCCGCTTGGCGATTCTGGACGGGAGGGTACGGAGCCGCAGTTGGGGAGAACAGGTTCTGACAGCCCTGCAACCCTGGACACCGCTGCAAAGGCTGTTGCCGCAGTGATTTCCCCTTAGGCTGCTGGCCAGCCAAGACGAGCCCTGCATGGGAGAAGCCCGACGCCGCGCCAGCCAGGGACTACCGCCAAAGCAATCCAAAAAACCCAGCGGCGCATCGGAACGCGTGGTGAGCTGGCTGCCTCTGAGCAAACAGCAGACCAGCCAGTTCATGGCGATCACCACCCGAGGAGCCTGGATCGGCATCGGCTCTCTGGTGGTGTTCTGGGTGGTGGTCCGCTTTATCGGCCCGGCGGCAGGCTGGTGGACCTTGGCCGACATGCCCTAACACCACTGAGATCCAGCTGAGACGGCCCCCAACAGCTGTGTTCCCTTCCGCACACAGCCTCGCGAGAATCTAAAGAAAACATTTAAGATTCATGGGTCTCTCGGCCTGTCCCATGTTTCAACGCCTGGCTCAGCAGTACCGCTCGGTGGTGAATGACCTGGTAATGAGCCTTCAGGCCCTGGCCAGCAGCCTCAAAAAACGAGGTCTTACAGCCACCTGCTACGTATGCGACGACGGCCGCGATGGCCAAGGAGCCTCCTTTGTGGCTGATCTGGGCGACCAGCACCTCGTTCGCTTTCTGGTGTCTGACTTCGGCATCAGCTGGGTGGAATCACGCAACGGGCATGAATTGGTGAAGCTGGAAGGCGCCGAAGCCATTCAGGAGCTGCAGCGCATGGCCCAGTTCCTCCAGAACCACGGAGAGGCAGCCACGTCCCTCAACAGCAAAGAGCTCAACGAGGTCGCCAAGCTTCCCCGCTGAGCTCCCGCTGGAAGCGATCTCCGATCAGCGCACTCAGGCTGCCGCCGAAGGCGACTTGGCATCAGCGGCAACGCCTTCGCCTCCCTTGCCAGCAGCAGCGGAATCAGCCTTCGTGGCCGAACCACCCTTGGCGGCGGCGCTGCGAGCTGCAGCGGCCAGAGGACGCATTGAATTGGACGTGACTTCCGAACCTTCGGTGAGCTTCTGCCGCACCAACACCTCAATGGCGTCCTTGGCCTCGGGGTTTTGCTCCAACCAGCCGATGGTGTTGTCACGCCCCTGGCCGATGTTGTCGCCTTCGTAGCTGTACCAGGCACCTTTGCGAATCACCACACCGGTTTCTTCAGCGAGATCGAGAAGACAGCCCAGGGTGCTGATGCCGCGGCCAAACAGAATGTCAAATTCGGCAATGCGGAACGGCGGGGCCACTTTGTTCTTGGCCACCTTCACCTTGGCCCGAATGCCGTATTCCTCAGTGCCACGCTTGAGGGTCTGGATGCGGCGGATGTCGAGACGCACCGAGGCGTAGAACTTGAGGGCATTACCACCTGTGGTGGTCTCCGGATTGCCGTAGGTGACACCGATCTTGAGGCGGAGCTGGTTAAGGAAGATCACCGTGCAGCCCGACTTACCGATGTTGCCGGTGATCTTGCGCATCGCCTGACTCATCAGGCGAGCCTGGCTCCCAACCGCCAGGTCTCCCATCTCCCCTTCAATCTCAGCCCGGGGGGTGAGAGCAGCCACAGAGTCGACCACCACGATGTCGACGGCCGCCGAACGGACCAGCTGATCGACAATCTCCAGCGCCATCTCACCGGTATCCGGCTGAGAGACCAGCAGATTTTCGATATCAACGCCGAGGGAAGCGGCATAGACCGGATCCAACGCGTGCTCCGCATCCACGAAGGCAGCCACACCACCGCGCTTCTGCACCTCAGCGATGGCGTGAAGGGTGAGCGTTGTCTTACCGGAACTTTCCGGGCCGTAAACCTCGACAACCCGGCCCTTGGGATATCCACCACCGAGGGCCAGATCGAGGGTGAGGGCGCCGGTGGGAATGGTCTCGACCCGCATCCGGGATGCATCGCCGAGACGCATGATCGAACCCTTGCCAAAATTGCGCTCGATCTGGCCGAGCACGAGATTGAGGGCCTTATCGCGATCGCCGGGGCGGGCATCGGATCCGGAGGACTGAGCGGCTTTCACGTCGACTGGCATGGCAGGAAAAGCTAAAGGGCTAACGGGCGTTACAGGCCGCAGGACAGGACGGAGCACAAAGCGCTGCAACCGGACAAGCGGAGACTGAACTGTCTATCCAGTGCCCCAGCCACGGCCGACCGTCCCATGTAGTACAGATGTACGTTAACGAATCAGGGCCACTCCGCCAAGGGGGACGCCAAACGGCTCAGCTCCAACAGAGCGATCCCCTGCGGCAATCCTTCACGGTCCACCGGCCGCAGATAGCCCCAATCAGCCAGGAAACAGGGAAGCTCCTCGAGGCCTGGCGTTGCCAAGACCGTCTCCAAGGTGGGCCTGCGGTCCTCGACAAACCCTCGCAACGGTCGCTCGGACTTCAACCGCTGCAACACCTCAGGCTTGGCTCCATCCTCATGACCGAACAACAGGGAGGGGTGCAGATCAAAACCATCGAGCAATTCAGCCGTGAAGCGTCGCCCTTTGGTGGTGAGCACGGCCCAGTCCACCCCTTCATCCGCCAGAGAACGCAACCGTTCAGGCACCCCTGGGAATGGCTGATGACGCGCCAACCAGTCACCTCGATTTGATGCGACAGCCTCCTGACGCACCTGCTCCAAGGCCTGCTGCAACTGAGGCGCGGTCCAGCCCCTGGCCTGCAGAGCCTGACTGCAGTGATGGGAGTAAGCCTCCACAAAGGCATCGACTCCCAGGCGCTGCAGCAACCCATCACGCTCCTGCAGAAGCGCCGCCATCAGCACCATCTCCCAGCCGTGGTGAATCCAGGGACGCAGCGTCCGAAACGCAGCAGGAACCGCTTCGGGCAAGCAAGAGAGCTGAGCCCCCGTCAGCTGAGCACAGGCAGCACTGGCACTCCACCAGTACTCGTTCATTCCATCAACAATGACGCCGTCAAAGTCGAAGACCAGCAAAGGGCGATCCGACACGGAGAAGGATTCAAAACTGGGCCGCTAGGATTCGAACCTAGGAATGGCGGGACCAAAACCCGCTGCCTTACCACTTGGCGACGGCCCAACGCGCTCAATCGGCGTTCCCGGAGGACTGCTGACTGGTGCCTGAATAGTTACCCACAGCGGAGTGACCTTCGTCAATCCATTGCCGCGAAACCATCGATCGAATCAGGGCGGGAAGACCCGCAACCGACGCTGATCGGCTTGGCCAAACACATCGCTACGCAGGCGATAGCGCTCCACCAGATCCGCCTGCATGCGCCGAACCTCCTCAGTGCGCGGCAACAACTCCACAGGCCGCCCCAGAGGCACCACCACCTGTTCCACCGCCAGGCGGCACTCTTCCAAGGCTGCAAACGCATCGGCGCGGTCTTCACTGCTAGCCGGGGGCGTTTCATCGGCCCGTCTGGCCAGCAAGCGCTCCAAAGCGCGCTCCACCTGAGCCAAGGTGTCGGATTTGATCACCAGGATCGGAACCCGTGCCTCCCGGGCCTGACGTCGCAACCCCGGCTGCTGCCCCATGCCCTGGCGAACGCTCAACACCACATCCGCCTGCTCCAACTCCTCCACCAGGCGCACTGGCCAGTCATGTCGACGCGTGGCCTCCTCCACCAGACGGGGAGTGAGGCCGCAACAGAGCACCTGCAGACCATCAAATTCAGTTCCCTCGCCCTCGTCCTGCAATGCCACCTCTCCAGCGGCGGCGAGGGACCGATCAGAACCAAGCCGATCTGCAACGGGATCTGGCGACGGCACCACAGCCAAGACAGGCTTGTCCCTGACCACACCAGGGGAGCGGGAGGGGGGACTTTGGGGACGCCGAGGACCCGTTCCAGCCGGCTCGATCTCGACCAGACGCACCTGACCGTCAGCACCGAGCTCCCGCAGCTGAGCCCGCGGCGCGTGACCGCGCAACAACAGATCAACGGTGGCACCAACGTCGGGATGGACAGCCCAGCGATGACGTTGATGCATTTCCACCGCCAGGGGAAATGTGGGTTCAGCCGCTCGCTCCAGCACGGTTTTCTGACTGCGGCGACGCCGCGCCTCCTCATCACCGAGAGTCACTGACTCAATCCCCCCCACCAAATCGCAGAGGGTGGGATTCTTGATCAGGTTGGCCAGGGCGTTGCCATGGGCGGTGGCCACGAGCATCACGCCGCGTTCTGCGATGGTGCGTGCCGCCTGCGCCTCCAGCTCCGTGCCGATCTCGTCGATCACGATCACCTCAGGCATGTGGTTTTCCACCGCCTCGATCATCACTTGATGCTGCAATTCCGGCCGGGCCACCTGCATGCGCCGCGCCCGACCAATCGCAGGGTGAGGAATGTCTCCATCACCAGCGATCTCATTACTGGTGTCAATCACCACAACCCGCTTGCCCAGCTCATCGGCCAGCACGCGAGCAATTTCCCGCAGAGCCGTGGTTTTCCCCACACCCGGCCGGCCCATCAACAACAGCGACTCACCACTGTCGAGCAGATCACGGACGATCGCCACCGTGCCAAAAACAGCACGGCCGACTCGGCAGGTGAGGCCCACCACGTCACCACGACGGTTGCGGATTGCACTGATGCGATGCAGGGTGCGCTCGATCCCAGCCCGGTTATCAGCCCCGAATTGACCGAGACGTTCAACGGTGGCCAGCAGTTCCTCCCGATTGAGACAGACATCTCCTAAGGGCATGGAGCGACCTGGGTAACGGGCCTCCGGAACCCGTCCCAGATCCAAGACCACCTCCAGCAGCTGGTCACGGCTGGACGCAGGCTCCAATGCCGCCTGCAACGGTGCCGGCAACAAGGCCAGCAAGCGATCCAGATCGTCGGTGATGCGTTCCGTGGTCATCGCCAAGCCCAGCGCCCCCAGGGACGAACGTCGCTTTGACCGCCTTCTAGCAGGTTGTTACCCCCGCACGGGGTTTCAGCCAAGGATCCACAAGTGTGTGCGCTAGCGCAAGGGCCTGGGACCAACCCTCCTGCCAGTCCACCAATCTCTGCCCCCGCTCCAAAGCCTGTTGCAACCAGGGTTGAACCAGAGCACGCGCCTGCCCCCCAAACGCAACACCTGCGGGATGACACCCCAGCGGATGGTGCGCATCCTGGAGCAACCTCCAGGTGTTTGCATTCGTACCTCCCGCCAGCTGCAAAGGACCAGGCGGCGCCAACGGCCGGAGGGTCTGCCAGAGCTGAATGGCAGCCCGAGCAGTACCCCGGCCCACATCCCCACTCATCGGTCGTCCATCCAATTGCCACAGAGGGCGGAGGCCATGACTGCGCAACACGGAGTGGCGCTGCCAGAGCTCCTGCGCCAATAGGGGAACCGTCAGACCATGCCCCTCAAGACCACAACTGACAGCCAGCCGCTTCAAAGGCTGCTGCGTGCTGAGTAGCGCATGCAGTGTTTGGGAGAACTCCAACCCTCGCCCCGGAGCGGTGTGGACCTCCACGGCATCAGGGGTCAGGGCCGCCAACAGGGTTCCCAGATCATCGCGGCACTGCTGATGATCGTGAGCCACGATCAACCCCAGCGGGCAAGCCGGCAGGCAACGCCCACAGCCATAACAACGTGCTGCATCCACCCCCACATCCGATGGGGGTGAAGGAATCGCCTCAGCCGGACAGACCCGCATGCAAGGACGCGGGCATGTCGTGGGGCATTGCTCGGGATCAAAGCTGGCTTTACGGAAATGGGCGTCACTGCCATCACTGACGCTCACCATCAGCCAAACATCAGCGGCACCGTGTGCCTTCGCCCAGGAGAGCCCCTCTCTGGCAGCCCGCACCACTGCAGGATCAGCAGCCACATCGACGCAATGAACTCCTGCGCACGCGTAGAGAGCGCAGAGATCACTGATGCTGAAGAGGTCCTGATTGCTGGCACCGCAAATGAGCTTCACCCAGGTGCCATCCAGGAGCGCCTGCTCGGCGCGACAGGGACGGGACAGCGTCACCCGTTAACGCTCAAGCGCCAAGAAGACTCTGCATGGATTGCCAACGCAAGCTCCGGGCACCACCCATCTCAACCACCACTTTCAAGCGGGGTTCGCGCTCACACAAAGAACAGAGCGAGAGCAATTCGGAACGCGAAAGGACCTGACCCTCCAGCAACCAGAGCACAACAGGTTTATCGCCAAGAAGACGCTCTCCAAGGAGTGGCATGACCTCTTGTACCTCGCCGACAGCTGCACCACGCCCGACGCTCTGATGCCCGAGGTGAGGAGGCCGCACACCGTGCTTCTCAAACAGGAAGACCTCAACATCGCCAAGACCACGGGCCGAGGTGATGTGGGTGTTGTAGCCGGCCGCACGCAAACGACGCAGCAACCTGGTTTCCGCTCCGCCTTCAAGGGGAACGTGGATCGCCATGCAGCCTGCGACCTCCAGCTCGCGGCGGAATCCCCGGCCAGAGAGGAGCAGAGGCATGGACCCAACACGTCTGACGGGGAGTCTGGCAGTTGAAGCGGCCATTAAGAGAGGTGTCGGGCTGTGGTGTAGTGTTTTTGTTTGCTTCGTGTTTCTGTGCCCGTCCGCTAGCCGGGCCTCCAGATCGCAAAGCAGGTTCGGCGATTGCGCCGGATCCCAGGCCAGAGCAGTGAGGGTTCTCCCCGATCTGCCGGGAAACTGACCGACTCCGTCGGGAAAGTCCCAGCCCGCTGATTCGCTCGCTAGCTCCATTCCGAAGAAACGCCTCCTTTGAGACGGCATTGATTCGGTCACGACTGCGTCACCACGATCAGCACCCCAGCCCCCGTTCCTGGAACGGAGGCCGTCCACGCTGGCGTTCTTACCTCCCCATGTCCATCGGCATCCTTGGGAAGAAGCTGGGTATGTCCCAGTTCTTCGACGAGCAAGGCAAAGCCGTCCCGGTCACCCTGATCGAGGCGGGCCCTTGCCGCATCACCCAGCTCAAAACATCTGAAACAGACGGCTACAGCGCCGTCCAGATCGGCTATGGCGAAACGCGCGAAAAGCTGATCAATCAACCCGCTAAGGGTCACCTCGCCAAGTCTGGTGAGGAACTTCTGCGTCACCTCAGCGAATACCGCGTCGATGACGTCAGCGGGTTCGAACTGGGCAACCAAGTCACCGTTGGTGACTTCGAGGCCGGCCAGAAGGTGGACGTGAGCGGCGACAGCATGGGTCGCGGCTTCGCGGGTTATCAGAAGCGCCACGGCTTCAGCCGCGGTCCAATGACCCACGGTTCCAAGAACCACCGCGAGCCTGGTTCAACCGGTGCCGGCACCACGCCCGGCCGGATCTACCCAGGTAAGCGGATGGCTGGTCGCTACGGCGGCAAGAAAATCACCACCCGCGGCCTGACCATCATCAAGGTGGACAGCGAGCGCAACCTGTTGGTGGTGAAAGGGAGCGTTCCCGGCAAGCCGGGCTCTCTGCTCAACATCCGCCCCGCGAACCGGGTGGGTGCCAAGCCTGCCAATGGAGGTAAGTGATGGCTAATTGCGTCGTTAAAGACTGGCAGGGAAAAGACGCTGGCAATGCCAGCCTCGACCTGAAGGTGGCCAAGGAAACCACCGCCAATGACCTGATGCACCGTGCTGTGCTGCGTCAGCAAGCCCACAGCCGTCAGGGAACCGCAAGCACCCTCACCCGAGCTGAAGTTCGTGGTGGTGGCCGCAAGCCCTACAAGCAGAAAGGAACTGGCCGCGCCCGTCAGGGTTCGATCCGTACTCCCCTTCGCCCAGGTGGCGGCATCGTCTTCGGACCGAAGCCCCGCAGCTACAACCTGGCGATGAACCGCAAGGAGCGTCGTCTGGCCCTACGCACCGCCCTGATGGCGCGTGTCGAGGACCTGGTGGTGGTGAAGGATTTCGGCACCAACCTTGAGGCGCCCAAAACCCGCGAAATCACCGACGCCCTGGCCCGTCTCGGCATCGCCGCAGACGCGAAGGTGCTTCTCGTCCTCACCAACCCCTCCGAGGTGGTGCGCCGTTCCGTGCGCAATCTGGAGAAGGTGAAGCTGATTGCCGCGGATCAACTCAACGTCTTCGATCTGCTCAACGCCAACAACCTGGTGGTGGGTGAGACCGCACTCGCAACGATTCAGGAGGTCTACGGCGATGACTGAGCGCTTCACCGGACGTCTGGCCGATGTGATCCGCCGCCCGCTGATCACCGAAAAGGCCACCCGCGCACTGGAACAGAACCAGTACACCTTCGAGGTGGATCCCCGCGCCGCCAAGCCCGACATCAAAGCCGCCATTGAGCAGCTGTTCGATGTCAAGGTCACCGGCATCAGCACCATGAACCCCCCCCGACGCGCTCGTCGCGTTGGTCGCTTCGCCGGCAAACGCGCCCAGGTGAAGAAGGCGGTGGTGCGCCTGGCCGAGGGCAACTCCATCCAACTCTTCCCTGAGTCCTGAGGGGTCTGAAACGTCATGGCAATCCGTACATTCCGCCCCTACACCCCCGGTACCCGCACCCGGGTGGTCACCGACTTCAGCGAAGTCACCGGCCGCAAGCCGGAACGCTCCCTTGTGGTGGCCAAGCACCGCCGCAAAGGCCGTAACAACCGCGGTGTGATCACCTGCCGTCACCGTGGCGGCGGTCACAAGCGCCTCTATCGCGTGGTGGATTTCCGCCGCAACAAGCACGGCGTTACCGCCAAGGTCGCAGCCATTCACTACGACCCGCACCGCAATGCGCGCCTCGCCCTGCTCTTCTACGCGGATGGTGAAAAGCGCTACATCCTGGCTCCTGCTGGTGTGACGGTCGGTCAGACCGTGGTCTCCGGCCCCGAGTCCCCGATCGAGAACGGCAACGCCCTGCCCCTCTCCGCCATTCCCCTCGGCTCCAGCGTTCACTGCGTTGAGCTCTATGCCGGCCGTGGTGGGCAGATGGTGCGTACCGCTGGCGCAAGCGCACAGGTGATGGCAAAGGAAGGTGACTATGTCGCCCTCAAGCTGCCCTCCACTGAGGTGCGCCTTGTGCGTCGCGAGTGCTACGCCACCCTCGGCGAAGTGGGCAACTCCGAGATCCGCAACACCAGCCTGGGTAAGGCCGGTCGTCGTCGTTGGCTCGGCCGTCGTCCTCAGGTCCGAGGCAGTGTGATGAACCCTTGCGATCACCCCCATGGTGGTGGTGAGGGTCGCGCACCCATCGGTCGCTCCGGTCCTGTGACTCCCTGGGGCAAACCCGCCCTCGGTCTCAAGACCCGTAAGCGGAACAAGCCCAGCAATAAGTTCGTCCTCCGCAAGCGTCGTAAGACCTCCAAGCGGAGCCGTGGCGGACGCGATTCCTGATGCAAATCACTGTTCTGCTTTTCGCTTAAACCGCCATGGGACGTTCACTCAAAAAAGGCCCTTTCATTGCTGACAGCCTGCTTCGCAAGGTTGAAAAGCAAAATGCGGCCGACGACAAGTCCGTCATCAAGACCTGGTCACGGGCTTCCACAATCCTGCCGATGATGATCGGCCACACCATCGCCGTCCACAACGGCAAGACCCACGTGCCGGTCTTCGTGACCGAACAAATGGTGGGTCACAAGCTGGGGGAATTCGCCCCCACCCGCACCTTCAAGGGCCACATCAAAGACAAGAAAGGAGGCCGCTGAGACCATGACCACGTCATCCCCAACAGCCCCCACCGCTCAGGCCCACGGTCGCTTCATCCGCGGCTCCGTGTCGAAGGTGCGGCGGGTTCTCGACCAGATCCGCGGTCGCAGCTATCGCGACGCGCTGATCATGCTCGAGTTCATGCCCTACCGCTCCACAGGCCCGATCACCAAGGTTCTGCGTTCGGCTGTCGCCAACGCCGAACACAACCTGGGCATGGATCCTTCCACCCTGGTGATCACGACCGCCACCGCTGACATGGGTCCCTCCATGAAGCGGTATCGGCCCCGGGCCCAAGGCCGGGCTTACCAGATCAAGAAGCAGACCTGCCACATCAGCATCGCTGTGGCAGCCCAGACCGACTCCTGACCCCCGAGCACACCGACTGATGGGACACAAAATCCATCCAACCGGCTTACGCCTGGGGATCACCCAGGAGCACCGGTCCCGCTGGTATGCCTCCAGCAAAAACTATCCCTCTCTTCTTCAGGAAGACGATCGGATCCGCAAGTTCATCCACAAGAAGTACGGCTCTGCCGGCATCAGCGATGTGCTGATCGCTCGCAAAGCTGATCAACTTGAGGTTGAACTGAAAACAGCACGCCCTGGCGTGTTGGTCGGCCGCCAAGGCAGCGGCATTGAGGAGCTGCGTAGCGGTATCCAGAAGACCGTCGGTGACAACAGCCGCCAGGTCCGCATCAATGTCGTTGAGGTGGAGCGTGTCGACGCTGACGCCTTCCTGCTTGCCGAGTACATCGCTCAGCAACTGGAAAAGCGCGTGGCATTCCGCCGCACCATCCGCATGGCCGTTCAACGGGCCCAGCGTGCTGGCGTCCTCGGCCTGAAAATCCAGGTCAGCGGCCGTCTGAATGGTGCGGAAATCGCCCGTACCGAATGGACCCGCGAAGGTCGTGTGCCTCTGCACACCCTCCGCGCAGACATTGATTACGCCACCAAAGTGGCCAGCACCACCTACGGCGTGCTGGGTATCAAGGTGTGGGTATTCAAAGGCGAAGTGCTGGGTGATGAAGCCCGGCAACAACTGCCAGTGGGGGCAACCCCGCGGCGCCGGGCCGGTCGCAGGCCCCAACAGTTCGAAGACCGCTCTAACGAGGGTTGAACAGGAGGCCTGAACCATGCTGAGTCCAAAACGCGTCAAATTCCGTAAGCAGCAGCGCGGCCGCATGCGCGGCGTCGCCACCCGAGGCAACACCATTGCCTTCGGTGAGTTCGCACTGCAGGCCCAGGAGTGCGGCTGGATCACCTCGCGTCAGATCGAGGCCAGCCGTCGTGCCATGACCCGCTACGTCAAGCGGGGCGGCAAGATCTGGATCCGGATCTTCCCCGACAAGCCGATCACCATGCGTGCTGCTGAAACCCGCATGGGTTCCGGTAAGGGCAACCCTGAATTCTGGGTGGCCGTGATCAAGCCGGGCCGGATTCTGTTCGAGATGGGCGGTGCTGAAATCACCCCCGAGATCGCACGGGAAGCCATGCGTCTTGCGCAGTACAAGCTGCCCGTGAAGACCAAGTTCATCACCCTGGAAGACCAGGAGAAAGCCGCCGAAGGCAGTGATGCCAAGGCTGCGTCGACCGCATCCGTGGAGGCCTGATTGATGGCACGCCCTAACGCATCCGAGCTGCGTCAACTCTCCGACGCAGACATCAACGATCAGATCGACGGCCTGCGCCGCGAACTGTTCGAACTCCGTTTTCAGCAGGCCACTCGCCAGCTGGGCAACACGCACCGCTTCAAGGAGAGCCGCATCAAGCTGGCTCAACTGCTGACGGTGCAATCGGAGCGCCAGCGCTCCACTGCTTCCTGATCCCTAAGGAGAACCATCCATGGCACTCAAAGAAAGGGTCGGCACCGTCGTCAGCGACAAGATGGACAAAACGGTGGTGGTCGCGGTGGAGAACC
Source organism: Salipiger bermudensis (assembly GCA_964225855.1). Taxonomy (GTDB): domain Bacteria; phylum Cyanobacteriota; class Cyanobacteriia; order PCC-6307; family Cyanobiaceae; genus Synechococcus_C. The sequence continues at coordinate 16,410 of CAXQPR010000128.1, read as the reverse complement.
GCTTCCCCCACCCCATCTATCAAAAGACGGTGAGCCGCACCACCCGTTACAAGGCTCACGACGAAAGCAACAGCTGCCGCGTTGGTGACCGGGTTCGCATTACTGAAACCCGTCCCATGAGCCGTCACAAGCGCTGGGCCATCGCCGAGGTGCTCAGCCACAGCCCCAAGGCTGAGGAGGCCGCGAAATGATTCAGCAGGAAACCTTCCTCAACGTCGCTGACAACAGCGGCGCCAAGCGCATCCAGTGCATCCGTGTTCTGGGCAGCAACCGTCGCTACGCCCACGTGGGCGATGTGATTGTGGCCGCCGTCAAGGACGCCATGCCCAACATGGGTGTGAAGAAGTCCGATGTGGTCAAAGCCGTCGTGGTGCGCACCAAAGCCACCATGCGTCGCGACACCGGCAACTCAATCCGTTTTGACGACAACGCGGCGGTGATCATCAACGCCGACAACAACCCCAAGGGAACCCGCGTTTTTGGTCCCGTTGCCCGTGAACTGCGCGAGCGCAACTTCACCAAGATCGTTTCCCTCGCACCGGAGGTGATCTGAGATGGCTACCGCAACCCCTAAATCCAGCCCGACCCAGCGCATCAAGATGCGTCTGCGTAAAGGTGACACCGTCCAGGTGATCTCCGGTAAGGACAAGGGCAAAACCGGTGAGGTGCTGCGCACCCTGCCAAACGAGAACCGCGTGATCGTTCAGGGCATCAACCTGCGCACCCGTCACGTCAAGCCCACCCAAGAAGGTGAGTCGGGTCGCATCGTCACCGAGGAAGCATCACTGCACGCCTCGAATGTGATGCTTTACTCCACCACCAAGAAGGTGGCCAGCCGTGTTGAGCTGATCACCGAAAAGGATGGCAGCAAAAAGCGTCGCCTCAAGAAAACCGGCGAAGTGATCGACTGATCACTCGACCCGTCTTCTGACCAAGCCCAGAAGTCCATCCCCCAGCTATGTCACTGAAACAGCGCTATCGGGAGACCATTCAGCCCAAATTGCTGAAGGATCTGTCTCTCTCCAACGTTCACGAAGTTCCCAAGGTTCTCAAGGTCACCGTCAACCGGGGCCTCGGTGAAGCCGCTCAGAATGCCAAGTCTCTTGAGGCTTCGGTGAATGAGCTGGCCCAAATCACTGGCCAAAAGGTTGTGGTCACCCGCGCCAAGAAAGCCATTGCAGGCTTCAAAATCCGCCAAGGCATGCCGATCGGCTGTGCAGTCACCCTGCGCGGCGACCGCATGTATGCCTTCCTGGAGCGCCTGATCAACCTTGCGCTGCCCCGCATCCGCGATTTCCGCGGCGTCAGCCCCAAGAGCTTCGACGGACGTGGCAACTACACCCTGGGGGTGAGGGAACAAATCATTTTCCCTGAAATCTCGTTCGATCAAATCGACGCCATCAGGGGCATGGACATCACCATCGTGACCACTGCCCGCACGGATGAAGAGGGCCGGGCCCTCCTCCGCGAGATGGGAATGCCATTCCGCAGCAACTGAGCCCCCCTCGGAAACCACTATGGCCAACCACGACCCTATTTCCGACATGCTCACCCGCATTCGCAATGCGAGTGAGAAACGTCACCAATCCACGAAAATTCCCGCCTCGCGCATGTCGCGCAGCATCGCCAAGGTGCTCCAACAGGAGGGTTTCATCGCTGAAATCAGCGAAGAAGGCGAAGGCATTCACACCAACCTGGTGCTCGAACTGAAGTACAGCGGCAAGCACCGTCAGCCCACCATCCGTTCCATGCAACGGGTGAGCAAGCCTGGCCTGCGCATCTACAAGAACACCCGCGGCCTTCCCAAGGTCCTCGGCGGACTGGGGGTGGCCATCATCTCCACCTCCAAAGGTGTGATGAGCGACCGCGACGCCCGCAAGCAGGGCGTGGGCGGTGAAGTGCTCTGCTACGTGTACTGATCCGGAGCCAGAACTATGTCTCGTATTGGTAAATCCCCAATTCCCATTCCCGACAAGGTGAATGTCACCCTCGACGGCCTCGCCGTCACGGTGAAAGGCCCCAAGGGTGAGCTCAAGCGCACCCTCCCTGAGGGTGTCACCGTCAGCCAGGTGGACAACACCATTGTTGTGGCTCCCAGCAGCGACAAGCGTCGCTCCCGCGAGCGTCATGGCCTGTGCCGCACCCTGGTGGCCAACATGGTCGAGGGTGTGAGCAACGGTTTCAGCAAGAAGCTCGAAATTGTTGGTGTGGGCAACCGTGCTCAGGTCAAGGGCAAGAACCTTGTTGTGAGTGCTGGTTACAGCCACCCCGTGGAGATGGTTCCCCCCGAAGGCATCACCTTCGCTGTGGAGAACAACACCAACGTCACCGTCTCCGGCACCGACAAGGAACTGGTCGGCAACGAAGCCGCCAAGATCCGCGCCATTCGTCCCCCTGAGCCTTACAAGGGCAAGGGCATCAAATATGCGGGCGAGCGCATCCTGCGCAAGGCAGGTAAGTCAGGCAAGAAGTAATCCCCTGCCAGGCAACCCTCCGTTTCTCCCACCATGTCGACCCTTTCCCGCAAACAGCAGACTCAGAAGCGCCACCGGCGTCTGCGTCGTCATCTCACCGGTTCCGCCGAGCGTCCTCGTCTCGCCGTGTTCCGTTCCAACAACCACATCTACGCCCAGGTCATCGACGACGATGCCCAGAGCACCCTTTGCTCGGCATCCACGATTGACAAGGAGCTGCGCACCAGCCTGAAGGCTGATGGCAGCAGCTGCGATGCCTCCGTTGCCGTTGGCGCACTGGTGGCTAAGCGTGCCCTCGCTAAGGGCATCCAACAGGTGGTCTTCGATCGCGGCGGCAACCTGTACCACGGTCGGGTGAAAGCCCTCGCCGACGCCGCCCGGGAAGCGGGCCTTCAGTTCTGATCCTGCTCTCAACATGACCGAAACCAACTCCCAGACCAACCCCAACGACGTCCCGGCAGCGTCCGACGTTCCTGCAGCGGCCGAAGGTCAGCAGCAGGAACAGCGTCGCGGTGGCCGTGACCGTGGCGACCGTCGTGGTGGCCGCCGCGGCGATCGTCGTGGCCAGGAGCGTGACTCCGAATGGCAGGAGCGCGTGGTGCAGATCCGCCGCGTCTCCAAAACCGTCAAAGGCGGTAAGAAGATGAGCTTCCGCGCCATCGTCGTGGTCGGCAATGAGCGCGGCCAGGTCGGCGTTGGTGTCGGCAAGGCTGGTGACGTGATCGGTGCCGTCCGCAAGGGCGTCGCCGACGGCAAAAAGCACCTGGTCAAGGTGCCTCTCACCCGTCACAACTCCATCCCGACCCTCTCCAACGGTCGCGACGGTGCAGCCAGCGTGCTGATCCGTCCCGCAGCCCCTGGTACCGGTGTGATCGCGGGTGGCTCCATCCGCACGGTGCTCGAGCTGGCCGGCATTAAGAATGTGCTGGCCAAGCGCCTCGGCAGCAAGACGCCCCTGAACAACGCTCGCGCTGCGATGGTGGCCCTGTCTGAGCTCCGCACCCACAAGGACACCGCCAAGGAACGGGGGATCTCCCTCGAGCAGATCTATTCCTGATTCCCCATGACCCTTCGTCTCGATTCCCTCCAAGCCAATAAAGGCGCCCGTCGCCGCAAACTGCGCAAGGGCCGCGGCATCGCCGCCGGCCAGGGCGCCAGCTGCGGCTTCGGCATGCGTGGTCAGAAGTCCCGCTCGGGTCGTCCCACCCGTCCCGGCTTCGAAGGTGGCCAGATGCCCCTTTACCGCCGAGTGCCCAAGCTCAAGCACTTCCCCCTGGTGAACCCCAAGTTCTTCACTGTGGTGAATGTGTCTGCTCTCAACGAGCTCAAGGCCGGCACCACCGTCAACCTCGACTCCCTGGTCAAGGACGGCGTGGTGACCAGCCCCAAGCATCCCCTGAAGGTGCTTGGCAACGGTGAACTGAAGGTCAAACTGACCGTTCAGGCGGCTGCCTTCACGGCATCAGCCCGCACCAAGATCGAAGCTGCCGGTGGCAGCTGCGAACTGCTCGACTGAGTTTCATTCTGATTTGCCTAGGCAGATCTAAGGTCTGAGCCGTCCGCATGACTTCGGTCATTCGGACGGCTTTTTGGTAGCAAGCCCCTCTCACCCCACCCCTCACCCAGTCATGCTCGTCAGTCGGGGACGCAACCCCAGCGCCGGAGAAGTGATCAGCCAGGCGGTGACCAGTCCGGAGCTGCGCAACCGGATCCTCACCACCATCGGCCTGCTGCTGCTGGTCCGCATCGGCATCTACATCCCGATGCCCGGCATCGATCGCGTCGAGTTCCAGAAATTTCTCGATGGTGGAGGCAACCTGATCGGGTTCCTCGACATCTTCACTGGAGGGGGCGTCTCGAGTCTCGGGGTGTTTGCCCTGGGGATCCTGCCGTTTATCAACGCCTCGATCATCATGCAGCTGCTGACGGCATCCCTGCCCCAGCTCGAAGACCTGCAGAAAAACGAGGGAGAGGCGGGTCGGCGCAAAATCGCCCAGATCACCCGCTATGTGGCTCTGGGCTGGGGGCTGATTCAGAGCGTCGTGTTCGCTCTGATCCTCAAGCAATACGCCACGGAGGGGCTAAGCGAAGTGGTGTTCGTGGTTCAGACCGCTCTGGCCCTCGTGACAGGGGCCATGGTGGTGATGTGGATCAGTGAAGTGATCACCGAGCGGGGCATTGGTCAGGGTGCCTCGCTCGTGATCTTTCTGAACATCGTGGCCACCCTTCCCAGCACGTTGGGCAATGCCATTTCCCAGGCCCAGCTTGGGGGACGCCAGGCCGTGATCGGCCTGGCCACTCTCACGCTGGTGTTTCTGGCCACCATTGTGGGAATCGTGTTTGTACAGGAAGCCTCGCGGCGACTGCCCATCGTGAGCGCGAAGCGCCAGATCGGCGGCACAGGCTCGCTGCCCAGCCGCCAGAGCTACCTGCCGATGAAGCTCAATGCTGGCGGCGTGATGCCGATCATCTTCGCTTCAGCAATGCTTTTCCTGCCGGCAACCCTGGCCCAGGTCACGAAACAAGAATGGCTGTCGAAAGCCGTCGGGGCAATTCAGCCCGGCAACCCGGCCTATTACGTGCTCTATTTCGCACTGATTCTGGGGTTCTCGTATTTCTATGCGTCCCTGACGCTCAATCCAACCGACATTGCCAGCAATCTCAAGCGCGGAGGGGTGGCAATTCCGGGCGTGCGACCAGGCACCGCAACGGCGAACTACATCTCTGGCGTCCAGGCCCGTCTGACACTTCTTGGCGGTCTGTTCCTCGGCGCCGTCGTGATCATTCCCTCGTTGCTGGAACGTTCAAGCGGCATCCAACTGGGCGGCCTTGGATCCACATCGCTCCTGATCCTGGTGGGTGTGGCGATTGAAACGGCCAAGCAGGTCAAGACCTACGTGGTGTCGCAGCGTTACGAAGGCATGGTGCGCGAATAAGGGACACCTGCGACGAGTAAGATACGCATCCAGCACGATGGCGACACGAAAACGTGCCGCAAGCTCTTTAAGTTCAGTTTTATCCGAATTTCATCCATGAAAAAACGCCTCCTCTTCCTTGGTCCACCCGGTGCTGGCAAAGGCACCCAAGCAGCACGCCTATGCGAACAGCACGGCATGAAGCACCTCTCCACCGGAGACCTGCTCCGCGCCGAAGTGGCCGCCGGCACCGACCTCGGCAAAGAAGCCAAAGCCGTGATGAACCGTGGCGAACTGGTGAGCGACACGCTTGTGCTTGCCATTGTCAAAGGGCAGCTCGGCGCCCTTGGTGATGGAGGCTGGCTGCTCGACGGCTTCCCTCGCAACGTGGCCCAGGCCGAAGCACTCGAACCGCTGCTGGCGGAGATTGGCCAACCCCTGGAAGCCGTGGTGCTTTTGGAACTGGACGATGCCGTCCTGATGGAGCGGATGCTCAGCCGCGGACGCGAGGACGACAACGAAGAGGTGATCCGTCACCGCCTCGAGGTTTACCGCGACAAGACAGCTCCGCTGATCGATCACTATCGTCGGAAGGGCCAGCTGATCTCGATTGAAGCCCAAGGCAGCATCGAGGCCATCACAGAGCGCATCCAACAAGCCTTGACAGGATCTTGATTACCCCCCTGTGGTAAGGTAGTTGTTTGGAATTTTGGAGAGCCACACCCCATGAAGGTGCGCGCCTCGGTCAAGAAAATGTGCGACAAATGCCGTGTGATTCGCCGTCACGGCCGGGTCATGGTCATTTGCACCAACCCCAAGCACAAGCAGCGCCAGGGTTGATTCCCGCCTGCCGGTCAGCCGACCGCTGACCATTGCCTCAACAGCCGCCTGAAGGCGGCCCCCGTCCCCCCTCGATTGTTTGCTCAGTGGCAAGGATTGCTGGTGTCGACATTCCCCGCGACAAGCGGGTTGAAGTCGCCCTCACCTACATCTACGGAATCGGACCCACCCGGGCCCGCACCATCCTCTCCAAGACCGGTGTCAACCCCGACACCCGCGTCAAGGACCTTGAGGACGGCGACGTACAGAAGTTGCGTGGTGCCACTGAAGCCTTCACGATCGAGGGTGACCTGCGCCGTCAGGAGGGCATGGCCCTCAAGCGCTTGCAGGACATCGGTTGCGTGCGCGGCCGTCGCCACCGCATGAGCCTTCCGGTTCGCGGTCAGCGCACTCGCACCAATGCCCGCACCCGTCGCGGCGCTCGTAAAACCGTGGCCGGTAAGAAGAAGTAAGGCTTTCGGCATTGCCTTTCAGGTGAGCCAACCTCCACTTCGATCGTCCCCCTTTCCCTGCCTTCAGGCCCCCGTTCATGGCCAAGACCGTCAAAAAATCTGGCCCCAAAAAGGCCAAGCGCAACGTCCCCAACGGCGTTGCCCACATCCAGAGCACGTTCAACAACACGATCGTGTCCATCACCGACACCACCGGAGAGGTGATCTCCTGGTCATCGGCTGGTGCCAGCGGCTTCAAGGGTGCCCGTAAGGGAACTCCTTTCGCTGCTCAGACCGCAGCTGAGGCTGCTGCCCGCCGTGCTCTTGAGCAAGGCATGCGTCAGATCGAAGTGCTGGTGCGTGGCCCTGGTTCAGGTCGTGAAACCGCCATCCGCGCCCTTCAAGTGGCCGGGCTGGAAATCACCCTGATTCGCGACGTCACCCCTCTTCCCCACAACGGCTGCCGTCGTTCCAAGCGTCGTCGCGTCTGATTCGCGACGTCCTCCTGGATTTCTCCCTTAACCCCGCTTCAGATCGTGCTGCAATACCAGATCGACCGTATCGAGCATCAGATCGCTGACGATCGCGCCCAAACCGGCGTGTTCCTCATCGGTCCGCTGGAGCGCGGTCAGGCCACCACGCTGGGCAACTCCTTGCGTCGTGTGCTGATGGGAGGCCTTGAAGGCAGTGCCGTCACCGCCGTGCGCATTGCTGGTGTCAATCACGAATACGCCACCGTTCCCGGTGTGCGTGAAGACGTGCTCGACATCCTGCTCAACTGCAAACAGCTGAGCGTCAACAGCCGTTCCTCCGAACTGGAAATCGGTCGCCTTGTGGTGGCCGGCCCTGCGGAAGTGAAAGCTCGCGATCTGCAGTTTTCTTCCCAGGTTCAGGTGGTTGACCCTGAACGCACCATCGCCACTGTCAGCGATGGTCACAGCCTCGAGCTCGAACTGCACGTCGAGCGCGGCATCGGCTACCGCCCCGTTGATCGCCACAGCGAAGACACCAGTGCCATTGATCTTCTCCAGATCGATGCCGTGTTCATGCCTGTGCAGCGGGTGAACTTCTCCATCGATGAAACCGCTGTTGCCGAGGGCGGCTCCGCCCGTGAGCGTCTGCGCATGGAAGTGGTCACCGATGGTTCGATCACCCCTGATGACGCGATCGCCGAAGCGGCCAACCTGCTGATCGAACTGTTCCAGCCCCTCGCCACCGTCACCATGGTGGAGGAGCCCGGCTTGGAGCCTGAGCCTTCCGCAGAGGCCCAGATTCCTCTGGAAGAGCTCAACCTGTCCGTGCGGGCCTACAACTGCCTCAAGCGTGCGCAGGTCAATTCCGTGTCCGACCTGATGGGCTTCAGCTACGAAGACCTGCTGGAGATCAAGAACTTCGGTTCCAAGTCGGCCGATGAGGTGATCGAAGCTCTCGAGCGCATCGGCATCTCGATCCCTCAGAGCCGCACCAGCGCCTGATTTTTCGTTCTTTTTAACCAGCGTCTGCCAGAACCATGCGTCACCAATGTCGAGTTCCCCAGCTGGGCCGCCCGGCTGACCAGCGCAAAGCCATGCTCCGTGGCTTGACCACCCAGCTGATCCGCGAAGGTCGCGTCACCACCACCAAAGCGCGGGCCAAGGCTCTGCGTGATGAAGCTGAGCGCATGATCACCCTGGCCAAGGACGGCAGCCTTGCCGCTCGTCGTCGTGCCATTGGCTACATGTACGACAAACAGTTGGTACACGCCCTGTTCGACAAGGCGCAGGATCGTTATGGCGATCGCAAGGGCGGTTACACCCGGATCACCCGCACCGTGCCTCGCCGTGGTGACAATGCCGAAATGGCCATCATCGAACTGGTCTGATCAGGGCTGACTCCTGAATCCTTCAGAACCCTCGTCTGCACCTGAGGCTCCGTTGATTCGACGGATTGCCCTCAGCCTGCAGTACGAGGGTTCTGCTTTTTGTGGTTGGCAGCGGCAACGCCAGGGCAACAGCGTGCAAGCCGCGCTGGACGAGGCCATCAGCCAATTGGATCCCATCCGTCCAGTGCACACCGTTGCCGCGGGTCGAACCGATGCAGGTGTTCATGCCGCCGGTCAGGTGGTGCATTTCGACTGCTGCGGCCCGATTCCAGCCTGGCGATGGGCTCCAGCGCTGAACGGGCGTTTGCCGGGAACAATCCGTGTGCGTGAAGCAGTGGAACGTCCACTCGACTGGCATGCCTGCTACTCAGCCACCTACCGGCGCTATCGCTACACGATCTACAACGGGCGACGACCGAATCTGTTCCTGACACCCTGGACGTGGCACCGCTACCAAGCCCGTCTCGATGATGCGCTGATGCTCGAAGCGCTGCAGGGGCTGCTGGGACTCCATGATTTCGGCGCTTTCATGCGCGCCGGCAGTCGCCGAGCCCACTCGCGCACCACGATTCAAGACGTGACCCTCGAGCGGCATGGTGATCTGGTCACCGTGGAAATCCAAGCCAGCGGTTTTCTTTACGGCATGGTGCGGCTGTTGATGGGCCAACTGGTGGCCGTCGGAGAACACCGCCTCAGCCTTGAAGCCTTCGAGCGACGCTGGCGTGAACGGCGCCGCAGCGAGGTCAAAGACGCCGCCCCACCCCAAGGCCTCTGCCTGCTGAGGGCTGGTTATCACGAGCCAATCTTCAGTAAAGGCGGGTGGTACGATTGCCAACCGCGGTATTTTCTGGCAGCGCAGGATCCTCCTCCACTGCCGAAAACAGACTGAACCCTGCCGGACGCAGACCTGCACCGGCGCAATCGGCCCGCACACCTCCTTGTCTCACCTCCCATCGAGACCGAGACAGCCAACGAGGTAAGCTCATTCATTGAGCTTTGATCAGGACGCCCTGGGCGGACCGATCCTTTTTGCCCAGCTCCGCCAGCTCAGGTGGGGCATACCCGAACCGGCACGCCGGCGCGATGAACAAGACATCCGTTCCCTCAATCGATTCAATCGACCGCCAGTGGTATCTGGTAGACGCTGAGAATCAAACCCTCGGCCGCCTGGCCACCGAGGTTGCTTCTGTCCTGCGTGGCAAAAACAAGGCCACCTACACCCCCCACCTCGACACCGGCGATTTCGTCGTCGTGGTGAACGCTGACAAGATTCGCGTCAGCGGCAACAAGTCTCAGCAGAAGCTGTATCGCCGCCATTCCGGCCGTCCCGGCGGCATGAAGGTGGAAACCTTTGAGCACCTGCAGGAGCGTCTGCCTGAGCGCATCGTGGAGAAAGCCATCAAAGGCATGCTTCCCCACAACGCTCTGGGCCGTCAGCTGTTCCGCAAGCTCAAGGTCTACAAGGGCAGCGAGCATCCCCATGCCGCCCAGCAGCCCAAGCCCCTCCAGCTCGATCCCGCCGCTTCTGCCCAATGAGCACTTCCAACTCCGTCGTCTACTGGGGCACCGGTCGTCGTAAGACCTCCGTCGCTCGTGTTCGCCTTGTGCCCGGCAACGGCACGATCACCATCAACGGTCGTCCTGGCGACAACTACCTGAACTACAACCCCGCCTACATCTCCGCGGTCAAAGCTCCCCTTCAGACCCTCGGTCTCACCGGTGAGTACGACGTGCTGGTGAACGTGCGTGGTGGTGGACTCACCGGCCAAGCCGACGCCATCAAGCAGGGTGCAGCCCGCGCCCTTTGTGAGCTGTCCGCTGACAACCGCAAGCCTCTGAAAACTGAGGGTCACCTCAGCCGCGACCCCCGCGCCAAGGAACGTCGCAAGTACGGCCTCAAGAAAGCCCGCAAAGCTCCTCAGTTCTCCAAGCGCTGATCTCTGTCATGCCCAAGTCCGACATTCATCCCACCTGGTACCCCGATGCCAAGGTGATCTGCAACGGAGAAGTGGTGATGACCACCGGCTCCACCCAGCCCGAGATTCACGTCGACGTCTGGAGCGGCAACCACCCCTTCTTCACTGGCACCCAGAAGATTCTCGACACTGAGGGTCGCGTGGATCGCTTCATGAAGAAGTACGGCATGGGCAGTGCTGCCAAGGCCGACGCCTGATCAAGCCCTGCAACGGATTCAAGTCCGTTGTGAATTCTCTTGCCCCCGACCGCAGACTGCTGCGATCGGGGGTGTTTTTATCACTGCTCGCCGAATGGGATGGACCTCGAAACCCTGATCAGCCGGCTCGATGCGGCCACCACCAGTTTTCACAACCTGGAGCGGCAACTTGCGGATCCCGACGTGGCATCCGATCCCAAGCGGCTGCAGTCAATCGCCCGTGAGCGGTCGCGCCTTGAACCCTTGGTGCAGGACTATCAGAGCCTTCAGCAGGTGAAGGAAGAGCGCCAGCAAGCTGAGACCCTGCTCAAGGAGAGCCGCGGGGACAGCGGCATGGAAGAGCTTGCGCGTCTGGAGATTCAGGACCTCAATGAACGCCAGGCAACGCTGATCGAACGCGTGACGCTGGCTCTGCTTCCCAGTGACCCCCGCGATGAACGCAGCGTGATGCTGGAAATACGCGCAGGGGCTGGTGGTGACGAAGCCTGTCTCTGGGCCGGTGATCTGGCCCGCATGTATGAACGCTATGGCAGCCGTCAGGGATGGAACGTCCAGCCGGTCAGCGCCAATGCGGCGGACCTTGGCGGCTACCGAGAACTGATCCTTTCGGTGAAAGGCGACGCTGTGTTCAGTCAGTTGAAATTTGAAGCCGGCGTGCACCGCGTTCAACGGGTGCCAGCCACCGAATCCCAGGGCCGGGTTCACACCTCCACGGCCACCGTTGCCGTCATGCCGGAAGCCGATCCTGTGGAGGTGCAAATCGATCCCACCGAGCTGGAAATCAGCACCGCTCGATCCGGAGGAGCCGGTGGCCAGAACGTGAACAAAGTGGAAACAGCTGTCGACCTGCTGCACAAACCCACCGGGATCCGCGTGTTCTGCACACAGGAGCGATCGCAGCTGCAAAACCGCGAGCGCGCCTTGGAAATTCTGAGGGCCAAGCTTTACGAACGCCAACTGGCTGAAGCGAATGCAGCTGAGAGCTCGGCCCGCCGCGCCCAGGTCGGTACCGGTGATCGCAGCGAGAAAATCCGCACCTACAACGCCAAAGACAATCGCGTCACCGACCACCGTCTGGGCCGCAATTTCAGCCTTGATCCCGTGCTGGAAGGTCAGATCGACGATGTGATCGGCGCCTGCATCGCCGAAGAACAACGGGAGAAGCTGGAAGCCCTCAGCCGTGAAGACGACTGAGCGATCGGCGCTGTTAACTGCCGATCACATACTTCGCCCAATCGGCTCGCTGCCCGGACTCGATCTGACGGCGCGCCTCAAAACTGAGATGGCCAGCAGGACGATGGGGCTTACAACGCAGGGGCATATTGGCCTCCTGAGGAGTGCGATTGCCCTTGCGCACGTTGCAACGGAGGCATGCCGTGGTCACGTTCTCCCAGGTGTCTGCACCACCGCGGCTACGGGGCAGCACATGATCGATCGACAACTGCCCGCCGCGACTGCCGCAGTACTGACAGCAGTGCTGATCGCGCTGAAACAGGTTGCGACGAGTCAGCGCCAGCTGGCGAAACGGAACGTGCACAAACTGGCGCAACCGGATCACCGTGGGCACATGAAAATCGTCCCGCAGGCAATGGTGGGGGTCATGCTCCAACCCTTCAGCCTTGCCCTTCAACATCATCACCGTGGCGCGGCGCCAGGAGGTGATGTTGAGCGGCTCGTAGGACGCATTGAGAACGAGAACCTGGCCCATGCCAGCCCCCAGATTCCAGGGCATGCTAGGGGGAATCCACGGATTGGTCCGTGGCCTGCGCGACCATCGCTCCATGCGTGACCTGATCAGCAGCAACCAGGAGCCCTCCGGCCTCAGCGAGCAGCAACTCCTTGACCCACGCCAACGGGCCTGGTTGGAAGTCTCGCCAGCGGCGATTGAAAGCAACGTGCGCGCCCTCAGGCGCCTGTTGAAGCCGAGCTGTGCCCTGATGGCTGTGGTCAAAGCCGATGGCTATGGCCATGGCGCCACCACCGTGGCTCGCGCTGCCGTTCAGGGTGGAGCTGCACAACTGGGCGTCGCCACCCTGCAGGAAGGGATCGACCTGCGCCGCGCCGGCTTGGAACAACCGATCCTGGTGCTGGGCAATCTCACCCAAGCGGACGACCTGCGGTCCTGCCTGGAGTGGCAGCTGATGCCCACCCTGAGCAGCATGCGCGAGGCCTTGCTCTGCCAGAACCTTGCCGATGGCAGTGGCCGCCAGTTCGCTGTGCAACTCAAGCTCGACACCGGGATGAACAGGCTGGGTTGCGCCTGGGAGGACGCTCCCCGTCTGACGGAGGCGATCCAGCAATTGAACCAGCTGCACTTATGCGGCATCTACAGCCATCTCGCCCTGGCGGACGGTGACCCCGAAGGTGATGGTGAGCGTGTGACCAGGCTGCAGCAAACCCGCTTTGATGAGGTGCTGCAGCACTTGCCCGACCACCAAGCCCTTCGCCATCTCGCCAACTCCGCGGGCACCCTGCGGGATCCAGAGCTGCATCACGATCTGGTGCGCGTCGGCCTTGCCCTTTACGGCCACAGCCCCAGCCCCCATCTCGATGCTGCGGTGCCGCTCCAACCCGCGATGGGAGTCAAAGCTCGCGTCACCCTGATTCGCGAGGTGGGGGCCGGTGTCGGTGTGAGTTACGGCCATCGCTTCGTCACCCAACGCCCCAGTCGCCTCGCGGTGGTTGGCATTGGCTATGCCGACGGGGTCAGCCGCTGCCTCTCCGGAAAAATCACCGCTCTGCACAGGGGGCATTCGCTGCCCCAGGTGGGGGCGATCACCATGGATCAGCTGATCCTCGACGCCACCGATCACCCCGATCTCGAAAGCGGAGATGTGGTCACCCTGCTGGGCCGTGATGGAGAGCAGGAGATCAGCCCTCGGTCATGGAGCGAACTCAGCGAATCGATCCCCTGGGAAGTGCTTTGCGGTTTCAAACACCGTCTGCCCAGGGTGACGGTCTGATTTGAGGCCCTGTTCCGACCACGGAACGAGCTGGAGGGGCCAACCGCTTGGTATGTTGTGCGAGCCGCTGGAGAGGTGGCTGAGTGGTTGAAAGCGGCTCCCTGCTAAGGAGTTACAGGAGGCAACTTCTGTCGAGGGTTCGAATCCCTCCCTCTCCGTTGAATTGAACCCCTGAAGGCCACTGGCCTTCAGTCTTTCCTCGCGTATCGATCGGCAACGGCTGGTTCGGCATCGTCCCGGCATCGAGGACGATTTGATGGTGTTTCTTCTCGGGATTGTTCGATCCCCGCGGATCCTTGCTCGTGTCTCCTTCCCGCAAACAGTTCAAGGAGTTTTGCCGTTCGCAGGGGTTGTCACCCCGCGAGGTGCTCGATCAGCTGGCGGAGCTGTATGTGAACTCCCAAGGGGCCGTGCTTCAGGCCTCAGGCCTAGAAGGTGGCCACCACTCGATTCCTCCCGCTCCGGTTCCTCTACCCGAGGAAACCACCACCGAACTGATTGAACGAATCGAACGACTGGAGTGCGACGACCGCGAGTTTGTGCACGCCTTCGAGGTGCTGATCCATCGCGTAGAAGCTCTTGAAACCCGGCTCGGATCCCCTCGCGATGAACCCAAACACACGCCCAAGTTCTGAGCGTCAACGTCATCCCCCCAGCAGGCCACAGCAAAGGGCAAGCCTGCCCAGCTGCTGACAGTGAAAAGGGGTGGGAGAACCACCCCTTGCCCTTGAGACCTCCTTTGTCGAACCAGGTGTGGCGGTCTCACTGGGGATGCCTTTGGTCTAAGAAGCCTGCTGGAATCCGCGCATGGGTGAAAACACTGCTTCGTCAGATCGAGCGAAGGACGCATGCCCTCGCTACCCCTTGAAGGCAGCCAACTGCCTGGCCAGCTCAGGGAGAAGCAGCTCATCTTTGGCACAGGCCACTCCATCCGAGAAGGCCACCAGCAAGGCTGGAGAACCGTCGGGAGCGCGCCACCAAGCGGCATCGTGTCGCGCCTGGCTCATCCAACCAGCCTTACTCCACAGCCGACTGCCTTCGGGCAGACCTGCACCCAGAAAACCATCCACCTGATTCTCCGGATCCGCCGCCCGCTGCGCGGGATCGAGGGAACGCGCCAGCAGGTCCCGAAGCCGTTGACAGGCGGGGGGAGACAGCACCCCATCGGTCATCACCGCCTCCAAGGCCCTTGCCGTGGCAGCGGTACTCAGGGCATTGCGGTTCTCCAGGTCGGCTCCGTAAAACACCCGCTCACGACCGTAGGGGCCGTCTCCCCAGGTTTTCTGGCAACAATTGACTTCCTGCAGCTCAGGCCACCCCAAACCCTGAAGCCAGTCGTTCACCAGGCGACGTTGACGCTGCCAAAGACCCCAGGCCTCCCCTTGAAGCGCTGGTCCACTGGTGGTGCCGGTGAGGAGATCCACCAGCAAGCCGGTGGCGTCGTTGCTGGAATCAGCAATCATGTCGCGCATGGCCCGACGCAACTCCGGGTCCTCCGGCAGCAAGTCCTGTTGGAGCCAGGCTTCAGCCGCCATGGCGTAAATCAGTTTGACGACGCTGGCGGGGTAGATCAGCCGTTGATCCCCCCAGGCCGCTCCCTGGCCACTACCCGCCAGAGGCTGATCGGTGTCGTAGCAAACCCAAGTCACAGCCAGCCGCTCCAACAAACCGTCGCGACCATCGGCAGCCAATCGCTTGATCTGGGCCACCAGGTACTCCTGCATGACCTGGTCGGGGCGGTAGAACGCCATAGCAATGGCAGCTGGCAATGCTGACCCTAGGCACCCCTCTCGCTCCTGAACTGCTGCATCCAGGCAGCTGCTGGATCCTCACCAGCGGCATCAACGGCTATGCGCGCATCCAAGGCTCAGGCCTGGCCACCCAGGCCGCATCAGGCCGCCGCTTCAAGGTGATGGCTCCCCCCAGCCAGGGGCGGGTGGCGGTGCGGCTGCTGGAGGACGGCTACCCCTGCTGGCTTGACCTCGATGCCGTGGTGGGAAGCGCGCGTGCCTGTGATGGCTGGCGCCCGCGCTTGCTAGACGCCAACACCATTGCCGCTCGCATCCCAGCAGTGCTGGGTTGGGTGGAGGCAGCGGCCCAGAGCCGCAACACTTACCTCTGGGGGGGCACCATCGGCCCTGACCTTGACTGCTCCGGTCTTGTGCAGACGGCCTTTGCGAGCCAGGGCATCTGGCTCCCCCGTGACGCCTACCAGCAGGAGCGCTTCTGCACCCCGGTGGCGGTCCATCCCGGCAATGACCAGTTGCTGCGGCCCGGCGACCTGCTCTTCTTCGGCACACCACGGCGCTGCACCCATGTGGCGATCCACCGGGGCGCGGGGCGGTATTGGCACAGCTCCGGTCAAGAGCATGGCCGTAACGGAATCGGCGTCGACAGCATCCATCCCCATGACCAACATCCAGTGGCATGCCACTACCGGGCCGAACTACGCGGAGCCGGAAGGGTGGAACGCTGCCATGACGGCAGCACCTTGCCTTAAGGCCGAAGATGGCAAGGAGATGAACGATCCGCCATGGAACCGCTCTCCCTGATGGCCGCTGCCCTCGTCGCTCAGGCCGAGGCCTCCGTCGAAGGTGAGTTCCTGCAATATCGCCAGCCGATCACCCATCTGACGTTGGTGCGCACGATCTTCCAAGGGGATTGCCCGGGGGAAAGCGTGACTCCGATCGAAAACCTCAGTTTCCTTGCACCCACCCCTCCCGGCGGGCGCCAGCGCATCGTGGTGCGCAACC
>CAXQPR010000127.1:0-5012 GCA_964225855.1 Salipiger bermudensis | reverse complement strand
GACACGATCGAAGCGGGCTGGAACACCGGACGGATCGAAGAAGGCGGCAACCTCGCCTACAAGATTCAGGAGAAGGAGGGCTACTTCCCTGTCGCTCCCAACGACACCGCCCAGGACATCCGCTCCGAGATGCTCCTGCTGATGGGTCAGCTGGGCATTCCCACCGAGAAGCACCACCACGAGGTGGCAGGCGCGGGTCAGCACGAACTCGGCATGAAATTTGCTGAGCTGATCCAGGCCGCCGACAACGTGATGACGTACAAGTACGTCGTGCGCAACGTGGCCAAGAAGTACGGCAAAACGGCCACCTTCATGCCCAAGCCGGTCTTCAACGACAACGGCTCCGGCATGCACGTGCACCAGAGCCTCTGGAAGGGCGGTCAGCCCCTGTTCTTCGGCGAAGGCACCTACGCCAACCTCTCGCAGACGGCACGCTGGTACATCGGTGGCATCCTCAAGCACGCCCCCGCCTTCCTGGCCTTCACCAACCCCACCACCAACAGCTACAAGCGTCTGGTGCCCGGTTTCGAAGCCCCGGTGAACCTCGTCTACTCCGAGGGCAACCGCTCTGCCGCCGTGCGGATCCCGCTCACCGGCCCGAGCCCGAAGGCCAAGCGCCTCGAGTTCCGCTCCGGCGATGCCCTCGCCAACCCCTATCTGGCCTTCAGCGCCATGATGATGGCTGGTCTGGACGGCATCAAGAACCAGATCGATCCCGGTGATGGCGAAGATCGCGACCTGTTCGAACTTCCGGCTGAAGAGCTCTCGAAGATCGCCACGGTCCCCGCATCCCTCAACGGTGCCCTGGAAGCGTTGAATGCCGATCGCGGCTTCCTCACCGCTGGCGGTGTGTTCAGCGACGACTTCATCGACAACTGGATCGACCTGAAGTACGAGGAGGTGCAGCAGCTGCGCCAGCGGCCTCACCCCCACGAATTCACCATGTACTACGACGCTTGATCAGCGCCCGTGCATCCCACGACCCGCCTCCAAGGAGGCGGGTTTTGTTGTGGACTGCTGGCCACGCGATTGTGCGCCTAATTCGTTGGAATGGTTCCGTTGTCTGAATCCGCGATGGCGTCAACGCCCCTGAGCAAGCTTGCGTACCAAACGCTTCAGCAAGGCAAAAGCATCGCGGGCCTGGCCCACAAGGAGCTGAGCACCAAGCTGATGGAGCTGTTGGCGCCAGATGCGGTGCCGAAAACCGAGCCCGTGTCCGCCGAAGTCCTTGGCGAGCTGCAGCTGGATATGAGGAAACTCCAGGAACAGGACTGGCAGGACGCCGAACAGGGGATCTACCCCGAGCAGTTGTTGTTTGATGCACCCTGGCTCGACTGGGTCAGCCGCTACCCGCAGGTTTGGATGGATCTTCCCTCCACCTGGGATCGACGCCGCGAGCGCAATGTGCGGGATCTGCCCAAGGAAACCGAAAAAGCGCTCTACCCCGAGTACTACCTCCAGAATTTTCACCATCAAACCGACGGCTACCTGAGTGACCATTCGGCTGGTCTTTACGACCTGCAGGTGGAGATCCTCTTCAATGGCACCGCCGATGCCATGCGACGGCGGGTCTTGGCTCCGCTGAAACGGGGCTTGAAGCACTTCGCAGACCGTGCACCCGGCTCCCTGAAGATTCTCGATGTGGCCACCGGCACGGGCCGGACATTGCACCAAATCCGGGCTGCTGTGCCCCACGCACAGCTCATCGGAACCGATCTCTCCGAGTCGTACCTGCGTCAAGCCAACCGCTGGCTGAATGACGGCGATG
Source organism: Salipiger bermudensis (assembly GCA_964225855.1). GTDB lineage: Bacteria > Cyanobacteriota > Cyanobacteriia > PCC-6307 > Cyanobiaceae > Synechococcus_C. The sequence goes on along the minus strand of CAXQPR010000127.1, from coordinate 3,244 downwards.
CATCGCTGGTTCAGCTGATCCGTGCCAACGGAGAATCCTTGCCATTGGCGGGAGGATCGGTTCAAGCCGTTACCAGTGTGTTTCTGTTGCACGAACTGCCGGCGGAAGCACGCCAGAACGTCCTGAACGAGGCCTGGCGTGTACTCGAGCCTGGTGGAGTGTTCGTGCTGGCCGACTCTGTTCAGATGGCTGACTCACCCAAGTTCGCTGCAGTGATGGAAAACTTCCGGCGTGTCTTCCATGAGCCCTACTACCGCGATTACATCGGCGATGACATCGACGCCCGCCTCTCAGCTGCAGGGTTCGAAGGCATCACCGCGGAAACCCACTTCATGACGCGGGTCTGGTCAGCGCGCAAACCCATCGCAGAGGCCAGCTGAGGGGATTCCCTGACAGCGTCCCTTGCACGAACGGCTGCGAGCCATAGGGTGTGCTCGATTCTGAAGGGAACTTCATGACAAATCCCTTCCGGCTGCGTTGGCTTCAGGGCTGGACGTTTCAGGTGGTGCTGATGGAAGGCCATGTGCAGGTGGAAGCCCACGGTTTCGGCATCTGCCTACGCACGGCTGTGATGCCAGGGGAAAGTCCTCAGGCAGCGGCCGATCGTTTGGTCTTATCTGAAGATCGACGCAGGCGGGCTCTGCATAATGCCTGGCTTCGTGGTCAGGACATGGCGCAGCCCACTGAAGTGTCAACGACGAAGGAGGTTGCCCCCTCCTCCAATTCGCTGGTGGTGGTTGGCTAGGCCCATCGCCAACAGGTGACCTGTTCTCCTGATCTATTCAGAGCCGAGCAAGAAACCAAGCCAAAGCAAACCCTGCTCCACCAAAACGCATTGCCCTCCAGAAGCGCTCCCCCGAAGACGGTGAGAGGGGCCATCCCACAGGAGGCTGGCTGATCAGTTCGGCACCAAGTTTGCCTCGTTGCACCCAACGCCGCGCAGCAACACCCGACCGGGCATGGGCCTGACATTGGCCTTGCAATAGAAGGCGGGAGGCACGGTGGAGCCAACGCAATGCACTGCTGGGACGTTTGCCTTTGCGCTGTTCCACGCCGTTGCACCCACATCACCCGAAACTAGATCGATCTTCTGATCCAGGGATGACTTCACCCGACGCCCCATGGCCCGACTCCGCCAAAGCCAAGGCGGAAGAGCTGCATCAGTTGCTCCGCATCGGCGATCGCGACTGGCATCAACTGAAGAGCAACCGACAGCGGCGTGGAGCCGAGTTGCTGGCGGCTGCGATGGTGCAACTGCTCCGCCAAGGGAACAGCTCCGACGTGGAGAAGCTGACCCAACAGGCGCTCGGGTGGTTCAAAGGAGAGTTGAAGGATCCGGGCTGTCCGCGTCACTGACGGGCCGGCGGCAGGCCAGCTGCAGGCGATTCCCGCGCCGGCTCCAGCGGACATCATCAAAACATTGGTGGATCAGAAACAATCCACGGCCGCTGGCAGCATCAAGCGCGGTCGGCAGAGTTGCGGTACGGGACTGCTCTGGAAGGCCACAACCCTCATCTTGAACCTGCCAGACCATCCAATTGGGCGTGAGGATGCGGCGAACGCGCAGCTTCTTGGCGGGGTTCTCAGCGTTGCCATGGCGAACGGCATTGACCAGGGCTTCATGCAATCCCAGTTCAATCCGCTGACTGGTGAGAACACAACCAACTGGCTCAGTGAGCAGCTCCAGCAAAGGGGCCAACTGCAGGGTCGACGGCAAGTTGAACTCAGCCCAGCGAAACCTCTTGGACGGCACAGTTGGGCACGTAGACGTCGGTTATTCGAACTTACCGTTGATGGGAAGTCCCGTCAGAATCTCCGGGCCACAAGTGCCGGATGATTCAACAGGGAATCCATCAGGCGAACGCCACGAAGCTGATTGATCAACGGCATATGCCCCTCTGGGGCCTCGATCGACCAGGTGAAGGCACTTGGATAACGCGTCCAGACGCCATCGCATTTCCAGCCGATCCGGGGCCAAAGGCGTTCGTAACGCCCATCGAGGGCTGACAACAACTGGGACTGGGCTGTGAAGCCAAAGCGACCTTGGGAATACACCGTCCAGAGTCGATCGAGACTGACCAGATCAACGCCGGACATCGGCGCTACTTCTGAGAAATAGACGTAGCCCCGTTTCACGGCGGCATCACCGGCTAATTCGCGGAGGCACTGACTGGTAATGCGATCTGCCTCCTCAAAGTTCTGATGGAGCAGCTCCTGCTGCAGCGGCCCATAATCCAGGCCAGCCCCGGAATCTGTGGTCAACCAGCCTCGATCGGACGACGGGATCAGAGCGGAAACAGCATCGGGCTGGTGGCGTTGCAACACCTGCAAAATCCAACCTGCAGCCCAGTCATCACCTGCGGGGTCGAAACCAGAGAGCAGTTCTGGTCCAACAGCAGCCAGCTCCTCAACACGGGTTTCGATCTGCTTGATCAGAGGACGTCGCTGGCGAGGTGTTCCCTTCGCGAAACGATCCAGCAGCTGGTCAACGCTGAGTTTTGTGGCGGGTGTTGAACCGGAGAGCATGAGTCGCAACCGGCCCCAACTGGCTCGGTGTGGCCCACTATGTCAGGCATGGGCGAGACATGTTCAATCGAAATCCTGCAGCTGCGCGAGCTGAAGGGACCTTTGGTGGACGTGCGCAGCCCCAGCGAATTTGCGAAAGGCCACTGGCCTGGGGCCATCAACGTGCCTCTCTTCGACGATGAGGAACGCGCCGCAGTCGGCACTGCCTACAAGCAGCAGGGACGGACACCAGCGATTCACCTGGGGCTTGAACTCACCGGCCCCAAGCTCAGCAGCTTGGCCCGTCAACTGGAAGGCCTTCGTCACCAGGGGGATCCACGGATCTACTGCTGGCGGGGCGGAATGCGCTCGGCCAGTGTGGCCTGGCTTGCCCGGCAGATCGATCTCAAGCCGAGGCTCCTTCAAGGGGGATACAAGAGTTATCGGCGCTGGGCTCAGAGCCGATTTGAACAGACCTGGCCCCTTCGCGTGATGGGCGGACGCACGGGAACAGGGAAAACCGATCTGCTGTTGGCGATGGCGGCGCGCGGTGCAGCCGTCGTTGATTTGGAAGGGCTTGCCAACCACCGCGGAAGCAGTTTCGGCGGCCTGGGCCTGCCGGATCAACCCAGCACCGAGCACTACGAGAACCAATTGGCTGAGGCTCTGGATCAACACCTCCACCGTGGGGCCACGGCGATCTGGTTGGAAGCTGAAAGCATCCAGGTGGGCCGCTGCC
>CAXQPR010000126.1:0-3567 GCA_964225855.1 Salipiger bermudensis | reverse complement strand
GCATTCTCGACAGCAAACCTCCCCAGACCAAGGCCTTGCTGGAGGAAGCACCCTTGCTGGAGCAAAGCCTGGCGCCCGCGAGCTTGGCGCGTCATCAGGCCGTTTTGCAAGCGTTGGATGCGTTGGCGATTCCATACCAGTGCAATCCCCGTCTGGTGCGCGGCCTTGACTACTACGGCCATACGGCTTTTGAAATCACCAGTGATCAGCTGGGCGCTCAGGCCACGGTGTGCGGTGGTGGGCGTTACGACGGCCTGGTGCAACAACTGGGCGGTGCTCCGACCCCAGCCATCGGTTGGGCTCTAGGGATGGAGCGGTTGCTGCTGGTGTTGGAAGCTGCGGCAACCGCGAACCCCGATGGACGTGCTGCCCAGCTCGTCCAGGCGGCTAACCCCGATGTGTACGTGGTGAATCGGGGCGAGCAGGCGCTTCAGGCGGCTCTGGTGTTGACACGCCAATTGCGCTCCTGTGGGTTGGCCGTGGAGAGGGATGAATCCGGTTCAGCCTTTGGTAAGCAGTTCAAGCGTGCCGATCGCAGCGGAGCGGCCTTTGCCTTAGTGCTTGGAGATGAAGAGGCAGAGCGAGGTGTGGTGCGGCTTAAGCCCTTGCAGGCTGCCCCTGATGCTGATGGCGTTGCGGATCAGCAGGACTTGAGCCTGAACGATCTTTCGGCTCTGGTCGCGGCACTGAAAAAAGGTGCTAATTCTGTTGCGGCAACAGGGAATTGCGCATGAGCTGGAGGTGTAAATGAGAGCTGCAGCTGAGGCAGCCAACGCGGTTTCCGCGATCGGCCCCCGTGGCGCTGCGGTGATCACGCCTTACTACAAGGAATCTCTCGAGGTGCTCGAGCGCTGCCATCGCAGTTGCATCGATCAACAGGGGGGGTGGCCTCTTCGGCATGTGATGGTGGCCGATGGTCATCCTCAGGCTGCGATTGAGGGGTGGGATGTGGACCACATCTGCTTGCCCAAAGCCCATGGGGACAACGGCAACACTCCTCGCTGCATTGGGGCGATCTCCGCGATCAATCAGGGCTACTGGCCGATCCTGTTTCTCGATGCCGACAACTGGTTTCAGCCGTGGCACATGGAGACGGTGGTTGCGTTGTATCAGCGTCATCCCATTGCGGATGTGCTGGCGATGGGGCGGGAATGTGCTCTCCCCGATGGCACCCCGATTCCAGGAATCCCGGAGGAAGACCTGGAACATCGCCATGTCGATACCTCCTGTTATGTCTTCTATCCCTCGGCGTTTCGGGTGCTGCCCCTTTGGGGGATGATGCCCACGTATCTCGGGCCGATTTGTGACCGTTTCATTCGTGAAGCGATCGCGAAATATGGCTTGGTTCTCGCTGGAACCCACCATCCCAGCGTTGTGTTCACTGCCCACTACAGCTGGGCTTACCGGGCGATGGGTCGTGCGGTTCCAAGCGATGTCCATGACATCGACTGGGCCAAGCTCGGGGGGCACTTTGATCCTGCCGAGATCTACAGCCGTACCGGCATTCACTCCGCTTTGACGACGCCTGGTAACGCACCGGGTTCGATCGGGGCGAGTCACCAGGGATCCAGTCTTAGCGGCCCCCGTTTGCATCAGCCCTCCTCTTCCATCGCCTCCTGATTTCTGTGACAGCCATTCGCTCCATCTGTTGCATCGGTGCCGGCTATGTCGGGGGACCGACCATGGCGGTGATTGCGGATCGCTGTCCGGAGCTGCAGGTCACTGTGGTGGATCTCAATGAGCAGCGCATTGCGGCCTGGAACGACGCTGACCTCAGCAAGCTGCCGGTCTATGAGCCCGGTCTGGATGTCGTGGTGGGCCGGGCCCGGGGCCGCAATCTCACCTTTTCGACGGCGGTGGATGAGGCGATCGCGGCTGCCGACATGGTGTTCATCTCCGTGAACACCCCCACGAAGACCAAAGGGCTGGGTGCTGGTCAGGCCAGCGATCTGCGTTGGGTGGAAGCCTGTGCCCGACAGGTGGCCAAGGTGGCCACGGGGCACACGATTGTGGTGGAGAAAAGCACTCTGCCGGTGCGCACCGCCCAGGCGATCAAGGAGATTCTGGCGGCGGCCCAGGGGGAAAGTTCTTCTGACCGCAGCTTCGCTGTGCTCTCCAATCCCGAGTTCCTGGCGGAAGGCACGGCCATCAGTGATCTGGAAGGGCCCGATCGGGTGCTGATCGGCGGTGAGGATGCGACTGCGATTGACGCCTTGGCCTCGGTGTATGCCCATTGGGTGCCCCAGGACAAGATTCTGCGCACCAACCTCTGGAGCAGTGAGCTCTCCAAGCTGACGGCGAATGCCTTTCTGGCGCAGCGGATCAGTTCGATTAATTCCATTGCCGCCTTCTGTGAAGCCACTGGAGCGGATGTGCGGGAGGTGGCACGGGCGATCGGCACCGACAGTCGGATCGGTCCGAAATTTCTCCAGGCCGGTCCTGGCTTTGGCGGCAGCTGCTTCCAGAAAGACATTCTCAATCTTGTGTATCTCTGCCGGCATTTCGGCTTGCCTGAGGTGGCCGACTACTGGGAGAGCGTGGTGGCTCTCAACACCTGGCAACAGCACCGCATTTCTCGCTTGGTGGTGCAGAAGCTGTTTGGCACTGTGACCGGGAAGCGTTTAGCGGTGCTCGGGTTTGCCTTCAAGGCCGACACCAACGACACCCGTGAGGCACCGGCGATCCGCATTTGCCGCGATCTCTTGGAGGAGGGAGCTCAGCTCGCCATCCACGACCCCAAGGTGGAGACCGGTCAGATCGCCCGTGACCTGCAACTGGAGGCCAGCGCTGTGCCCGACCCCAATGCAGGCCCCTCGAGGGCGGCCCTGAGCGGCGAGGGCACCTGGTGGAAGGGGGCCGATGTTGCGGCCACAGTGGCGGGTGCGGATGCGGTGTTGGTCCTTACCGAGTGGCAGCACTATCGCCAGCTGAACTGGTCGGCGCTTGCGCCGTTGATGCGTCAACCGGCTTGGATTTTCGATGCCCGCTCGGTGGTGGATCCTGCTGCTGTGGCAGCAGCCGGTCTGCAACTCTGGCGTGTGGGCGATGGCGGCGATCCGATCTCGGGCTGATCGTTTGCACTCTGCTTCTGATCACTTCGTTTGCCACTTGGTTTCTTCTTTGCGCTGATCCGCGATGACTGACATCCGCTCCCGCCCGATTCTGGTCACCGGTGCTGCCGGGTTTATCGGTGCGGCTTTGTGCCAGCGATTGCTGCAGCGCGGTGACCAGGTGATTGGCATCGACAACCTCAACACCTATTACGACCCTGCTCTGAAGCAGGCCCGTTTGGAGGCGATTGAAGCCATGGCGCCCTCTGGGGCTTGGCGCTTCGAGCAGATGGCTTTGGAGGATGGCGACGCTTTGCTGGCCCTGTTTGCCGCTGATCGGCCCAGGGTGGTGGTGAATTTGGCGGCTCAGGCGGGTGTGCGGTACTCCTTGGAGAACCCTGCTGCGTACATCCAGAGCAATCTGGTGGGGTTTGGCCACATTCTCGAAGGCTGCCGGCATCACGGGGTGGAGAACCTGGTTTATGCCTCCAGTAGCTCGGTGTACGGCGGTAATCGC
>CAXQPR010000125.1:0-8944 GCA_964225855.1 Salipiger bermudensis | reverse complement strand
GAGGTGTACGACTACACCGCTCCCGATGGCGCTGATTTCCAGGTGGTTTGCGATCCCAAGAGCCTGCTTTACATCTACGGAATGCAGCTCGACTTCAGCACTGCACTGATCGGTGGCGGGTTCAACTTCACCAATCCCAACGCCAGCCAGACCTGCGGCTGCGGCAGCTCCTTCGCGGTCTGAACGGGCTGCATGGGAATCTGAAGTCACTGCCATACCAAGCGCACGGTGACCGAGTCGCACGAGGAAAGCCTGTTCGAGCAGGCCATGGCCCGCTACCAGGACGGAGCCGCAGCCAGTGACGTGCTGGACGATTTCATCGCCATCACCAATGCAGCACCCCGGCAGTCGGCCGGTTGGACCTGTCTGGCCTGGTTGCAACTGCTCTGCGATCAGCCCGAAGAAGCGCTGCGATCCGCTCGCTTCGCCGTGAAATTGAACGGCCAAGACCCCCAGGCCCGCATCAATCTGAGTGTGGCCATGCTCGAAACCCAGGCCAAAGGGGTGCGCGACCACATCCAGGTGGTGCAGCAGATTCTTGCGGTGGCACCGGAAGTGACCCAGGAACTGCAGGCCTCCATTGCCGACGGCCTGGCCCGCAAACCGGGTTGGCCTGCCCTCACCAAGGTGAAGAGCTGGCTGGAGATCTGAGGTGGCACGGCTGCTGCTGCTGAGCAATGGTCACGGGGAGGACCTCTCCGGTGCGTTGCTGGGCAAAGCGCTCCAGGCCTGCGGGCATCAGGTGGAGGCCTTGCCCCTCGTGGGTGGAGGTCATCCCTACAGGGACGCTGCGATCCCCGTGGTGGCCAACACCCGGGAATACAGCACCGGTGGCCTTGGTTACACGAGCCTGCGCGGCCGCCTCACCGAGCTCATTCAGGGGCAGGTGCTGCATCTGCTTCAGGCCTTGCTGCGCCTGCTGCGGATCCGCAAGCGCTATGCGCTGGTGGTGGTGATTGGCGATGTGATCCCGGTGATGGCGGCATGGCTCAGCGGCAGGCCCGTGGCGACGTACCTGGTGGCCTACTCCAGCCATTACGAAGGGCGCCTCAACCTGCCGTGGCCCTGCGGCAGCTGCCTCAGCCATCCCCGCTTCCAGGCGGTCTACAGCCGCGATCTGCTCACCGCCGACGACCTCAGCAGCCAGCTCGGCCGACCCGTGCAGTTCCTCGGCAACCCCTTCATGGATCCGGTGCTGGCAGCCGCCCCAGCACTGCCCGCCCGCCGGCGACGGATCGCTCTCCTGCCCGGCAGTCGACGACCTGAACTCGAACACAACCTGCAGCTGATGTTGGCGCTGATTCAGCGTCTACCAGCCCCCCTGATCAGCAGCGGTGAACTGGCCATCGACCTCGCGCTGATTCGAGCCCTGGATGATGCCGCGCTGACCAAATTGGCAACGCCCCTCGGCTGGCAGTTGCGTGAAGCGAGCAGCGGCATCACGCTGATCAAGGGATCCCACCGAATTGACGTGCGCCGGGGCCAGTTCGCCTCCGTGCTCCAAAGCGCTGATCTGGTGATTTCCATGGCCGGCACCGCTGCCGAACAGGCGGTGGGTCTGGCCAAGCCAGTGCTCCAGATGGTCGGAGCAGGACCACAATTCACCGCGAGCTTTGCTGAGGCCCAGCGACGGCTGTTGGGCCCCACGGTGTTCTGCGCGGAAGGCGACAGTGGAGCGGCCAGCACCCTCGATGCCAGCGCACGCCTGACATTGCAGCTGCTCGAGCGCAGCAGCCAGGATCAACAGCTTCAGCAACGCTGCCGCCAACAGGCGGATGAACGCCTGGGCAGCATGGGCGGAGCTGCACGCATGGCCGCTGCGATCACGGCCCTGATCAAGCCCTAATCCCCCAACAAGTCTCGCGAGCGATGCCGTCCACCCCTGCTCAACCCGCCTGGAAGCTCTGGCTCGACCGGTTGCTGGTGGTGGATGTGTTCCTGGTGCTGGCGGGGGCCGGCTGGTTTGGCATCGCCATTGTCGCCAGCAGCCAGGGGATCGAAGCCCCCCTGCATCTGTTCCAGCAGCTCTGGGACCCCCTGTTCACACCCGCCATTGGCTTGCTGATCGCCTCAGCGCTGGTTAGCGGGATTGCGTCTTGGTGGCAGCGGCGAGGGCCTCAGGCAGATCGGGATAGCTGAAGCTGAACCCGAGCTGAGGCAAACGCTCCGAACGCACCTGCTGGCCATCGAGCACCACCCGGGCGCCATCACCCAACAGCAGATGCAGCACCGGCCCAGGCACGGGCAGCAGGCTGGGGCGTCCCAGGCAACGACCGAGGGTGGAGGCAAAGCTGGCCATGCTCACGGGTTGCGGAGCCACCCCATTCACCACCCCGTCCCAGCTGCTGTCGGTGAGAGCGGTCTGAATCAGGGCGCACAGATCGGTGCGATGGATCCAGCTCATCCATTGACGACCCGAGCCGATCGGGCCGCCGAAACCAGCCCGGAAGACCGGCAGCATCTTGCCCAGGGCACCACCATCGGCCGCCAGTACGATGCCGATGCGCACCACCACCAAGCGGGTGGCCTGCGGGCGACCCGCGGCGGCCGCTTCCCACTCGCGGCACAGGGAGCCGAGCACATCGGTGCCAGCAGCACTCGACTCAGCAAAGCTGGCCTGTTCGCTGGTGCCGTAGAAGCCCACCGCGGAGGCATTCACGAGCACGGAAGGGGGCGTCACCAGGGCCGCCATCGCTGCGGTCAGATGGCGAGTTGTGGCAATGCGACTGTCGTGGAGCAGCTGCAGATGGGCCGGCGACCAGCGCTGCTCGGCGATCGGTTCACCAGCCAGATTCACCACCCCATCAGCGGTCGCCAGAGCCTGCTGAAGGGCTCCGCCCTGCTCCCAGCTGCTGGCCTGGGCGGGATCGCACTGCACCCACTCGAGTTGCTGATCCCTTGCCCAGCTCACGGCGGTGCGTGAACGCCGGCTCACCAGCATGAGCTGATGGCCGGCCTCTAAAAGGGTTGGAACCAGCTCCCGTCCGACCAAACCAGTGCAGCCGAGCAGGAGCAGACGCATGGGAAGCGGGGCAGGCGTAAGGGCGCCACGTTAAGAGGGTGCGGCGGTGTCGAGCGGCGGATCGGCGCCGGAATCCGGCAGGGTGATCTTGAGGCGACGCGCCAGGGGAACCAGGGCAAACCCCTGGATCAGCAGTCCGTAGAGCACTACCGCCAGGGCCAGTGGTGGCATCTGCCAGCCCCAGGGCACATCCGAAGCCCAGGCGCCGATGGCCAAGGCGATCGGCACTGCTCCTCGCAAACCGGCACAGACCACGAACATGCGCTGCGGTGCCGGGAATGCAGTGCGCAACAAGAGCACCTGCACGATCACAAAGCGCACCACCTGCATCACCACAAACAGCAGCAGGCCCCAACCGGCGGCATGCACCACATGACTGGGATCCACCACTAACCCCATGCAGAGGAACAGCAGCAGCTCAGCCATTTTGGCGAAGCTGGCATGGGCTTCCTCCAGTACCTCCCGATCAAGGCTGTCGGCATTGCCCATCACCAGACCTGCCACATAGGCGGCGAGCAGGGAGCTACCGCCAAGCAGGATGGTGCCTCCGCTGAGCACCAGCAACAGCGCCAAACTCACCACCGGCAGCATGGTGCTGTGGCTGAGGCTCGTGCGACTTCTCAGCAGTTGCACGGTGAGGCTGCCTCCGAAGAAACCCACCATGATTCCGAGCAGAAACTGACGCACCACGTCAATCACCAACTGCCCCGGCGTCACACCTCCACCACCGACCAGGGCCAGCGCAACCCCCGCCAACACCACCGCCATCGGGTCGTTGAAGCCCGATTCAATCTCGATCAAATCCAGCAGCGGCTTCGGCAGGCGATCGCGGAGCGGTCGCAACAGGGCAAAAACCGCCGAGGCGTCGGTGCTCCCCACCATCGCCCCGACAAACAAGGCTTTGGGGAGGCTCGCCGTCCATGACGCCCCCGACACACCAACGCCGAACAGCAGCATGACAACTGCCAGCAGCAGCGAGGTGAACACCACACCCAGAGTGGCCAACCGCGCAGCAGGCCGAATCACCCCTTTGACCTGAGACCAGTTGGTGGTTAGGCCCCCGAAAAAGAGCACCAGCACCAAGGCGGCCTCGGTGATCTGCTGGGCCTGGTGCAACGAGAGCAACGGGGCTGCCCCAGCACCGGAGCCCAGTTTGTTGTCAATCAGCAACCCCAGCAGCAACACCATCAGCACGCCAGGCATGCGGATCCGCTCGGCCAGGTCGTCCAGCAGCACGGCCAGCAGGAGCAATCCACCAAACACCAGCAGATAAATCGCAAGCTGGTGGGTCACGGAGCCGACCGCAGAGGGACGGGTTGGTTCTAGCCTGCATTCCAGCCCACACCTTCTTGATGGCCGAAACCGACACCGCGGCGCCAGCCAAGGCCAAACCCGCTGCCCTCAAGAAAGGTGCACTGGTGCGGGTGAACCGCAAGGCCTATGCCGGCAGCGTCGAAGCCTGTGCCAGCGATCCCACGCCTCCCGACTACATCTTCGAGGGACCTGGCGAGATCCTCCTGGTGAAAGGCGACTACGCCCAGGTGCGCTGGCGCCGTCCGGTGCCCGATGTGTGGCTGAAGCTGGCTCAGCTTGAAGCCTGGTCCTGAAGTTCAGACTCCACACTCTTCACGGCGTTGGGGATGGACTGCAGCGCCGACGGCACCCGCCAGAGGGCTCCGGAGAGCACAGCACTGAGATCATCGAGGGCCATCAGCAACGGCTGCTCACCATGGCGTTGCCGCGCAGCTGAGGTAATCGCTGCGGCCCGCCATGGATTCCAACCGGCGATGGTGACCACCGCCCGGTAGGCACTGGGCCAGGGATTGGCGGGGAGAACCTGCTCCAGGGCTGCGAACTGAGCTGAAGCTTCGGCTGGGCGATTGGCCAACACCGCCAGCAGCGCCAGGGTCCAACGGGCCTGGGCATCGTTGGGGTTCTGCGCCAGGCGTGCCTGGGCCTGACGGCGCAAAGGCTGGCGATAGAGGAAATGACCATCGAGCATGTGCTCTGTGGCCACGGCACTGAACAGGGGGTCGAGGCCTTCCGGCCCCGCGGCCAGCCCCTGGGCCAGAGCAGGAAAACGCTCGACAAAACCCGGCGCAGCAGGAGACTCCGCCCGGCGCTTCCAGAGGGAATAACTGTCTCCGCCGCTGCGAGGGAACTGCTCCACAAGGGAAAACACTCCGCTGGTGCGCACGGCCTGATCCAGCTTGCGGGCGCTCTTGCGCACCGACCCCTGGTCACCCTCCGCCAGCACCACCCATTCGGCCCGGGCCAACACCGGTTCGCGATCACGGCGACTGCTGCCCAACTGCCGCCCCACCAGTTGCCCACCGCCGCGGCGGCCGTAATAACTGACGTTGTGCTGATTGAGATCGGCGGTGCTCGGCACCACGATCAAGGTGGTGGGGTCCGCCCCAGCGATGGCGCCACCGGCCCGGCGCACAATCGCCTCCAGCGGCCCCTGCTGACGTTCCTTCAAGCGACTGAGCTGCGCTCCCACGCCAGCTTCAGTGCCGGCCCCGAGCCCCAGCACCAGCAGCACGGCCGGAAGCCAAGGCGAACGCTGGGGCCAGCGATGCCGGAACCACAACCCCCACTGCCACCATCCCCGGGTGAGCAGCAACAGCAGCGCAGGCAGAAGGGGGGCGATGTAGCGGTCATCCTTATTCGGGCTCAGGTTGGTGAACACCCACCCCGCCACCAGGCTGAGCAACAACCAGCACCAGGCGAGGCGATCGTCGTGCGCTGCAGCCCCAGGATCCAGTGCCCCCCGCACCGGGCTGCTGGTCCCGACCCGCCAACGCTGCCAACGCCAGAGCAGCAATCCAGCCAGACCCACCGCCAGCACCACGCCCCCCAGCTGCTCCGGCAACAGGCGGGGGTACCAAAGCCAACCCTGCAACGACAAGGGGCCTGGATCGCCCTCCCGGGCGGCGGATTCCAGCACAGCCCGGTTGGTGCCTCCCAGGGTGGTGATCCAGTTGTGCCGCAACCACGGCAGCACACCCGCCAGGATCACGGCCACACCGGCCAGCAACTGCAAACGCCGGCCACCACCCCGTCGCAACGCCTGTACAGCCGCCCAGGCCAGGGCCGGCAACAACACCAGCAGGGCGCTCTGCTTGACCAGCAATGCCAGCAGGCAGGTCAAGGCAGCGGCGAAGGCCTGAGGCCAGCGGCCACCGCGTTGTGGATTCCACCAGCAGCCCAGGCGCCAAAGGGCGAGGGTGACCATCGCCGTGAGCGGCAGCTCGAGCACGTAGTCACTGCGCAGATCGAGCAGAGCCGGCGCGAGAGCCACCAGCACAGCCGCCAGCAGCGCGAAGCCACGGGCCTCGGCCCGAGGCCGGCGCAGCTCCAGGGCCCAGGCCGCAACGGCCAGCAGCAACAGTCCATGCCAGAGGCTCAAGGTCCAGGCGGCCTGGGCAGGGGCATCCCCCGCCACAGCCATCACGCTGCCGTTCACCAATGAGGCCAGGGGGGGGATCTTGGGGGAGAGATCGAGCAGCGCATCCCAACCCTGCCAACCACCGCCGGGGAGGAACCCCAGCGCCCGGCCGTGATCGAGGGCGCTGTTGAGATAGTCGGCCTGATCCCAGGCGGGGATGCTGTTGAAGTGTGTCCACCACAGACGATCGGCCAGGGTGGACAACAGCCAAACCAGCAGCAACGCCAACCGGAACAGCCAGGCCGACATCAGGCGATCTCCAAACGGCGGCGTTCCTGCTGAAGACGCTGGCGCCGCTGCTTCGCCTCCCGCAGCATCTCGCGGCCGTCGTGGAGATAACTGTCCACGTAGCCCATCGTGTAGCGCTCGAGTTCAGTCACCGCATCCTCCACCTCCGAAAGGCAGTGATAGAGGCTGAGGCCGAAGCCACGGGCCCCCTCAGGCACGGGCAGCGACTGATAGAGGTCCTTCACTTTCTCCAGTTTCCGCTGGCTGGTCTCGATGTAGGCACAGAAGGCCTCCATCAGAGTGTCGTCGTAGGGGTCGGCGGACAGGGCCCGCAACTGGGCGGGGAAGGGATTGATCACCTGGCCGAGCTGACGATCCACCGGGGCATAGACGGTCTGCAGCCAGTGCACCAAGGCATCGTCAGCCGCAGCAGCCTGACCACTGGCTGCATGGGCAGCCTGACTGGCCCTGGCATTGCGAGCCCCGCGGCGGCGGGCCTCCGCCACCCCTTCCGCCTGGGACGCTCCGATGCCAACGGCGCTCTGCCGATCAAATTGGCGGCGCCGTTCCGCATTCCCCAACAGCTCCCAGGCGGCATTGAGGGCGAGGATCCGCTCAGGATCACCGCCGGCATCGGGATGATGCTGTTTCACCAGACGGCGGTAGGCGGCCTTGAGTTCGGCCTGGGTGGCCTGGGCAGTGACCCCCAGCTCGGCATAGGGATTGTTCACAACTGACCATCCAGCCGCGGGGGCAACGGGAGGGCCGAACTGAACATCGGCGTGGAGAGATAGCGCTCACCGAAGCTGGCCAGGATCACCACGATCCGCTTGCCCTCCAACTCCGGCCGCTGACCCAGCTGAAGAGCAGCCGCCACGGCCGCACCACTGCTGACGCCGCTGAGCAACCCTTCCTCCCGCGCCAGGCGACGACCGATCACCATCGCCTCCTCATCACTGACAGCAATCACCTCATCGATTAAGTCGCGATCCAACACCGGGGGGACAAAGCCGGCACCAATGCCCTGAATGCGATGGGGCCCTGCGGGCTGACCGCTGAGCACGGCGCTTCCCGCCGGCTCCACCGCCACCACCTTCAGGCCTGGATGACGCTCCTTCAGCAGTCGCCCGCAACCGGTGATCGTGCCTCCGGTGCCGACCCCTGCCACCAGCACATCCAGCTGGCCTTCGGTGTCAGCCCAGATCTCTTCAGCGGTGGTGCGGGCGTGGATCGCAGGGTTGGCGGGGTTGGCGAACTGCTGCAGGAGATAGGCATCAGGGATTTCATCCACCAGTTCCCGCGCCAGGTCAATCGCCCCCTGAATCCCTTCAACACCAGGGGTGAGCTGCAGCTCTGCCCCATAAGCCCGCAACATCGCCCGCCGCTCGGTGCTCATCGTGTCGGGCATGGTGAGAATCAGCCGGTATCCACGGGCTGCTGCCACCATCGCCAGGGCGATACCGGTGTTGCCGCTGGTGGGCTCCACCAGCACCGTGCGCCCCGGCGTGATCGTGCCCGCCTCTTCTGCCGCCTGCACCATGGCTCCGGCGATCCGGTCTTTGACCGAGGCGGTGGGGTTGAAACTCTCGAGCTTCGCCACCAGCTCCGCCTTGCAGCCGCTGGCTGCAGGCAGACGATTGAGGCGCACCAAAGGCGTGCGCCCCACCAGAGCCGTGATGTCGGAAGCAATCACCATGCCGTCATCCAACCAGACGGATGTCAGAACCGAAAGCTGCTTTTGAACAGTGCCCTGCAGTCAGGTTGCGGATGTGCGCAACCGCAGCACCCGGGTCGGCGCAGCAATCAAGACTCATACCGCTCTGATCCATCCCATCGCCAACACTCCCATCACAACAATCACAACCAGAAATTATTCCAAGAGGCGATTAATCTCCACCACATTCACAACAAAAAGCCCTCCAAAAGGAAGGCTTCAGGGAGACAAGAGAATGAGAGATTCCCGCCTAAGCAGGAATCTCCTTGACCCGTCAGATCAGAACTTGAAGGTGGTCTGCACCAGACCGCCGAACACATTGAACTGAGCGTCGTAACCACCGCCGTTCTTCACCAGATTGCTGGTGTACTGACCCATGGGGCGGGACAGGTAGAACACTGCGGGGGTGATGGCGATGTTGTCGGTCACCTGGAAGTTGTAGTACCACTCGAAGACATAGTTGCCATCGAAGGGGGTCTCATTGCAGGTGCCGGCCTTCTTGGAAGCCTTGGTGCAGTTCTTCAGGCTG
>CAXQPR010000124.1:0-12387 GCA_964225855.1 Salipiger bermudensis | reverse complement strand
CAGTCTGCTTCTGCAATCTGGTTTGGTGGAGTGTCGGCTGTCATCAGCGCCTCCGATCTCGATGCAGTCACTTTGCGTGGGTTCGACCGGTCTGCCTATCCGTGTAAAGGCGCATTGCCTTTGGCGGCAAAGAAGCCGAAAGTCAGACCGGCGTGCCTGATGCCTGATCAGCGCTCCAAGGATTGGCGCTCCAGCGTGCAATCGCCATTCGGCTGGGCCTGTTGCTTGCGCAGCGCTTGCACTTCCTGGCGGGCGACCTGCAGATCGGCGCGGAACACCGGGTTGGCCTGCAGCCGGGCCACGGTTGCTGTCCCCATCAGTTGGCCGGCTTGCACATCGCTGAACCAGTGCACGTTGCAGATGTTGCGGCTCTGGCCGTAGGCGAGCCCGCGGGCTAGCAGTTGATCGCCACGTTCCGGTGCGATCTCGCTGAGGATCAGAGCCCAGGCCCAGCCCACGGCGGTGTGCCCTGATGGATAGGACCCGTCTTTGCGTAGCCCCTCAATGTCGTCGGGGGTGCAGATGGCCTTTCCGTTGCTCATGAAGGGCCGCGGGCGCTGGTAGTGGTTTTTGGCCCGGTAGGTGGAGAGGCCTGCGTCGGTCATGCTGCGGCGCAGCAGCATCACCAGTTTGGGCGTGCTGCTTTCACTGATGGGCACGCCCAGAGCGCAGGAGAAGGTGGTCGCTGCTGCTGGGAAGTGAAGGTCGGCATCACGGGCGGCCAGGGTCCAGCGGGGGCTTCCCTGGAGCGGGAAGGTGGCTTCGGCCTTGGCCTGATCGAGGGCGTTCGCTGCAGATCCCTGTTGGGGCGGTCCCTCCAGAAGCTTCAGCGAATCGGGCAGCTCCTCTTTGGCCAGATAGCCCTGCAGCAGGCCATGCTTCAGCTCGGGCACGACGGCCGGTGATCCCGCCTGGGTCTCGCAGCCGTTGGTGGTGGTTTGTGACAGCACCGGTGGTGTGGCGATCAGGGCGGCCGTGAGGGTGAGGGCGGAGCAGCCGATCCAGAGCCGAGGCATACCGAAGCGAAGCGGTGTTGCCTTGGCATAGCCAGCTCGATCGGCGTTGCCCTGGGTTGGGATGGAACTGTGCACGAATCGGATCGCACGAGCCGCCTTCTGCTGGTTTCTCTCCCGCCCACCATGCTGATGTTCGTGACCACTTCGGTGAAGTCCGGCATCTTGATGGCCTTGGCTTCAATGGATCATTGTGGTGTTGATGGTCAACAAAAAAGCCCCGCTATTTGCGGGGCTTTTTGATGCATTGCTCAGCTCACTCGTCGAACACTTTGCACATCGGCGATCCGGGATGGGTGTCGCAGAGTTTGTCGAGAAGCTTGTCGCGGTGACGGCTCTCAGGATCGTTGATGCCGGCGTCGTGTTTTGGGTCAAACTCCTCAGGGCTGTGCTTTTCATTCGTGCTGAAGGGCACTTCGTACTCGTCGTACTTGTGTTTGCCGTCAGACATTGACTCACTCCCTCCTTGGCTGAGGATTTGCAGCTCTGACCTTAGGTCGCTCAAACAGAAGCAGTCACTTCTTTGGCAAGTTTTCCACTCGCGTTCTGATTTCAGAACCGATTGATCAGTCGGGGTTGATCACCACGTCATCACCATAGAAATGACAAAGCTGACGCAGGGATTGGTGCGGTACATCGGTGCTCACCCACCCCTCTCCCTCGGGCCGTGTGATCCGGCAACGTGCCGTTGTGGAGTCTTTCTCGATCGGACCACTCACGGTGATGTCGTAAGCCAGATCCTGTGCCGTGATTTCCCGTTCGCTGGTGGGGATGCGATACACCTGATGCACCCAGGAGCAGCAACTGGATCGTCCTGCGGTCACGACAAAGTTGTCGATGCGGCGGATGGAAAAAAAGCCTCCGTGCAGAAAACGCCAGGCCTTTCTCTGCAGCGGGTTCACTTTGAAAATCGTTTTGGTGCAGTTCGGGCCTGCGCCGCAGTATTCCGTTTCCACCACCTCCAGCAGGCCATCGCCGTCGATGTCTGCCAGGCGGCCCCTCCCCTGGGGGAATGTGGCCAGTGGCTGATGGCGTTCCAGCACAGGGGCGTAAGGCGATGCATCCGAATCGCGTAGCTCCACCTTGATCGTGCGTTGCTCCGTGGCCGAGTCCTCCCGTTGGGTGAGCCGAAGCCAGGATCCGTCGCTGTTGCGCTGCTCCTGCAGCAGCGGTCGCCCCCCGGCATACACAGCGGTTGCGGCGCTGGTCAGGGCCATCAAGACAGCCGGCATGAGCAGCAGGCGCATGGTCTGGCATGGGGCGGACGTCCCTGAAGCCTGGCAGTGATGGGCTAGTGAGTCACCCTTCACGCCGTCAGTCGCAGTGGATGCTCCACCGGCGGTAGAACGTCCGCGACGGTGATTTGCAATTGCAACGGAGGCTGAGGGTGACGATTCCGTTTGGTGATCCTGAACCTTCCGATGCGCTGCTGAGACAGTCGGTGTCGTCGACGCGGATGCGAGCGTGGATCAACACGCGCCTGCGTGACCTCGCTCGGGCCCAACGCATCCAGGATGCGCGGGCGTTGCGCAGTGAATTCCTGGTGGAGTGAGTTGATGTCGGTGTCTTCGGTGGTGGTGATCGGTGGGGGCTGGGCCGGTTGGGGTGCGGCCAAAGCCCTCTGCGAAGCGGGGGTGTCTGTCACCCTGCTGGATGGCAACCCGGATCCCACCGGTAGCACGCCGCTCACCACGGCCAGCGGTCAACCGTTTGAAGCGGGCACCCGTGGCTTCTGGAAGGACTACCCCAACATCAATGCCCTCACTGCCGCGTTGAACCTGGGGGAGGTGTTCACCCCGTTCACCACCAGTGCGTTCTGGTCGCCCGCGGGGCTGGAGGCCACCGCCCCGGTGTTTGGGGAATCGCTCCAGTTGCCGAGCCCCCTCGGGCAGGTGTTCGCCACCCTCAGCAACTTCCGGCGTTTGCCGGTTGCCGATCGCCTGAGCATCGCCGGGCTGCTGGTGGCGATGGTTGATCTCAACCGCAATCCCGAGGTGTTTGCGCGCTACGACGCCATCAGCGCCCAGACCCTGTTCAAAAAGCTGGGGGTCAGCGACCGGATGATCAATGACTTCCTCCGCCCCATCCTGTTGGTGGGGTTGTTCAAACCGCCTGAAGAGCTGTCGGCAGCGGTGACGATGGAGTTGCTGTATTACTACGCCCTTGCCCATCAAGACGCCTTTGATGTGCGTTGGATCAAGGCCGGCAGCATCGCTGAGCAGTTGATCGCGCCGTTGGCGCAGCGCTTGATCACCACCAGGGGTTTGCAGGTGCTGGGGGGCACGTTGGCGACACGCTTGAACCTGTGTCCCGACTCCGGGCAGGTGCGGTCGGTGGGAACACGCTCAGTGGCGACCGGCGAGGAGGGACTGCTGGATGACGTGGATGCGGTTGTGCTGGCGGTGGGTGCCAAGGGGATGCGGGCGCTGATGGCCCAGTCACCTGCCTGCGCAACGGCGGCGCCGGAGCTGGCGGCGGCCGGCAGTCTTGGCGCGATTGATGTGGTGTCGGTGCGGTTGTGGCTGAACGCCTACGTGCCGGTGACCGATCCCGCCAATGTGTTGTCGCGGTTTGCAGGATTGCGCGGAGCTGGCGGCACCTTCTTCATGCTCGATCAGCTCCAGAAGGGCGCGGAACGCGACTTGTGGGGAGGGACGCAACCCCAGGGTTCAGTCGTCGCCAGTGACTTCTACAACGCGTCGGCAGTGGCGGCGTTGAGCGATCAGCAGATCGTTGATCTGTTGATGCAGCAGTTGCTGCCGGTCGCCCATTCCGGCTTCAAGGCGGCGGAAGTGCTGGAGGCAGAGGTGCGCCGCTATCCCGGATCGGTGTCGTGGTTCTCGCCAGGCAGCGCCCGCAAGCGGCCGCCGCTCGAGACCGCCGTGGCGTCGATTGTCTGTGCCGGCGACTGGGTGCGCATGGGCTCACGGGAGCATGGCGCCAAGGGGCTGTGTCAGGAGCGGGCCTACGTGTGCGGGCTTGAGGCTGCCAATTCGCTGCTGGAGCGGGGCATCGTTGGCGGCCGTGAGGGCTCGGCCCCCCGCACCCATCCGGTGCTTCCCATCCGGCCGGATGAACCCCAGGTGGTGTTGGGCCGTGCGCTGACGGCAGCGGTGATGGAGCCGCTGGAGGCGTTGGGGTTCCGCTGGCCCTGGTTCGACTAAGTCTCTGAGGACCGGTCTGGGTGCGGCGGCTCCGGGGCAATGCGGCAGGCATCGGAGAGGGCCAGTTCTGGATCAACAGCACAGAGACGCCGCATCAGCGCAGCTTGATCGTGGGCCGAGAGGGAGCCGTCATGGGCCCACTTCATGCAGGTGCTGCCGGTGCAGTCACTGGGGAGAGAGAGCAATGAAGAGGTCATCCAGGCCTCCATTTTCGAGATGGATCCAGCTTCAGACGACGGGTTGGCGCGGGCCTACACCCATTTGGGATCAATTTGTCAGGGTCCCAACACAGGTCAAACAAAAAGCGCCTGGCCGCTGAAGGCCAGACGCTTGTTGCTTCAACCAATCAGCTCGAGGAGCTGAAGTGGGGATGGCGATCAGCCGAGGCCGATCTGGGTCAGGATGCCTTGGCCGGTCAGCAGCTCGGTGCCGAGGCCGATCACGAAGCCGAGCATGGCAAGGCGACCGTTCCAGGTCTCAGCGAAGTTGACGAAGCCGAAGCGGGTGTTGGAGTCAGCCATGGAGGTGTGTGAATTGATGTGAAGCAAGTGTAAAGCAATGTTGAGCCTTTGGAGCAGGGCCGGAGGGTCGGTTTTCTTCCTCACACCATCCTGGGGGTTCTCGCCACAGTCATGCCGGTGAATCGGCGGGCCCCATGGCTGAGACAAAAATGTCGGTGGAGCAGCAGTTCCGGGTCGAAGCGGCCTGCCGCAAGCTCGATGCCTGCGACGACATCGAGGTGATTCGCACTCTCGCCAAGCAGTTGCTCCACGCCCTGGAAACCGAGCGTGCCTCGACCCGGCAGGCGATTGCTGACCTCAAGCAGAAGGCTGAGCAGAAGCCGACCTTGGCGCAGCGCTTTGGGTTCAATACCCATCAGATGTAAATGCTGCGGTGTTGGTGGGATCCCACGTATTGATCACCGGGGCAAGTTCCGGGATTGGCCTGGAAGCGGCCCTACGTCTGGCGGCCCGTGGTCACCGGCTCACGCTGGTGTGCCGCACCAGAGAGCGCTGCGCACAAACCCAGCAGCAGTTGATTGAGGCGGGTGCGTCGCCTGACCGTGTCGCGGGCATCGCTGCTGACCTGGCCGATCTCACCAGCGTGGAGCAGGCCTGCCGGCAGCTGCTGGATCAAGGCCAGCCCATCGATGCTTTGGTTCTGAACGCGGGTCAGCAAAGGGCTGGTGCATCGGAGCCTGTGTTTTCACCGCAGGGGATCGAGATCACCTTTGCCGTCAATCAGCTGGCTCACCAGTTGATCGCCAGCCGATTGCTGCCGTTGTTGCGTGCGGGTGATCAGCCGCGGTTGGTGATTACGGCCTCGGATGTGCACGATCCCGCCACAGGTGGGGGCAGGGTCGGCCAACCCGCGGATCTGGGCGACCTGGCGGGCCTGCGCTCAGGCAGGGGGTTTGTGATGCTCGATGGCAGTGCCCGTTTTGATGGCGATAAGGCCTACAAAGACAGCAAGCTCTGCAACGTGCTGCTGGGCCGCGAACTGGCCCGCCGATTGGAGGAGGCCATGCCGGTGATTGCCTGGAGTCCGGGCCTGGTGATCCCCCGGAGCCGCGAGGGCTTCTTCCGCTACAACCGCCAGAACAATCCGGTGGGGATGGCGCTGTTTGCTGCTGTGGCCCGTGATCTGCTGCGGGTGACCGAATCCGTGCAGACGGCTGGGCGATTGTTGGCGGAGTTGGCCGTTGATCCTGCTTACGCCAGCCCTGGTTTCGTCTATTTCAGTAACCGGCTGGTGCGGCCAGGGCTGCATCGCTTTACAGCCAAGGCCACCAGTCCGGATGGCGCTGATCTTCTCCAGGCTGCGGTGTTGTGGCGCCTGTCAGAGCAGTTGATGGAAAGCTGCTGAGGCGTCTTGTTCAAACAACAGCTCAAACCTGCTGTTTGCCATGGTCATGCATGTGTTCCTCGGCTTGCCAAGCGTTCACGACTTCTGGGAAGTGCTCTTCGATGCAGCTGTCGCAGATGCCATGGGAGAAGTGCAGATCACTGTGTTCGCCAAGGTATTGATCGAGAAATACCCATTGGCCTCTGTCGTTTTTGGCCTTGCGGCAGTAGCTGCAGGTGGAAATTATCCCTGGGGGTTTGTCTGTAGAGCAGAACGATTCCAGGAGGCGGAGCGAGCGTTTCCTTAGGTCCAGAAATGTCATGGCCTGGCGGGCGAGGGAGGTCATGATGGCCAGCTGATTGGCTGATAAATGCTTCGGTTGGCGATCAATCACGCAGAGCGTTCCGATGCGCTCCTCGGAGTCATTTGTGAGCGGGAAGCCTGCATAGAAGCGAATTTTTGGGTCACCGCAGACCAGGGGATTGTCGTGAAAGCGTTCATCCCAGAGAGCGTCGTGGACGATCAGAGGGTCGGGAGTGTGAATGGCATGGGCACAAAACGACCAATCCCTTGGTGTTTCGTCAACATTGACGCCCACTTTTGACTTAAACCATTGCCGCTCAGCGTCGACCAGGCTGAGAAGGGCGATGGGTGTTCCGCACACCAACGATGCGATGGATGTGATGTCGTCGTAGGAGCGCTCGGGTTTTGTCCCCAGAATTCTGTATTCGCTGAGGGCTTGAAGCCGCGTCGATTCATTGTCAGGAATGAGGGGCTTCTTCACGCATCGGGCACTGGTTCTCGCACCCTATGCATAATTGCTGCGATGACTCGGGAAGGCAATATAAATTATTGGCCATCAACTTTTTATTCTTAAGTTTTATTTTGTTT
Organism: Salipiger bermudensis; assembly: GCA_964225855.1. Classification (GTDB taxonomy): domain Bacteria; phylum Cyanobacteriota; class Cyanobacteriia; order PCC-6307; family Cyanobiaceae; genus Synechococcus_C. The sequence continues at coordinate 5,474 of CAXQPR010000124.1, read as the reverse complement.
TGATGTATTCAATCGTTGCTGCTTGGAGCAGTGTTGATTTGCGGTTTTGTTGTTGATCTCTTCAGTTGTTGGCTTGTTGATTGGATTTTGGACGTATCAAGTGGGGGATGCGCTTGTTCGCAGCTCGATGTTGAGAGGCCGCGGCTCCATCGCTGTTGACAGGGCCGCAGTCTCTGGGAGGCAGTCTTTGGGCCGCAGTCAGTGGTCGCCGGTGATCAACGCGTCCCACTGATTGAGCAGGGAACGGGGAACTGGGCGCGGCAGGTAGTCGCGGGGGTCGCTGGGTCCGTGTTGCAGAACAGCATTCACCATCACTGCCGCGTGGCGGCTGCGGTTGATCGCGCCATGGGGAACACCTGCGGGAATGCGGACCCAGGCGGCTTCGTCCTCTCGCAGCGTGATTCTGCGCAAGTGGCGGTTTTGCAGCACGATCAGATCGAAGCTGCCGCGCAGCACCATCAGTTGATCGGTTTGCCTGCGGTGACAGAACAGTTGGGCTTGCTCTGATGGGGGCACTTCAGCGATGAGGGTTGCATCGCTCGGCAGGGGGTCGCTGAAAAAGGCCACCCCGGCCTGCAGGCCGGACCGGGGAAGAATTTCAACACATCGATGGCTCGGCATCGTCGCAATAGTTAGGTGATCACACCATCGCGAAGCACTCTTTGATTCAGGCGTGTTGGTTGGTACGAAAGCAGCCTGTTGTCAGCAAGAGCTGATTCTGATGTCAAGGTGATGGATGATCGGAAGCCTGCCCAATCGCAAAAGTCGGTTAGGTGCTGGCGGATCAGAGTCTGCAATGGCACCTCTGCATCCGCGTGTTGCTGTGCGACGCCCCAGGCATCGCACCAGTCAATCAGAACATTGACATGGCTTTGATCTTGCTCAGCTTCAGCTGATTGAGTCCGTCTAGATCGTCATAGCTGATCAGGCTTTGCTTGATCATGTCGGCCAAGGTGAACAGAATATTGCTGAAATCAAAGTCTGCTCGACCTTCGTATTGATAGCGCTCCGTGCTCAGAAAGTCGTGAAAGCTCCAGATTGATTCTGCAGTATCAAGTTTGCAGCTCTGCTCTTTAAGGGTTTCAATCAGAGCTTCCACCGAGCGTTGTTTGCCGTACTCGAAGGCGCGCCGTGCAACCGCTTCTTCTTCAGGGGTCCAATCGGTTGCTGACATGGGGTTGAAGGGGGGAGAGGTTGTGGGGGTCGTGGCTCTGGTTAGAACTTAGTAAATGAATTGGCCAGTTCGTAGTCCTGGCAGGCGGAACCAGGGAGCCTTCGGGTTGTTGTGATGCTCGCGATGATAGCCAAAGTGGTAACAGGCGAGCAGTGAGATAAAAGGATGCAAATTCAAGCTTCTGATGGAAGCTTCATTTCCTTCCTGGGCTTGATCTTTACGGTGTGGCAGGTAGGTGCCAACAAAGAAAAGCTGCCCGGTGCTGATCAGTAAGGGAAGCAAATACGTCGCGGCAATGGCGACGAATGCGTTGTTCTGGCTTGCGGGAGTCGAAAGCCAGAGAACAATCAGCACAAGGGCAAGTCTGGTGACTTGGGCTGGGTTGAGATAGTTGCGCAGAAAGCGAAACAGCCAGGCCAGCAGTGAGTGATTGTTGACGGGGCAGAAATCGGGATCGGCTTCGGATTCGGGCATCAGATGATGTCGCCGATGATTGGTTCTGCAGGCGTCGTAATTGAGGCCCGCATACAACCACAAGCACACCCGGCCGATGCTCTGATTGATCCGTATGTGCCCTGGCGCCAGGCTGTTATGCATGGCGTCGTGGGCCAGGATGAACAGCCCGGTATGCAGGAAGCTGCGCCACAGAATCCAGGCCGTGATCAGCAGTGGATGGAGCTGATTCAGCTCCATCCGTAAACCGATGATCAGGGTGGTCAGCCAGGAGACTCCGATCAGAGCGCCCAGCTGAAGGCCGCGGCGTGAGCTGCCCGTCAGGCCGTCACTTGGCACCAAGCTTCAGCAGTTCAGCGGGAGAGGCGAGCAGGTCGATCGCCACGAAGTAGATCTTGTTGTTGTCGTCGAGCAGGAAGCGCCAGGCCACGTTCATTCCCACCTCGCGGCCGAACCAGGGAGTCTGCACCTTGCCGGTGACCTTGATCTGGTTGAAGCCGCCCTCTGCAGGCTCGCCGAAGCCGCCCTGGGGCATCAGCTTCAGGTTCTGGCAGTCGCGCTTGAAGAATTTCAGGATGGCGTCGCGGCCCACGATCGGGCGCTGGAACGGGGGCTGGAGAGCGCCGTCTTCGAGGAACAGATCAATCAGCTGATCGAAGTCGTTGGCGTTCAACAGCTGCATGTAGCTGAGGATCGTTTGATTGAGCACGCCAGGAATGAAGATTTCTTCGCGCTCGGCCTCAGGCGTGGGGGCCACGATCGGCTCGGCCACGATCTGGTCGTCGTCGATGTTGGGATCAAATCCCATGTCGACGACGAAGTTGCGCAGGAGAGTGATCTGCTGGCCCTGTTCCACCTTCTTCACCGCTTCCAGCACGGAGTTGGCGTTGGCAGAAAGCTTGTAGCCCTGGGGGATGGGAGCCACCTTGCCCTGGCGCATGTATTCGCCCAGTTCGTACCAGAAGCCGAGCTTCACGTTCACCGACCAATAGGCGTAGGTCTTGCCAATCGGCGTTTCGATTTTGGCTGCGAGATCGCACATCACCTTCGACTGCTCGTCGAAGCTCATGGCCAGGATCTGCTCGAGGGTGGGGCGGGCGAGCTCCATGCGGGCAGCGCCAGGAGCCGCGATGGTGATGGAACGGCCCATCTCGAGATAGGCGAACCAGATCAGGGCGAGCTGGTCTTCAGCGGAAAGCAGTTTGAAGCGAGCCGTGATGGAGGGGACGGCATCAGCGGTGAGGGTGTCCGGGAAGATCTGACGAGCTTTGTCGAGCGTGTACATCCAGGACAGCAATGAAGATTTGCGGACTGTAACACTATGTTGCGCTGTGTAACGCGATGTCGCGGTGGTTGGTTGGGTCCGATAAGTGGGGTCGCTCGTGCCCACTGGACAGCCTCGCTTCAGGGTCGGGTCCACGGCTTGCTCCGGGGTTGGTCAAGGCAGCGCCAGAGCAGTGCCTTCCCGGCGTGGGTCAGCGGCCCCCTGCCACTGCCCGTTGCTCCACTGCACCAGGGCGGTGCCGCTGCCGATCGGCTGCAACCGCATCGGTTGATTCATGGTTTCGAGCTGCTGAATCGCAAAGGGCCAGGCCAGGGGCGGCGTGCTCTCCAGCACCAGCGTCCCGCGGCGATTGGAGAGGTGGGGTAGGCCTACGGCCCGCTCGGCTGGTTCGTTCCAGACCAGCGAGGCCAGCAGCACCCGACTGAGCAGGTGGGGAATGGTGCGACCGCCGGGGCTTCCGAGGGCCAGCACCGGTTGTCCTTCGCGGAAGACCATCGTCGGCGCCATCGACGACATCGGTCGGCGGCCCGGCAGGCGCCGGTTGGCCACCGGCAGCCCTTGCAGGGTGGGAACAAAGGCGAAATCGGTGAGCTGATTGTTCAGCACCATGCCGGCCACCAGGTGCCGACTCCCAAAGATCGTCTCCACTGAGGCGGTGTAGGCGGCGATGTTGCCGTTGGCATCCACGATCGTGATCTGGGTGGTGCCCTCCTCACTGCTGGGGGCGGGCCGGCCAAAGGGATAACGGCTTACGCCCGGGGGCAGGCCAGGTTCAGGTGTGGCATCGCCAGCACCTTGCAGATGTGCGGCGCGCTGCTTGATGTAGGCCGGATCCAGCAGGGCCGCGGCGGGCACGCGGCCATCTAACGGGTCATGCACCCAATAGAGGCGATCGGCATCGGCCCAGGCCTGGGCCTTGCCCAGGTGCCGCCAGATCGTGGGATCGTCTGGCGCCGATTGCGCCAGAGCCGTGCTCTGGTCCAGCAAGGCCAGGGTCTGCAGCAGCCCCAGCCCGCCGCTGCTCGGTGGCGGCATCGTGCAGATCCGGTGTTGCAGCTGCTGGCTGCAGAGGGGCTCGCGGCGCACCACCGCGTAGCTGCTCAGATCCGCTGGGGTCCAGCCCCGGAAGCTGGGTGTGGTGCCCTTCAAGGCATTCACGCCGCCCAGGATCTGCTGCGCCAGCGGCCCTGCGTAGAAGGCCGGCCCACCCTCGCGGGCCAGGGTGGTGAGGGTGCGGGCTAAGGCCGGGTTGCGGAACGGTTGATCCGCGGGCGGTGGCTGACCACCGGGGAGATAGAGGGTTTCAAAGGCGGGGCTGTGCGAAACCCCAAAGCGCTTGACCAGGCGCAGGGAGCGCAGGAAGCGGGGGCTGGGTTGAAACCCATCGGTAGCTGTGCGGATCGCTGGCGCCAGGGTCTGGGCCCAGGGCAGTTGGCCATGGCGTTGGTGGGCGTCCCAGAGCAGGGCCACCGTTCCTGGGATGCCGATGGCCTGGGGGGTGCTGGTGGCTTCACGCCACGGCAACGGAGCACCTGAGGGGCTGAGCAGATCGGTGGGCTGGCTGCGCTGCGGAGCCACTTCCCGGCCATCGAGCACCTCCAGGGTTGTCGCGTTGGCATCCCAATAGAGAAGGAAACCGCCGCCACCCAGCCCGGAGCTCTGGGGTTCCACAACCGCCAGCACCGCCTGGGCACTCACCAGTGCATCGATGGCACTGCCGCCCGCTTGCAGTGCCGCGAATCCCGCTTCCGTGGCGAGGGGATTGGCGGTCACCACCACTGCTCGTCCGCTGGCGCTGGCGCTGCGTTTGCGGCCGAGATCAGCGGTTTCCGGATCGTCGCGGCTGATCGGTGCCGCCGTGGCTGGGGCGATGCTGCCGATGGTCAGCACCAGCGCCAGTGCGTGGAGGATCGGGAAACGCAGGCGCAAGCGGAGCGGGTTGCTGGCTCCAAGTTTGAAGGCAGTCGCCAACGCCCGGGGATCTCAGCAAGATGAAACTGTGTGGCTGGCAGCGGTGTCGATGAAGCCCTTCAGTGCGTTTGGCTGGTCGTTGGGCATCGCACTGCTCTGCGGGTCCCAGGCGTTGGCCCAAACGAACCAACAGCTGTTGCAAGACGGCTTGATCAGCCCACTGGTGTTTGAGCTGTTGGAGCGACGTGGTGCCAAGACTCCTGAGCAGCGCTTCGCCGTGATCCGAGAAGCCTGCAGTGCCCGTCAGCTGCCCGAGATCGACTGTGGAACTTCGAGGCGCCGTCGACATGACTGATCCCGCAGCGGCCTGAAGGGTGAGGGCCATGGGAAAGCCCCACCACGGGGGCGGGGCTCTCGGATATCTCTGGCGCTGATGGAACGGCGATGACGTTTTTTTGGTTGTCCTTCACCGTGATTTCACGATCGCCCGGTTGCTGAGCTGAGCCTGTGATCGGGCTCACGGCTGGTTGTGATCTTGGGCGTCAGCATGAAGCCAGATGCAGCAGTGCGATGGCATCCGCGAATCGACAGGCCGCGACTCGCCAGATCATCAGTTCCTGCGGCGCACTTCTGCTCAACGACCATTTCGTT
>CAXQPR010000123.1:0-8867 GCA_964225855.1 Salipiger bermudensis | reverse complement strand
CTCCGATGCGTCGAGCCCTAATTGGCATCAATGCATCGGTGGTGGGAATCCTGCTGGCGGCGTTGTTTCAGCCCGTTTGGCAGACAGGCATCCGCGGTGGTGCTGAGTTCAGTCTGGCTTTGGTGGCATTTGTGTTGTTGGTGTGTTGGCGCCAACCGGCTTGGCGGGTGGTGCTGTTCTGCGCCGGAGTGGGAGGTTTGACCCTGGCCTAATCCATTCCTCTGCAGAATCACTGCCATGACGGGGAACCAGAAGTCTTGGAACAAAGGCACGGCTGAAACCAAGGCGAAGTGTCCCCGTTTTTGTTTTGGGGTGTATTGATCTACAGACCCCACTACAAGAATGAGGACAGCTGCAACGCGACCACCGCAAAGCGGTAGGTACGGACTCCATCAACCCGGAGCCGTTGCCTCGCAGTGGTGAACCCAGCCACCTTGAGCAGCGCCTTGGCAAACGTCGCGGGGACTTCGTCGTCTGGTCCAGGGATGGTGATGCGGCCACCGAGAACGTCTCGCAGCTGCCGTGACTGATGCTTGTCGAGGCTCTGCACCTCTGCTGCCATCGCGCGGAACTCAGCGCTATCGACAGTGAATGACCCTGCAGCGATCAGGTCATGCACCCTGACACGCAGAAGCCACTCATAGGCATTACTGGGGTCTACTGCTCCCAGGTCGACCCAGGTGCCTTCCTTTGTTTCCCTGTTGGCCTCTGAGCTGGCCTGGTCAATTGTCTTCTGACCAGTCATGACCTCATGGATCAGCTGTGTCCGACGGCTCAGTTCAGCCTGTCTTGTCTTTTTATCCCGCTGAGCCTTCGGAATGACAACGGCGTTATCGCTGACCAGCTCATCGAACGACCGGAGCTTGTAGCCCTGATCCTTCAATCGACAGGCGAGGACGTGATCGTTATGGATGGCCTCGTAATTGACTCGAGCTTCAAGGGCGACTGAATAGCGCACGGTCGCCGGGTCAACGCTCGATAGGTGCTCCCGGTACAGCTCCTGCATCGTCGGATCGATCGCAGCGAACCTGGCACGACTGACCTCTTCTGGTGATGTCCGCCCAGTTCCGATGGTCGCCTTCGAGGGCCTGACAGGTGACAACATGATTCGCCGCTCTGCGCTGCGTGCCCTGGCGACGGCCTGCATGGCGTCTTGGGGACCCATCGCGAACTGCTGCACACAGGCAGCGATGCCAACAGTTGAGGCCTCGTAGGAGATGCCAGACACCACTGACGGGCTGTATCCGACCAAGGCGTACTGACCTGCGACGGCATTGGTGTTGGACATCAGCTCAGCGACCTCCAGGGTCTTGGAGTTCTCGCCATGGATCAGGAAGCTGCGGGGGAAAGGTGCGCTGAACGATTCGAGGTCAGTCTTCATTCCCATCGAGATCCAGACCTGCTGGCCTTGATCGATGGTCTGTCCGCACAGCTGCTGGAGCTTGTCGATGTTGTCAGCAGTAGCGGCGCCAAAGTACAGGTCGGACTGCCGGCGAAACGTGGTGTTGATGACCTGAGGTTGAACACCAGACAGCGCCTGTAGCCATTCCAGCTCGATGTCGCCTATGCCCGCTTCAGCAGCAATGATGAGGAGCTCTGGGTTTCGTATCAACCGTTCAACTGACCGGATCGCCTCACGCCTGCTGTCTCTCATCCCGTCAGTCCCGTCCAGGAGCAGATGCAGGGTCGCTTGGGTGAGCTCGTCAAGGAACAGCACAGCTGGCCTGGGGTTCTCCTCCAGGTCGTGGCTCCATCTCCACAGGTCCCACTCGCCGCTGTCCTTCTTGATCGATTCGCAGCAGCAGAACAGACCGTCCCTGCGCTCTCCACGTTCACGCTCAAACGTGCCTCTGGATGAGCTGAGGTCCCTGACACCGAACTCAGCAGCGCCTTTGTGGACCAGCGAGGCACGGTGATACAGACCCAGCACGATGACCTTGTGGCCCAGAGCCTGCTCCATCAGGTCAATGGCACCGACTGAGGCCTTGGTCTTGCCAGTACCCGTGGGGCCCTCCAGGGCGATTATTCGCCCCTGCATCCGCGTCTTGACCAGGTCCTCCGGCTCGAACTCGCGATCGATCGTGGTCGTCCGCCAGTTGCCCTTCAGTCGGGAGTAATGGCCCTTCTGTCCCTCGTTCAGGTTGAAGCTGTCGGTTTGATCGGCTGAGCGGTCAAACGTGCCGGCGACCAGTGCCTTGCCCTTCGCTGCGAAGTAGTCGTCCGTCTTGGCCTTGCCTGGATCTGTCCAGGTGAACCAGTTGGCATCAGCCCCAGCTCGCTTGAGTTGCCCTGCCAGGCGTTGCGCAGCGCGCTCTGAGTTACTGCCGTTGTCAAACCTGACAATCATCCGACGGCCACCCTTCGCGAGCATCCTCAGGGGCACACGGAGGCGATCTGAGCGGGTTTTCTGCCCGGCTGAGTTGATGCCGTTAATGCCGACCGCGAGTTGCCCATGAGACGTCGCGGAGAGCGCCTTGAGCGCTGATTCCTCGACCCAGATGGGGACGGCTGGGTTGCTGAAGACGAACCGCCATGCCATCTCCGGGGAGTACTCCTCCCGGGTGCAGATGAAACCATGATGATCTAGCAGGTGCATCGCGAACTCCCACGACAGCGGCGGGAGGTAGACCTTCACCTGGGTGCCGGTGCAGTCGAAACGAACTTCACCCTTCTCTCGGGTGCGGATGCTGGGGTGCTTGCGTTGACCTGCGAAGTGCAGACCGCTTAGAAGCACCCCTTTGTTGGTCATCCCGACGCTGTAAATGTTCCAGTTCTCGGGCGGAGTTGCTCGGAACCTGTAGTCCGTTTTGCGAGTGATGGATCGCTGCTCGCAGGCGACCTCGTTAGGGCGTAGGTCAGGGTTGTTCTTGGCCGCTTCTATACGTTCTCGTGCCTTGCGGTCGAGCGCTTCACGCCAGCCTTCATCCGCTCCAAGGGTGAAGGTTCCGCGGACGTAATCGTCTTGATCGATCAGGTGGTGGATAGCCAGCTCTGCTCTGAGCTGCTCAGTTGTGTAGGGCCTGTGGCCCTGAAAGTTCTTGCGCATTGGTTTCGTGTGTGAGGAAGGTCCGGATCGACCACCTCGCACACACAGGGCCAATGAACCCAAACGAGGTGGCTATCCGGCTCAGGGAGCTACTCCTGAGGTTGTTTATGTTCGCCACAGAAGTGGCAAGAGAGCAGTTTTTGTTCTCGTCGCCAGTGTTCCGAAGCGGTGGAAACCACCTCGAAATGCCAACCCTTCAAGCTACCTGGGCTTGTTCAGGTTCATTCGGAATGTCGAGAACAACCGTAGGCCTGGAGTAGTTACCACTTTCTCTTGGCTTCATTTAGAACCGATCTTGATTCCTCTTACAAGGGCCAACCCAATAGATCCTCAGGATGGATGGAGAGAAGGCATAGAGCCTTCATCGAGAAGCAGTGGGAGGCGACTGGAGGACGTCCACTTCGCTGGGAATGCTGCCCGCTAGATCACTCTGAGCAGCTACAAAATAACCACCAATCCGAACGGTTTGGCTCTGCCGGATGAAGCTCAATGACGCTGCTTGAAGCCCGTTGGAAGCCTGTTGAAAAGCTCACGTATTGATGAATTCTTTCCCCCAGCTCCCTGGTGAGCCCGCAGATGCCTTTGAGCAGCTCCTGCTGCATCGAGACTTTGGCCCCAGTCGCCAGTTCAGTCAGACAGCGGATGTTGTCGGATGTTCCGAATCGACCCTTCGCCGACGAGCAGACCAGTGGAACTGGGTCGAGCGTCTGGCTGACTACGACTCGGGGATGCTCCAGCAGGCATCAGAAGCACGAACGAAGGAGGATCTTGAGCGCTACAAACACCAGCTTGAGACGTTCCGACAAGAGACGCTCGCACGAGCACGCACCGTTGGAGATCGTGCTGAAGAGTTATTGGCGATGGTTGAGCGCAGCGTGAGGCATCACCTGGAAGCCGGCACCGTTCTCCAAGGGCGTGAGCTTCCTCCAGTTATGGCTGCGGCTTGCAAAGCCTTGGAGAGTGCAATGAACATCGAGGCGGCGGCTCTTGGGGTGGCTGCTTTTCTCGAATCGGACTGCCAGAGGTGAACGACATCCCCTCTCCATGGAAGCGGGCTATGGAGCTTGCTGAATTCAACCCCGGTAGGTTGAAGTAGTGACCTGAATCGCATGTCTGACGCGCCGATTACTTGGATGCGTACTAGTGAGTTGGCTTCTTATCTGGGAATCCATCGCAACACCTTGGGAAACATGCTTCGGGAAGGTCTTTTGCGAGAGGGTTTCCACCGACGCAAGATCAATCCTTTGTCTCCAAGGGGTGAATTTCTATGGAATCAAGAGGCCGTTTTGATGACTCTCGGTCGCCTTTGATCTCACGGGTGCCTTTTTAGGGACATCGAGGTAGAAAGCCCTTGTTGGTTCTTTGGACTTAGTGGCTTACACAGCCACCTCTATCCGAAGACTTCTCGAATGATTTCGTGCGAGCGGAACCGGTGATGGTCGGCATAGGTGCGTCTCAGCATCTCTTCGGATGTAGAGAGCAGGCCGGCAATCTGCAGTAGGTCTAACTGCTTCACCTCGAGTAGACGTCGTGCAGCGTTATGTCGCAAGGTGCGCAGTCCAATAATTTCCCGGTCTGCCTTGAGGCCTTTCTCATCAGACAGCTCTCTCCAGAGCCAGCCGTGAACGGCTCCAAGTTCGTGTTCAGTTTTCCGTTGCTGATCCTGAGTGGGTTTGTCGTCCCAAGGACTTGCAGCGTTGCGTAGCCGTTGAGGTGGCTGTTGCAGTCGTTCTACGCCGACGCTCTCTAGTAACCCCCGCCAGGACGGGCAAAGATTGGCTGGTCGGTTTCTACCTCGCTTGCTGTCCCGACAGCGCACGTAGCTACCAACAGCAACTTCAACCTGACCAGGTTTTTTCCAAAGGAGTTCCGAGGCCATCACCATGGCTCCTCTGGCACCCGTCAAGGCAACCCAAGTCGTGATCCAAGCGCAAGCATGAGCGAGCTCTGAAGTTTTAGAGCGGTCCCAAAGGCCCAGGATGATGCGCTCTATTTCGGCAGGATCCACTGGTTTTCCCTGCCCTGCAGCGGGTTCTTGATAGCCGTTTTCTCTACCGGGATTAAGTCTTTTCCCATCTGTAGCGATGTCGAACAACAGGCAAGCTGCGGAGATTGCATCACGTCGGCTCCGCGCTTCGGCTGGCCAGCTCTGGATCCAACGCAGAAGGTCGTCTCTGCTGGTGGCCCTTCCGTTGTTCTCTGACAGCCACTGAACGCAGGACTTAAGCCATTTCACACGTCGTGCAGCGTGTTTCTCAGAGTTCCCTGAGCTTTCGATGCGTCCTAAGGCTTGTCGCTGGTAAACCCCCAGCGAGCTGCCCACGGGGCCACCTGCATTCCTTTTGAGGTTGTTGTCGAACTCTGCGAGTGCCGTGTCGACGGCAGTTGAGATCACGACGTCCCCGTCTTGGTATGACGCGTTCAACTTCAGCCACTTCTGGTCACCACTTCCGTCAGGCCTGGAGTTGAAGGTCAGGTAGATCAACTCCTCTCCACTGGGCCTCGTCTTGCGTCGCAGTGACAGGCCGAAGCGGTCAGAGTGCTTGGTGCGGAGATACTTGGCTAGGCCCTTCAGCCTTGCGCTGTTGCGGCGAAGCCCAGTGGCTGCTGTCATACAGGGACAGAGTGGCTTGCACGCCTAGCCTATCCCTGTTTTGTCCCTAAAGCCACTCGCACAGGGTTGTGCCCAGTTGCACAACTTGAGACCACGAGACAGCTAAATCCAGTCATGGCAGGAGATCTGAGTGCAACTGAGGGCGTCTCGCGAGTCGATCAGGGCTGGCCTTGGTGGCCGCTGCTGCCGTTGTATCCCTACGGCCATCGTGTCACCCATGTTGAGGAGCTGATCCCCGGACAGCTCTGGAGCTTTGAGCAGCTTCAGGGGGTGTATTACGTGGCGGTGCCCATCCGGCTCACGGTGGTGAAGGTGCCAGGCGGATTGATGCTGGTGAATCCGCTGCCGCCCACTGCGGAACTCAAGGCGCAATTGAAAGTGCTGGAGGTCGCTCACGGGCCGGTGCGCACGATCGTCTTGCCCACCGCTTCAGGGCTGGAGCACAAGCTGCCGCTCGGTCCCCTGGCCCGTGCCTATCCCCAGGCCGAGGTGTGGGTGTGCCCGGGGCAATGGAGTTTTCCGGTTCAGCTGCCGCTTTCATGGCTCGGGGTACCGGCAGCACGCACCAAGGTGCTGCTCGACGATGGTGTTCCCCACCCCGACGTGTGCGATTGGATCTCGCTTGGACCCTTGGATCTGGGTGTTGGCCGCTTTCAGGAGGTCAGCTGTGTGCATCGCCCTTCGGGTGCCCTGCTGGTGACCGACGCTTTGGTGGGGATTTCTTCCACACCTCCCGCGGTATTTGATCACGATCCCGCCCCATTGCTCTTTCATGCCCGTGAACGGGGTGATCAGCCCTTCGACGACACGCCTGTCAATCGCCGCCGTGGCTGGGCGCGATTGGTGTTATTTGCCTCCTATCTCAGGCCAGAACCCCTTGAGGTTCCAGGTTTTCTTGCGGTAATGCGCCAGGCGTTCAAACCAGGCTTGCGTTCACTGCGTGCCCACTTCGGGATCTATCCCTTCGCCTGGAAGCCGGGATGGCAATCCGCTGCCGACGCATTGATGGGTGATGACGACCCCCGTCTGCAGGTGGCTCCTGTGCTGGAGCGCCTTGTGCTGCCGCGGGCCAAGGGGGCGCTGCTGGCTTGGTTGGAGCGTCTGGCGGAGCGAACCGAAATGCGCTGGATCGTCCCAGCCCATTACTCAGCACCGGTGCCCTTCACGCCAGAGATGGCACTTGCACTCAAAGAGTCTCTGCTCAATCGTGATTGGGCTCCCAGCACAGGCAACTGGGAGTTCCTCGGGAGCATTGATCAGCGCTTGCTGGATCTTGGCGTAGTGCCAGAAACCCTCTGATAATTCAAAGTTCGTCGGGGGTCACCGACATTTCATCGTCAGCAAACAGGGTCTCTTCCAATTCCTTGCGCTGCTCCATCTGGCGCAGGAAATACCCCGTCATCATCGCTGAGGCCAGCAGGTTGGCCAGGTTGTCGCGGTTGGCGGTGACTTTCACTTCGAAGTGCTCGCCAGGAAGCATTCCCAACAGGCCTTGCACGTTGTGGCGAATGATGTCTTGGATGTCGTTGCTGGCCGATTTGGCCACGCGCTGCATCACCTCCGGAGATTGGTCCTGCAGGTACTGAATCAGCCCATTCACCGGCTGGCCGTCTTGGCTGTCAGTTGTCAGGAACTCCGGGTTAAACATCCTGCCCGCTCACCGTCAAGAACCCGACACTAACGCAGCTGCCTGGTCTGGCCCCGCAGTCGATTGGCCGGGGAACCGTATCGGACCGAACCGGTTAAGGGGCCAGTAGCGCCACACGGCAGTGCCGATCACCCGCTCCTGCTCCAGTGGACCCCAGAGGTGGGAATCCAGGCTGGCATTGCGGTTATCGCCTAAGACCCACAGTGTTTCGCTGGGCACCTCGATGGGCGGCATCGCGTAGTCGATGGGCTCGCTGCGCCAGGTCTCGTTGACCCGATTGCCATTGCGCCACAGGCTGCCGTCTTTGACTTCCACCACATCTCCAGGGCCCGCCACCACACGCTTGATCAGGGCGGTGTTGGGGTCATAGCCCGCGTCGATCAGGGGCTGGGGCACGGAAAAGACCACAACGCGGCCGCGAGCTACGGGTTGATGCCGTTGTTGCGCGAGCTTGGGGCGGATCTTTTCCACCAGAATCCGGTCCTGCAGTTCCAGGGTGGGCAGCATCGAACCTGAGGGAATCCAGCGCGGCTCCAGCACCAACCAACGCAGCATCAGTGCCAGCAGCACCCACACCAGCAAATCGCGCCAACCCTTCCACTGCCCCTGTGGCTTGTCTTGGGTGCCGTCGTTCGCCATTGCTGCCTTGCCGTTCCACGAGAATCGCATCAGGCCTTGGCGTTTTTCGGCCCAACCGTTTCTGATCCAGCTGTGACCCGAGCGATTGCCAACCTGCAGGCGGCCGTTGGCTTGCTGGATGCTCTGCGCAGGCATGGCCTGGCGCATGTGGTGCTTTGCCCAGGCAGTCGATCCGGACCCCTGGCACTGGCGGCCGGTGGTTTGGCACGCACGGGTCTGCTCACCCTCACCACGGCTCTCGATGAGCGCTCAGCTGCGTTTCTTGCCCTGGGTACTGCCACGGCGACGGGTTCTGCTACCGCAGTGATCACGACCTCTGGCACTGCTGTGGCCAATTTGTTGCCCGCTGCTGTTGAGGCGGATCGCTCCTGTCAGCCCCTGCTGCTGATCACCGCCGATCGCCCCCGGCGGTTGAAGGAGTGCGGTGCCAATCAAACGGTGAATCAGGAGGTATTCCTGGAGCCGGTGTGTCGCTGGTTGGGTTCCGGGCCTGATCGCGGTTTGGATGCTGCCACTGAGGGCGAGCTTCAACAGCTTGCGGATCAGGCCTGGAATCGCGCCCATGCCTGGCCCGGTCCGGTGCATCTCAACCTGGCGTTTGAAGAGCCTTTGCATCCCTCCGCGCCTGAGCAGGAAGCGGTGTGGACCTCCTTGATTGCGAGCCCCCACGAGCAATTCGCGCCTCAGCAGCGGGCGGCTGCGCAGTTCGCACCGCTGTCTGCTGCATTAGAGGCACCGGCTCCGGCCTTGCGTCTTGATCCTGACCGGCCTGGTGTGGTGGTGGTGGGTCCATGGCGCGGCCTGGCTGATGACCGTTCGGCCTTTGGTGATGCCTTGCGGCGTTGGCAACAACGCTCGGGGTGGCCGGTGTTGGTGGATCCCCTCGCTGCGGTGCCTGCCGATTTGCCCGGCCAGGTGCG
>CAXQPR010000122.1:0-6505 GCA_964225855.1 Salipiger bermudensis | reverse complement strand
GGAGCCCCTGCGGGTGGTGCTCAGCCGCAGCCTTGATCTGCCGGAGTCCGCCCAGCTGTGGGATCAAGCGGTTGCCCCCACCCTGGTGGCCCATGGGCCTGAGGCCGTCGCTGCGACGGTTGATGAGTCAGCAGCATCGGCTCGATGGGTGGCACTGCAGGGCCATGGCGTTGCTGTTCAGCAACTCGAGCGCTGTGAACCCGAGGCCCTGTTGCCCGAGCTCGCGAGCCGCGGGTGCAACCGGGTGCTGTGGGAATGCGGCCCATCGCTGGCCGCCGCTGCGCTGCAGCAGGGCTGCGTGCAGGAGCTGGCGGTGGTGATTGCCCCCAAAGTGATGGGCGGTGAATTAGCCCGGACGCCCCTGGGGGATCTGGGATTCACCGCCATGGATCAGGTGGTGCCGGTCAGCCTGGCTGCAGCGCAGAACTTGGGCCGTGATTTGTTGCTGCAGGGCGTCGTCGGTGCGATGCCGATTCAGGATGGAGTCACTCGCGGGACACGCCAATGACGTGGACCTATCTCTTCTGTCTGATCGCCGGTGGGGTGTTGATCACTCTGTCGATCGCCAGTGATGCCGATGCCAATTTGAACGTGGACGGTTTGACCGCTGATGGTGCTGGCATCACTGAGGGCGGCAACCCTGCGGTGCTGTTCAGCACGTCGTTTTGGTCGTTTGGTTTGGCGGCTTTTGGTCTTTGTGGTCTGCTGTTGCAGCTGTTTCAGGGGTCTGTCTCCTCACCGTTCACGCTGCCCTTGGCCCTGCTGCTGGGTCTGCTGATGGGCTGGGGCGCTGCCCTCACTCTGCGGGTGCTGGCCCGCCGTGATGCCAACACGGTGGTGCGATCGGATGATCTGATCGGCAGCGAAGCCACAGTTACCTTGCCCTTGTCGGTGGATGAGCGCGGGTTTGTGGAGCTGTCGGTGCGCGGCAGCTTGTTGCGCCGGGCCGCCCGCAGTGCCTCCAGGCCTTTGCAGCGCGGTGAGCGGGTGGTGATTCTCCGTTTCGATGGCCCCACGCTGATTGTCGATCCACTCGACATGGCCGACTGACACCACCCTGGCTAAGGGAAGGGAAGTCGCTTGCAGCAGGCATGCAACGCAGCCTGGCAACGGAACCGTTGCCGCTTCTCGCTCAGCGCCAACCCAACAACAACCCCGCCGGAGCGGTGGTGTCGATTGGCGCCACGGTGTTTGTGGTGATCGTGGCGCTCACCCTGATCAGCCGCTGGATGATTCGCATCTGCCGGCCCAACGAAATGTTGGTGGTGACCGGATCGAAATCCAACCAGGGCGACCAGGGGGTGAAGGGCTACCGGGTGGTGGCCAATGGGGGCTTCACCTTTGTGAAGCCGATTTTGGAAACGGCCCGGCGCATGGATGTGACCCTGCTGCCGGTGCTCGTGGAAGTCAGCAACGCCTACTCCAAAGGCGGCACGCCCCTCAACATCCAGGCGATCGCCAATGTGAAGGTGAGCACCGATCCCGCGGTGCGCAACAACGCCATTGAGCGTTTCCTCGGGCGCGACACCAAAGAGATCGTGCAGGTGGCGAAGGAAAATCTTGAGGGCAACCTGCGCAGCGTGCTGGCCCAGCTCACTCCTGAGCAGGTGAATGAAGACCGCCTGCGCTTTGCCGAGCAGATCGCCGAGGAGGTGGGGGAGGATCTGCGTCGCCTGGGGCTCCAGCTCGACACCCTCAAGATTCAGAGCGTGTTCGACGACGTCGATTACCTCAATTCGATCAGCCGCCGGCGCGTTGCTCAGATCGTGCGCGATGCCGAGATTGCGGAAGCCGAGGCGATCGGCCAGGCAGAGCGCATTGAGGCGGAGATGGAAGAAGTGGCGGAGGTGGTGCGCACCGAGGCCGAAACCGTGGTGCTGGAGAAAGACAACGACGTGCGTACCAAGGTGGCGCAGATGGAGAAGGAGGCCCGTTCTGAGGAGGAACGCACTGAGGCGGCCGAACTGGAAGCCCGTGCCAAGGCCGAACAACAACTGCAGAAGGTGCGGGCTGAGCTCGAACGCCTGCGCCTCAAAGCAGAAGCGGTGCTGCCCTCTCAGGCCCAGCAGAAAGCCCAGGAGCTGCGGGCCCGTGGCCGTGCAGCCGCCACCGCTGAAGATGTGAAAGCCAGCGCGCTCGTCAACGATCTGCTCACCCAGGTGTGGGAAGACGCCGGCAGCACCGCTGAGTTGGTGTTCCTGCTGCAGCAGATCGAGATGGTGCTCGCGCAGGCCACCCGTTTGCCGGGCCAACTGCAGCTCAAGCGCATCACCGCCCTTGATGGCAACGATGCCTCCAGCCTCGCCAGCCTTGTGGCCGTGAACCACAAGGTGGTGCGCCAGTTCTTTGAGCAGGTCAAGGAGATCCTTGGCGTCGACCTGCTCGGCACCTTGTCGTCAACCGGAGTGAACTGATGTTTTTCGCCGTTGGAATCACCGGTGCTGCCGGACTCTGGGCCTTTGTGGTGATGCTCAGGCAGCTGTATTTCATCTGCCAGCCCAGTGAAGTGCTGATCTTTGCGGGTCTCAGCCGCACCACCGGCGATGGTCGCAAGGTGGGCTACCGCACTGTGCGTGGTGGCAGTGCCTTGCGCATCCCGGTGCTGGAAGACGTGATGCGTCTCGACCTCAGCAACATGATCATCGAGCTGCGGGTGGAGAACGCCTACTCCAAGGGAGGCATCCCTCTGAATGTGGCGGGGGTGGCCAACATCAAGATCTCCGGTGATGAGCCGGGGATCCACAACGCGATCGAACGGCTGATCGGTAAAAGCCAAGACGAGATCCGCCACATCGCCAAAGAAACCCTTGAGGGCAACCTGCGCGGTGTGATGGCCAGCCTCACCCCCGAGCAGCTCAATGAAGACAAGGTCACCTTTGCCCGCACCCTGCTGGAGGAGGCGGAAGACGATCTGCAGAAGTTGGGGCTGGTGCTCGACACCCTGCAGATCCAGAACATCTCCGATGATGTGCGCTACCTCGATTCGATCGGCCGCAAGCAGCTGGTGGAGCTGAAGCGGGATTCGCGCATTGCTGAAGCTGAGGCCAGCTCGCAGTCGGCGGTGAAGCAGGCCGAGAACGCCCGCATCACCTCCCTGCGACGGCTCGACAAAGACCTGGCGGTGGCGACGGCAAACGCCCAGAAACGGATCAAGGATGCCCTCACCCGCCGTGAGGCCCTTGTGGCGGAGGTGGAGGCGGAAATCGGTGCTGAGTTGGCCCGGGCTGAGGCCGAACTGCCGGTGCAGCAGGAACGCATCAAGCAGGTGACCCAGCAGCTGGAAGCCGATGTGATCGCACCGGCTGAATCCGAGTGCCAAACGATGATGGCCGAGGCCAAAGGTGCCGCCGCCACGATCGTGGAGCAGGGCCGCTCCCAGGCGGAAGGTCTGCAGGATCTGGTCACTTCTTTGAAGCGTTCCGGCTCGGATGCCAAGCGCCTCTTCCTGCTGCAGAAGCTGGAGCCGCTGCTCACCATGCTCAGCGACACCGTCCAGCCCATCGAGGTGGAAGAAGTGGCCTTGATTGGAGAACGGGAGGGGCAGATGAACCTCTCGATTGCCACCCTGTTGCGTCAGCTGCAAGACAGCACCGGCCTGCGCATCACCCAGGCGGGTGGCTCATCGCCTGATCTCCCTCCGGCGGTGAATGATGCTGCCGGGCCAAACGACTAGGGCCGCCTGCTGCGATCCCGACCAGGGCGATTCCGGCTGCCGCGATCACGGCCGTTGCGCGCAGCGCTGCGACCCAATCGCCGACCGGTTCGTCCCCGGTCGGCGGCGGCATCTTGCTCTTCCACATCGCCGGTGTAGCGGCTGATCAACACCCCCATCACCACCGCCAGATACAGCGGCCCTGCAATGGCGGTGCACACCGAAATGATCCGCGACAGGGGCAGGTTGGGCGTGATGTCGCCAAAGCCCACGGTGGTGAGGCAGACAAAGGCGTAGTAGTTGATGCGGGCAAACACCGGTGCTGACTCCAGCACGCTGCTGTCGCTTCCACTCAGGCTTTGCAGGGGGAGATCGAGGGGTTCAAAACTGTTGGGTTGAATCGTTTCCACCGCACTCATCACCAGCCCCGCGGCCAGGCCGATCAGCAGATAGCCCGCTGCCGCTCCCATCAGCATCGAGCTGTTCACCTTGCGCTCGTTCGCCAGGCTCTCCACCAGCCGGATCACGCTCCAGCCCACCAATACACTCCAGCTCAGCACCAGAGGCACGCCGCTGGTGGTCAGCCGCACGGGGGTCAGCGTCCAGATCACCTGGCTCACCAGGGCCACCACCCCCAGCAATTGGTAAAGGTGATCGCGCCAGGTTTTGCGTTGTTCGTGCAGCACCACCAGCTGGGTGAGCACCAGGGCAATCAGCGAATAGCCGATTGCTCCAATCCAGGTGAATGAGGGAAAGGCAAAGCTGATCAGCACCACCAGGCAGAGGGCCAGCAGCAGCTCATACACCCCTTCTCGCGAGTTGTTACGGATTCGGCTGCGCAGTGACCTCATCTTCCGAGCATTCCGCCAGACAGAGGATGCCAACGATTGCGAAGGCAAGCGACCCCAGCAGGGTGGTTTGATTCGCCATCACGGCGTTGAACACCGTTTGCTGCGGCAAGGCATTGGGCAGGGCCACCAGCGCCGATTGCAGGAACCAGAGGCAGCCCAGGGCATTGACCATCGCGATCCACCAGCCCAGATGCTGGGGTTCAAACACCAGCAGGCGGCCGTGGCCCACCTCCAGAAGCCCATCGGCGGCGGAGATCAGAAACAGAATTGAGCCCAGCAGGTTGGGGAGCACCGCCAGCCCCAGCCAGGTGGCGTCCGATGGGTGGGGCCAGCCCCAGCAGAAGAAGGTGTTGATGTTGAACAGCACCGTGCCCAGGCTTTGGGTGAGGGCACAACGCCAGCCGCACCACTGCCAGGCACTGGCATCGGCCGGCAGCTGCCGCAACACCTGTTGAGCCTGCTGCAATTGCCACCAACCACCGGCGGTGAACAGCACTGACCCGATCGCCAGCAGTCCAGCGGTGAGGGAAGGTGCTGCGCCGGGCCGCAACGACAGGCCCGCCCCGAGGGCAAACAGCAATGGGCCGGCAATGAAGGCCAACGCGGTGCGCACATCGAGCCGCTCCAGCTGCTTCACCCGCATCAACGCCCCGAGCATCTGCGCCAAGTGCAGGCGTTGGTAGTGCCCTTGCACCAGAGGGCCATGGCCCTTGCGCAGGCGGCGGCTCGTCCAGATCCCTCTGCGGTGGCGCCAGGCGGTGATGCCCCAGCGGCTGCGCCAGTGGGTGCGGAGCTGCAGCAATGGCCCGCGAACGTTCGGTTCTCCCCCCTCTCGCGCCAACCCCCACCATCAAATGCTCGCTTTAGTTTGGTCGTTCAACTCCGATCTGACGCCATGGCGATTCGCGAGGATGACAATCAGCCGAACAGGCGATTCGGCATCATCAACCTGGTGCTGATCGGCTTCGGTGTGTTGCTGCTATTCAGCAGCTTCCTGCCGAATCAGGGGATGCAGCAGGTGCCCCGGGTGCCCTATTCGTTGTTTATCGATCAGGTGAATGACGGTGCTGTGAAGCGTGCCTTCATCACCCAGGATCAGATCCGTTACGAGCTCAATGCTCCCGAAGACGGGGCTCCGTCGGTGCTGGCCACCACGCCGATCTTCGATATGGATCTGCCGCAGCGCCTGGAAGCCAATGGCGTCGAATTTGCGGCCGCTCCGCCCAAGAAGCCCAATATCTTCACCACCATCCTCAGCTGGGTCGTGCCCCCGCTGATCTTCATCCTGGTGCTGCAGTTCTTTGCCCGTCGCTCCATGGGCGCCGGCGGTGCTCAGGGCGCCTTGAACTTCACCAAGAGCAAGGCCAAGGTCTACGTGCCTGATGAGCAGTCGCGCATTACGTTTGCCGATGTGGCCGGTGTGGATGAGGCCAAAGACGAACTCACGGAGATCGTCGATTTCCTGAAGTCATCTGAGCGCTACACCGAGATCGGTGCACGCATTCCCAAGGGTGTGTTGCTGGTGGGCCCTCCCGGCACCGGTAAGACCCTGCTGTCCAAAGCTGTGGCTGGTGAAGCCGGCGTTCCCTTCTTCATCATCAGCGGCTCGGAATTCGTTGAGCTGTTCGTGGGTGCGGGTGCCGCTCGGGTGCGCGACCTGTTCGAGCAGGCCAAGAAGAACGCGCCTTGCATCATCTTCATCGACGAACTCGATGCCATCGGCAAGAGTCGTTCAGGCTCCATGGGTGTGGTCGGCGGCAACGATGAGCGCGAGCAGACCCTCAACCAGCTGCTCACCGAAATGGACGGCTTTGCCTCCAAGGACAAGCCGGTGATCGTGCTGGCCGCCACCAACCAGCCTGAAGTGTTGGATGCGGCTCTGCTGCGTCCGGGTCGCTTCGACCGCCAGGTGTTGGTGGACCGCCCCGACCTCTCGGGCCGCAAGACCATCCTCGACATCTACGCCAAGAAGGTGAAGCTGGCTGAAGGCGTCGACCTCGAC
>CAXQPR010000121.1:0-4572 GCA_964225855.1 Salipiger bermudensis | reverse complement strand
GCTCCGGAGGCGGAGCGGGTGCAGCTTCAGCGCTCGCGCCTTGAAGCCGCCAGTCAACTCGAGAGCCTCAGGGAGCGCTGGCAGGCGGAGCGGGATCAGCTGGCGGAACTGCGCCAGCTCCTGCAGGGCGACGAAGATCTGCGCCATGCCATGGCGGAGGCTGAGCGTGGCGGCGACCTTGAGGAAGCTGCCCGCTTGGAATACGACCAGTTGCATCGCGTGCAACAGCGGCGCCATGACCTGGAGCAGACCCTGGCGGAGGCCCAGGCCGCAGGCACGGCCTTGCTGCGGGAGCAGGTGGAAGCCGGTGATATCGCCGATGTGGTGGCTCGCTGGACTGGGATCCCCGTGCAGCGCCTAATGGCGGGGGAACGCCAGAAACTGCTGGAGCTGGATGCCCATCTCGGCGAGCGGGTGATCGGCCAGCCCGAGGCGGTGCAGGCAGTGGCGGCTGCCATCCGGCGCGCTCGGGCTGGAATGAAAGACCCGCGCCGGCCCGTGGGCTCTTTTCTGTTCCTTGGCCCCACGGGCGTGGGGAAGACGGAGTTGGCGAAGGCGTTGGCGGCATTGCTGTTCGATGAAGACGAGGCCTTGGTGCGTCTCGACATGAGCGAGTTCATGGAGCGCAATGCCGTGGCGCGTTTGCTGGGGGCTCCTCCTGGCTATGTGGGCTACGAGGAAGGCGGTCAACTCACCGAAGCGGTGCGGCGTCGCCCCTATGCCCTGCTGCTGCTGGATGAGGTGGAGAAAGCCCATCCGGATGTGTTCAACGTGCTGCTTCAGGTCCTCGACGATGGCCGCCTCACCGATTCCCAGGGCCGAACGGTCGACTTCCGCCACACGGTGGTGGTGATGACCAGCAACCTGGCCAGCCGGGCCATCCTGGACAGTGCCCGTCAGGGCCAGGAGGAGGGCGCGGATCAGGCGGCGCTGGCGCAGACCCTGGCGAGCCAGGTGGATGATGCTCTGGGCCGTCAGTTCAGGCCGGAGTTTCTCAACCGCATCGATGAAGTGATCCGCTTCCGGCCTCTGGGGGTCGATGACCTGGAGCGGATCGTGCGTCTGCAGCTGGCGGATCTGTCGACCCTGATGGCCGAGCAAGGGCTCGAGCTACAGGTGGATGCTCCCGTGGTGCGGGCCCTGGCGGAGCTTGGTCATGAACCGGAATACGGTGCAAGGCCGCTGCGCAGGGTGCTGCGTCGCCATCTTGAGAATCCCCTGGCTACCGAACTGCTGGAGGAGCGCTTTGCCGGTGCGACAGCCGTGAAGGTCACGGCCGGTGATGGAGTGGGTGATCCCTTCCGCTTTGCAGCTGAGTCTTGATGAGAGAGGCATCCGGTATGGTGATCGTTTGCTGGCAGGTGTGTTCAGCACCTCCGTCAGCACCGGCCCAGGATCCGTGACCACCCCCACTTCCGAGGACACAGCAGCGACCACGCCTCAGGCGCCATCCGGCGAAAGCCGGAAGGGCGGGTTTTTGGCGGCCACGTTGGAGGAGCTGAAGCTTGTGGTCTGGCCCACGCGCCAGCAGCTGTTCAGTGAGTCGATCGCTGTGATCTTGATGGTGAGCTTGTCGGCAGCGGCGATCGCATCGGTCAGTCGTTTCTTCAGTTGGTCGGCAACGCAAGTGTTCCGTTGATTCCCGGATGCACTCCGGGGATCCGTTGGTCTCGCTCTCTACTTTTTCCTAACTCCTTAGCCCGTGTCTGACGTCGATCTCACAGCCCAGAGCGCTGACGTGCTTGATCTACCCGCACCCAACGAGGGCGAAGCGGGTACGTTGTCGCCCGCTGCCCGCACGTCTGTGGCGCGTTGGTATGCAGTGCAGGTGGCTTCGAGTTGCGAGAAGAAGGTCAAGGCCACCCTTGAACAGCGGGCCGTCACCCTGGCGGTCAGCGACCGCATTCTTGAGATCGAGATCCCCGAAACTCCGGCCGTCAAGATCAAGAAAGACGGCAGCCGTCAGTCGACAGAAGAAAAGGTGTTTCCGGGCTACGTGCTGGTGCGGATGGTGCTCGACGAAGACACGATGATGGCGGTGCGCAGCACCCCCAACGTCATCAATTTCGTGGGTGCTGAAGATCGCCGTGCCACAGGCAAGGCACGCGGCCACATCAAGCCCCGCCCCCTCAGCCGTTCCGAGGTGGATCGCATCTTCAAGCGTGCGGCTGAGAAGAAGACCGTGGTCAAGGTCGACCTCACCGAGGGCGATCAGATCCTGGTCACCGCTGGTCCGTTCAAGGACTTCCAGGGCGAAGTGATCGAAGTGTCGGGCGAGCGCAGCAAGCTCAAAGCTCTTCTCTCCATTTTCGGCCGGGAAACCCCTGTCGAACTGGAGTTTTCTCAGGTCAGCAAACAAGGTTGACCCAGCGGCGGCCGTCTCCCTGTGGAGGGCGGCCTCAGAAGTGGTTCGCCGCTTTGCCGCACCTGCCCCGAGGGTCAGGTGATCCGCAGATGTCCAACCCCGCTAGCCGATGGCCAAGAAAGTCGTAGCTGTGATCAAGCTGGCCCTTCAGGCCGGCAAAGCCAACCCTGCACCGCCCGTGGGTCCTGCCCTCGGTCAGCACGGGGTCAACATCATGGCGTTCTGCAAGGAATACAACGCCCGTACGCAGGACAAGGCCGGTTATGTGATCCCGGTGGAGATCTCGGTCTTCGAAGACCGCAGCTTCACCTTCATCACCAAGACGCCACCGGCGTCGGTGCTGATCACCAAAGCCGCTGGAATCGCCAAAGGTTCCGGTGAGTCCGCCAAGGGAAGCGTTGGTTCCATCAACCGCGCCCAGCTCGAGGAAATCGCCAAGACCAAGCTGCCCGACCTCAACTGCACCAGCGTTGAGTCGGCCATGCGCATCATTGAAGGCACCGCCCGCAACATGGGCGTCGCCATCAGCGACTGACGCGCGCAGCGCCCCAGCGTTTTCCGCATTCCGTACACCCCATTGGGGGAGACCGTTTCGGTCGCCTGAACCCCACCTCTGACATGCCCAAACTCTCTAAGCGTCTGGCCAGCCTCGTCAGCAAGATCGAGGACCGTGCCTACGAACCCCTTGACGCCATCAAGATCGTCAAGGAGAACGCCAACGCCAAGTTCGACGAAACAATCGAAGCGCACGCGCGTCTTGGCATCGACCCCAAGTACACCGACCAGCAGCTGCGCACCACCGTGGCCCTGCCTGAAGGCACCGGTCAGACCGTGC
Organism: Salipiger bermudensis; assembly: GCA_964225855.1. Lineage (GTDB taxonomy): Bacteria > Cyanobacteriota > Cyanobacteriia > PCC-6307 > Cyanobiaceae > Synechococcus_C. The sequence continues at coordinate 1,372 of CAXQPR010000121.1, read as the reverse complement.
GGATCGCTGTGATCGCCCGCGGTGAAAAGGTGGCTGAAGCCAAAGCTGCCGGCGCGGAACTCGCCGGAGACGACGATCTGGTCGCAACCATCGCCAAGGGCGAACTGGACTTCGATCTGCTGATCGCCACCCCCGACATGATGCCCAAGGTGGCCAAGTTGGGTCGTGTGCTCGGCCCCCGTGGTCTGATGCCGAACCCCAAGGCCGGCACCGTGACGACCGATCTGGCAGCAGCCATCAAGGAATTCAAGGCCGGCAAACTGGAATTCCGTGCGGATCGCACCGGCATCGTGCACGTTCGTTTCGGTAAGGCCAGCTTCTCTGCTGATGCCCTGCTGAACAACCTCAAAACCCTGCAGGAAACCATCGACCGCAACAAGCCCTCCGGTGCGAAGGGTCGTTACTGGAAGAGCCTGTATGTGACCTCCACCATGGGCCCCTCCGTGGAAGTGGATGTCACTGCTCTGCAGGACATCAGCCAGGAAGGCTGAGTCAACACAGCACTCCTGCAGTGCATCCTTGCCCTCCACTTCGGTGGGGGGCTTTGTTGTAGGTTTGTGTGCTGGCGAAAGCCAGACGGGCACGCGCCCGGCCCAAGACAGCAGGTGATCAATACGCTTGAACTTCGGTTCATTCGGTCTGATGTAAGCCCTGCCGAGGACAACGCGACGACTTTTTTCCCATTGGGATTGGATTCGGCACGCGGCCTCGATTCCTTTCGGAATTGCATCGGCCGCATGCCCAGCTTGTTCCCCTCGATCCGATCCAATTCCTATGGGCCGCACGCTGGAGAGCAAGCAACAGATCGTCGAAGAGCTCAAGCAGCTCCTCGGTGAGGCCGAAATGGCACTGGTCCTGGATTACCAGGGTCTTTCCATCAAGGAAATGTCTGATCTGCGGACCCGTCTGCAGGCCAGCAACGGTGTGTGCAAGGTGACCAAAAACACCTTGATGCGCCGTGCCATTGATGGTGACAGTGCTTGGTCGGATCTCGACTCGCTTCTGAGTGGCACCAACGCCTTCGTCCTGGTGAAGGGCGATGTGGGTGGTGCTGTGAAGGCCCTTCAGGCTTTCCAGAAGGAGACCAAGAAGTCTGAAACCAAGGGCGGCCTTTTCGAAGGCAAGCTCCTGTCTCAGGCCGAGATCAAAGCCATTGGCGACCTTCCTTCCAAGGAAGTGCTCATGGCCCAGATCGCCGGTGCCGTCAACGCAGTGGCCACCAAGGTGGCTGTGGGCATCAACGAGGTTCCCTCCGGTCTTGCTCGGGCGCTCAAGCAGCACGCCGAATCCGGCGACAGCTGATCGTCTTCGACCCGACTGTTTTTTTGATCTGTTGCTGATTCCCAACCATGTCTGCTACTACCGACCAAAT
>CAXQPR010000120.1:0-10532 GCA_964225855.1 Salipiger bermudensis | reverse complement strand
GCGCTTTCTTCACGTAGCGCACGAGCTGACGCTCGGAGACGCCGTAGTTGAAGCGAAGCTTCTGCTTCTCTTCGAGACGGATCGCGTATTCAGAGCGCTTGCGACGGGCTTGGCCGTGCTGACCGGGTGGATAAGACCGCTTTGCGGCCTTCCGGGTGAGACCGGGAAGGTCTCCCAAGCGCCGCGTGATCCTCAGGCGAGGGCCGCGGTAGCGAGACATAGGGAGTGAGTCGAGGAACGAACGAGCATCTGAGCAGGCATGCTGGGTTTGTGGCCCGCGCTGCAGCTCTTGACGCACGAATCGACCATCTTATCTGGCGGCCCTCTTGCAGTCTTCAACCGCCTGCTCGCGGGGGTGATGCTGGCCTTGATCAATTTCTACAGGCGTTGGTTCTCGCCGTTCCTGGGCCCCCGCTGCCGTTTCATTCCCTCCTGCAGTGCCTACGGCCTGGAAGCGATCCAGCGTCATGGCCCCTGGCGGGGTGGCTGGCTCACTTTGCGGCGTCTCCTGCGTTGCCATCCCTTTACCCCGTGTGGCTGTGACCCCGTCCCCGACTGAAAGGCAGCCGCTGGTGCTGTACAGCCGTAAGGGGTGCTGTCTGTGTGAGGGCTTGGAAGAGCGCTTGCGAGCCCTGGCCCTCGACAGCTTGTCTCCACCGCTGCAGCTGGACGTGATCGATATCGATGCCGCGGGGGTCGACCCTGCGATCAGAGCTCGTTTCGACCTGGAAGTTCCGGTGTTGGCATTCGGCGTGACCCTTTTGCCGCGGGTGTCGCCCAGGCTTCAAGGAGACGGTTTGTTCACCTGGCTACAACGCGCCTGTGCTGCTGCGCTTGGATCGGATTAGAACTGCACCACTGATGGTGTTCGGCTGATGGCCCAGACACTCCATTCGCTGCTCAACGCGGTTGGTCTGCCGGTGGCAGCAGACCTCCCGAATCCAGAGGTTGAAGCGCTCACGTGCGATTCCCGCTGCGCGGGTCATGGCGCTTTATTTATCGGATTGCCCGGAGAGCGAGTCGACGGTGGCAGTTTTTGGCGTCAGACCCTCACCGATGGCGCTGCTGCCGCAGTGATCGGTGCGGCGGCGGCCAAGGCCGATCCCCCGGAGCCGGGTGCGCCAGTGATCGTGGTGGCTGACTCGGTGGCCCATTGGGCAGGAGCCTTGGCTGCTGCGTTCTGGCACAACCCGTCCAGGCGCATGACGTTGATCGGGGTGACCGGGACGAATGGCAAAACCACCACGACCCATCTGATCGAGCACCTTTGTGATCAGGTGGGGCGCCAGGCAGCGCTCTTCGGCACCTTGGTGAATCGCTGGCCGGGCCACAGCATCACCTCGACCCACACCACGGCCTTTGCCGATCGGCTGCAGGCGCAACTGGCGGAAGCGGCGGCTGGAGGGACCCAAGTGGCGGCCATGGAGGTGAGCTCCCATGCCCTGGATCAGGGTCGGGTGGCTGGTTGTCAGTTCTCGGCGGCGGTGTTCACCAACCTCACCCAGGACCATCTCGATTACCACCCCTCCATGCAGGCCTACTTCGAAGCCAAGGCCAGCTTGTTCAAAGCGCCGCTCTTGGTGGGCGAAGGGGCCTGCGCGGTGGTGAATGTGGATGACCCTTGGGGGCAGAAATTGGCGGATCAGCTTGGGGAGCGTTGCTGGCGCTGTTCTCTGGAGCCTGAGCGCCATCCCGGTGGCGTGGAGCTGACGATGACCGATCTGACCATGACTTCATCTGGTGTCTCGGGTCAGATCCTCACGCCGGCTGGAAGCGGTGCGTTTCAGTCCCCGCTGGTCGGGGCGTTCAACCTGATGAATCTGCTCGAAGCCATTGGGGTTCTGGTGCAGCAGGGGATGCCCCTGGCTCTGGTGCTGCAAGCAGCTGCCTCCTTTAAAGGGGTCCCCGGTCGGATGGAGCGCGTGATGCTGGGCTCAGATCAGGCCATGGACTCCCTGCCGTCTGTGCTGGTGGATTACGCCCACACGCCCGACGGCCTGCGCAATGCCCTGTTGGCATCTCGTCCCTTCGTGAAGGGTGATTTGGTGTGCGTGTTCGGTTGCGGCGGTGATCGGGACAGGGGCAAGCGCCCTCAGATGGCCGCGGTGGCCGCTGAGTTGGCAGATCGTGTGGTGGTCACCTCTGATAACCCCCGCACCGAAGACCCACAGCAGATCCTGGATGACGTGGTGGCAGGGATCCCTGCCGAGGCGTCGCTGGTGGTCGACGTCGATCGGGCCAGCGCCATCGCTGCTGCAATTGCTGAAGCGGGGGCGGATGATCTGGTGCTGATCGCCGGCAAGGGCCATGAGGACTACCAGATTCTCGGCACCACCAAGATCCACTTTGATGATCGTGAACAGGCGGAGATCGCGTTGCGAAAGCGGGTCGCTGCTGCGGTGTAACCGCTTAGGCGGGGTTAGCTCTAGCCGTGATGGACGGCTCCGCCATGGGCTGTCGCGATCAGCAGCAGCGCGGTCATGCCCACCAGTCCCAGGCTGAACCAGCCGAGGCGTGAGCGGTCTGCATCGGGCAGTTCCTCGCGGAACACGCTGATCAGCAGACCGCCTCCCACGAACGCCGTGGCGATCGCCAGGGTGAGATCTGACACTGGATGCAGTGCAGCGGCGTGAAGGCTCCCTGCCACAAGCGCCGCAGCGCCGATCCAGCGGAAGCGACGGCGGAAGGCCTTCGGATGCTCCTTGGCCAGAGTGCGGTCGGCCAGCAGCACGTGGGCGCTGATCGCCACGGTGAAGAGCAGCCCGTAGCCGATCCCGGTGGTGAGCAACGAGGGCAGCGAGTAGGCGTAGAGGTAGTTGATCAGTGCAAAGGTGGCCAGGCGGGCTGAGCCGGTCCAGCTGCTGCTGGTGGGGTGTTGCCGGCTAATCACATTGAGGGCATAGGGGATCACCACGCCCACCAGGGTGACGAGAAACAGCAGGCTTTCCGTCATGGCGTCGGGCAGGAAACGGTGCATTCCCATCGCATCGCTGATGGTGCGTCCACCACTGGCCAGTTCAGGGAGCAGGTGGATGAACACGTAGGCCAGTCCTGCGCCACCTCCCAATGAGGCCCAGCGGGATTGGGCTCGATCTCCGAGTCTGGAGATCAGCGCTGCCAGCCAGTGGCAGCTGCCGATGGTGAGCACACAGAGGCAAACCAGAAGCCAGAGCAGGGACATGAGCGTGATGCCGGGCGGCCGATGCCTGCAGGGTGCTCAGGGGAGGCCAAGGGAGCAACCGTCTCCACACGTTGAGTCAAAAATAGCACGTTATCGTGTCTATTTCGTTACGATATGGTGCCTTTTATGGCATTGCTGAGGGTTTCCAGCTCTTGTTCGGTTGTGCTCACATGGGTGCAGGCCCGCAGGCAGGAGGGATCGGCCAGGTCACGGATCCAAAGGCCCTGTGATCCCAGTTGTTTCACGATTTCGGCAGGAGGCATGGCGGCCTGGCCGGAGCTGGGTTGCACCACAAAACTCACGAGGCCAGCGGGCGGTGCATCGTCCAGTAATGGCGTCACGCCCGGCAGTTCTTGGAGCTGATGCCACAGCTGGTGGCTGAGCTGTTGAATGCGCGTCAGGCGTTGTGCCGCGTTCCCTTCCGTCTCCAGCAGCTCCAAGGAGGTGCGCAGCCCGGCCAGCAGGGGGACACAGCTGGTGGCCACTTCAAACCGGCGACTGTCGTGATGAAACGGGTCGGGATCGTCGAGGTTGGCTTTGGTCTCGTCCTGGAGGCTGCGCCAGCCAATCAGGGTGGGTTGGGCTTCGCTCAGCACGCGCTCCGAAAGGGCGACGCCGCCGAGCCCCTCCGGTCCACACGCCCATTTATGGCCGGTAAAGGCATAGATGTCGGCCGCGGCGGCAGCCTCGGCCACGGGGATCTGGCCCATGGTCTGGGCGGCATCCACGAGCAGATAGGGGTGGCTGGGATGGCGTTGCAGCTCAGCGGCGACGGCTGCGATTGGCATCAGTTGGCCGGTGTTCCAGAGCAGGTGCGACAACACCACCAGTCGCGTGTTGGGCTGCAAATGTTGCTCAAGAGCTGACAGCACCGCGGCATCGCTACTGGCTTGCTGGCTGCGGCCACCACGGATCTGCTTCACCGGCAGGGTGTCGATCTCCAGCTTCTGTCGGCGGGCCAGTTCCTGGCAGGCCGCCACCACGCCGGGGTGCTCACAGTCGCTGATCAGCATGCGATCGCCTGCCTTCAGCGGAAGGCCCCAAAGCGGCAGCACGCAGCCACTGGTCACGTTTTCGCTCAGGGCCAGGCGATGGGGGGCGACCCCGCACAGCGTGGCGAGCACCATCCGGGTGCTGTTCACTTCTCGGCCGATGGTGGGCCACACATCGGTGGTGAAGGGGCCCAGCTCTTGGATGCGCTGCCAACTGGCGGTCATGGCCTCCAGCGAAGGTGTCGGCAGTGGACCCTGGCCGCCGTAGTTGAAGTAGGTCTTGTTCGCCAGTGCTGGACAGAGATCTCGGAAGGTCATGGCTGCCGGAGCGGGCTGGTGTGGCCATGTTGGTGCAAAACCACGCACAACACCCCCTGGCCGAGGCCGGGGGGTGCCGATCGAGGCCCAGGTTGTGCAGACCTGGCCTAGTTGAGGTTCTGGATCAGCTGGCTTGGGGCATCCAGTTGAAGTAGAAGTCGCGCGCCTGGTTTTCGGTCTCGCAGACGATGCTGCCGCTGATGGTTTGACCGTTGACGAGCGTCCCTGAGTAGTCCACAACATGGGCGCTGACGGAGGCACAGATGGCCGCAATCGGCTCGACCATTTCGATGGTGTCGCCTTCAGCAAGGTTGAAGTCTTCGACCAGGTCATTGCCACGGCCGATGCGGAACACATCGGCGCCATCGCCACCCCAGTAGATGTTGAAGCCTTCGTTGCCGGTCAGCACGTCAGCGTCGGCTCCACCATCGAGGTAGTCGTTGTGAATGCCGCCGATCAGGGTGTCGTCACCGGCTCCTCCAAAGAAGGTTTTGTTGCCTTTGCTGTGCAGACCGGAAATGGTGTCGTCCCCGTCTTCACCCTCGATGAAATCAGTGCCGGAGCCTGCATGGGCAAAGTCGTCGCCACTGCCCAGATAGGCCGTGTCATTGCCGGAACCCAGGTACACCCGGTCGTCGTCGGCACCGGAATGCACTTCGTCATCGCCACCCATGGTGAAGATCACGTCTTCTCCGCTGCCGCTGCTGACGTAATCGTTCCCTCCGGCTTGGCCCGATAAGACGATGTAGTCATTGCCACTGCCGGTGATGGCTGTGTTGTTGCCGCCAGTGGAGAGAATCGTTTGATCGCCTCCAAACATGTAAAAACGATCGTCTCCGTTGCCTGAGCTGGCTGTGTTGTTGCTGCCGTAGCTGTAAATAAAGTTGTTTCCATCACCCAGATGGATGGTTTTGTTGCTGCCGATACTGAGCACGGCATCGTTTTGGCTGCCGCCGAAGAAGAGCAGTTGGTTGAGGTTCAGAAAAACGGGGTTCATGGTGGTGTTGGGATTGGTGTGTTGTGGAGGTCTCCCTCCGACTCATTCACCATCTCCGTGATCAACATCCCCACCGTTGACCGGAATCAAGCGGGCCTGTGATCTTGCTCACAGGCCGTTCCGATCTTGAAGGCTTACTGTCCTGCGCTCCATGTCCGCTTTGTGCGGTGTTGAATCAGTCGATCAGCACTGGGGGCACGGGGGATGACGCCGAACGAGAAGCACCAACGACGCGCAAAGCAACGGTCGCTCTCCTACACCGAGATGATGAATTCCGGTCAGCAGAGGCTCAGCGACCACCAGGTCGATGCAGTCCGGGCTTTGGATGCCCCGCTACCACCACTGGCACGAGAGGAGCCCGAGACGGAGTGATTGCACTCGCTTTCTGATTAACCTCAGCCGATGCATCCTCTTGATCTGTTCGACCGATTCCGGCGTCGCTGGTTTGGATGGGCTTTGCCCGGTCTGCAGCTCTGGGATCGCCATCCCCAGCAGGTCGCGCCCGATCATGCAGACGATTGGCTCCTGGAGCCCGCCAGCCGGGAGGAGGCCTGCTTGCTGTTTCCCCAGCTGGATGAAGAGCGCGCATTGCTCCGTTACCAGCAGCTCCGCCTTGAAATGCGGGAGCGCGATGGGCGTGGGTTCTGATTGTGCTACAGGCAGGGTTCAGACCCCGTAGAGCCGTGCCTGTTCAACGGCGGCGCGAAACACCAGGGCATGGCGTTCCACCAGAGGCATGAGCTCGTCGTATCCGCCGCCGATCACCGTGGCGATGGGGATATCTCGGCGTAAACAGGCATCGATCACCAGCCGGTCGCGTTGCAGAAGACCGGCATCGGTGAGCTTGAGGCGACCAAGTCGATCGTCTTGGTGTGGGTCTACCCCGGCGTTGTAAAGCACCAGATCCGGTTCAAGTCGCTCGAGCAGATCGGGCAGTTGATCACCGATGGCCTCCATGTAGGCATGGTCGGTGGTGTGGTCGTCGAGGGGAATGTCGAGATCGCTGCTGACCTTGCGAAGCGGAAAGTTGCTGGCGGCATGCACCGACAACGTGAACACCCGTGGATCGCTGGCGAAGCAGGCGGCTGTTCCATCCCCCTGGTGCACATCCAGATCCACCACCAGCACCTGCTCAACGATCCCTTGCGCGAGCAGCACCGAGGCGGCCACGGCGCAGTCATTGAAAATGCAGAATCCGCTGCCGAACCCGGGGTGGGCATGGTGAGTACCTCCAGCCAGGTGGCATGCCAGACCAGCTTCAAGGGCTAGGCGCGCCGTGAGCAGCGTGCCGCCAACGGCAAGCCAGGTGCGCTGCACGAGGGGGCGTGTGGCAGGAAGACCGATGCGGCGTTGTTGCTCTCGCGTGAGGGTGCCGCGGCAGAACGCCTGGTGGTACTGCCGTTCATGCACCTGCTCCAGGTCGTGGCGGCTGATGCTGACGGGGCGATGGATCTGCTGCTCCTGAACCGTGCCCCTGTCCAACAGCAGTTGATGCAGCAGTTGAAATTTGGCCATCGGAAAGCGATGGCTGCTGGGGAGGGGGGCCGAATAAAGCGGGTGATAAACGAGCGGGACTGACACTGGATTCTCAGTTATTGCAGTGGTTGTGGGTGGTCGTTGTCAGGCCGCGTTGTTGTGGTGCGTTGTGATTCGGCAGGTTGCCTGCGTTGTTACTTGACCAGTGCCCAAGTCCGGTATCAAAGGGTTCCTGTGGAAAGAGAACAGAAGCTCTGGCTCCTGGGTGGTGGTGCTCAACGTCCCCAAAGAACTCGAGCCCCGGATCGTCTCCAAGAAAGGCACACCCACTAGACGACTCGAACAATCCACCGGTACAGACAGCCTTGCTCTGGCAAGGAAACGATTCCCTCGGATCATGTCGGGTCTGCAGCAGCAACTGGAGGATGCATCCGGCCTATTCAGAGAGACAGCTGATGAACGCCTGAAGCGAAGCATTGCCTCCCAGTACCTCACTGCTCTTGAGAAACCAGAGAAGGCCCCAGCCATGGGTGGTCTTGGATGCCAAGCCACTGACCGCCTATGCAGAAGCACTGAACAAGGCAACGCTCGAAGTAAGGGAGAACGCTCAACCAGGCTTCACCTCTGGTTTGTTCCACCAAGAGACAGAACGAGGTCAACGCATTAGGGCTGAAGCAACCAAGCCCCTTCCAACGACCCTTGCCCAAGCCCTGGACCTGAAGAGGAAAGACCTGGGTGAAGGAACCATCCAGAACCATGAGAGGCAGATCCTCTTGCCACGCAAGGAGTCAGCTGACTCTGAGTTCGTTTTCCCACAAGGCATCCGTAAGGTCAAAGCAAAGGACTACGTGGGTAGCCGCTTGAGGACGCTTGCAACGCACCTTGGATATTCAAAGACTGAGAAGACCAATGCCCACTCCTACCGCCATGCCTTCGGTGGTGGTCTCAGCGATTCATGCAACCAAGAGGTCAAGCAAAAGCTGTTGGGTCATAGCGGAAGTCTGACCTCCCACTACACCAGTGACAACATGGCAGAACCTTCCAAGGCTGTTGAGTGCGTTGGAGTGAATCTGACTTTTGAGGTCTAGGTCGCCATCAAACTTGGTCGCAAGCAGATCCATTTCATCTCTGTTGGTGGCAGCGAAGAGGACGAGTGAGTTACACCATCTAATGGAAGGACCAAGGGGTGCCACTGAGCAGGCGCCCCTTTTTTCTTGGAGGCCTGACTTTCTTTTCAGCTCCTCTTGCGAGACTTGCGCTTGATCATGCTTGAATTCTTTTGCTATTTGCTTGATTTGCTAAATGCCAAGCTCGTCAAGAATTTGATGGCATTTGGTTAGACTCTTGTTGCCTTTGATGGCATTAAATATCGCGGATCTATCCTCTTTCCTGATGTCTGGGTCTTTGCTTATCGCTTCCAGTGCATCTTTGGTATCTTGCCTGGGAATATTGTATCCCTTTTGAGTGAAATCACACACAAGAAATGATGCTGCAGATGCTGCACCCCAGATGAAGTGGTCGTAGTCTGTTCCCCGTCTTGGTGGAAATCCTTTCATGTCTCCCATACCTCCAGCAGAGATGGGGGTTGCGTTAACAATAATGGCTGCTGCTGTTATCAGGACTGCTTTCAACTTAGTGATTTCCAAGTGCAATCACATTAGCTTGTGATCATGCCGTCGTCCTCCTCTGACATCTCCTTCTTGGCCTGCTCTGTCTGAGTTGGTTCTTCAATTACTTCCTGCCTCTTGTCTTGCTTTTGAGGCTTCAGTATTACTCCATTAGCTTGGGTACGGTTTCATCAAGGTGGATTGTTTTGGACAATCCATCCGTTGTACGCATTCCACCGCTAAGCCCACTGAGTTCTTTCGCTGCCAGATCTTCCTTGGAAGGATCTTCCTTGACTTCCTGCTTCTTGTCGTTGTCTTCAGCCATACGGGTCTCCAGCGCTTTCCCCAGTGTTAGCAGCAATTTCGGGCGGTGGGTCTCCTTGGCTTCTGTCACTTCCCCCAAGTCCAAACCATCGTTGGCTCAACCATGCCATTTTCTATCGCAAGACAATTGATACCAACGATTCCTGAACTCGTGGTGGTGAGGGTCGTATCCCCCTTCTCCTCTTTCCCATCGGAATGGGTGATGGACACTGCATTCTTGTAAACCTGCTTGATAGGAGTTGCATCAATGCCAAGAATCTCAGCTGCCTTCTCGTCAGTGATTTGCTTATTTCTCCACTGTTGACAGACAACAGCTGATGACGAGCAGCCAGTCAGAAGTATTGCAAAGACTGGGATAAGGAGAGACTTCATTTGATGGGGTCCGTTGGGAATAGCTTCCAGTCCCCTTCTTCTGGGACCTCTGGTCCAATCTTCGTATCGGCGGGTTCCTGCAAAAGAAATCTCCGCAGCCTGTCGTCATGACGGGTTGCGGTCTTCCCGAACGCAAGTATCCCCATTACAACGCACCTCACATTGTGGCTCCTGACCGTGATACTGACTGGGTTCTCGCATAGCCCAGTATTCGTCGACCACACCAAGGATGTAGGTACCCAGCCGACGCATCACTGTCCTCATCTCCATGGCTTCTCTCAACGCAGCGTTCTTTTCAGTGTGGCGCGAGATCGCCCATACCAGCTACACCCAGTCAGAGTTATCCCTCAATTGAGCCAAGAACAATGGCTTAGTGGCCAGCCTGAGCGCCTAAAGGGAGACTCCACTAGCAATCTTCTCTCATTTGTTGACAGGCCATCCCCATTTCTGGTGATACCTGGTCAGACCTGCAGCAGTACTGACAAAGCCGTTGACTAGGGAGCGATACAACGTGCCTGAGCTAATAAGTCTTCCACGTCTTCCGTTGAGGCGGTCTCTTTCTTTGATGGTCATCTGTTGTAGGTAGCGGCGACCTAGAGCAGCGATACTGCGTCCTTGCGTCTAGGTGATTGGTCCTTTGGTCTTGTTCGAGCTTTGGTTGCTGCCCGTTGCCTGTGTTGTGTCTCAGGTTGTGTGCCTGACGTGATTAGATATACAGGACAAAAGCCGACAGATGAGTGCGAAATTGAGACAGTTTTGCGACTGGCGCACTCAAGTCAAGTCAATGTCTATATATATCTGCGTGTCCAATGCGATTAATCACCTGCTTCAAAAGCAGATGCGCTGGATAGACGCCAGCAAGAAAGGCCAGACTTCCTCTATAGCAATCGACCTAGCGGAAGGTAGTACCTATCATTAGTGGCTCTAATTGCGAGCTAGTGCCAAATCGAAGGGGCTGCCCTGGGGTTTCTGCGTCCTTGTAGTTACGTATTAGGGCCCTGAAAATTATGCCAAAATTAAATGAATGAGAGAAGAATGAGACACGCTTAGACAAGCTCCTCTTCCTCCAGGATCGCCTGTCAGGGGCGTTGTAATATGCCAACGTCAAAAGGCACCCAGCACACATAATATCCCCTCGTAGAGCCTTGCAGGGCCCTCTCAATCAGCCAGGGCAAAAGTCTGGATTGCTAAATCGTTGACTACCTTGCACGTAACAGCAGCATGTGTCCTGTGTTTATGAGTGCCGACCGTTGCTATGAGTGGTG
>CAXQPR010000119.1:0-3065 GCA_964225855.1 Salipiger bermudensis | reverse complement strand
GGTGGAGGTGACCCACTCGCAGAACTGCTGCCAGCCAGTGGCGCCGGAGCGCTGCTGAATGGTGGTGGTCATGAGAACGGAAAACGCCGCTGGGCTTGCGCCCGATGGCAAATAAGGAAGGTCGGTTAACCCGACATCGCCAATGTAACGGTGTTTTGCGCAATGTGTACAACTTCCCCGCCCACTGACGGTCAGCCCTGCTGATTCCAACGATCAGTCCGGCTGATCAATGTTGGGGCGTGCGCAGTTCTTGGGCTTGGTCGGGGCTGATCCGTCCAGCGGCTTCGAGCACGTCACCGATCGTCTCCAGGGTCAGCACTGCTTGCAGGTGCAGTCCTTGTTCGGCCAGTCGTTGTTTGGCCCGGGTGTCATCGCTGCCGCCATGGTCGAGAAACACCACCACATCCGTCACGTTCAGGCCAGAGTCTTTGAGCTTGGCGATCCCCTCCAGGACGCTGCCTCCGGTGATCAGGATGTCGTCAACCACGGCGACGGTTTCTCCTTCGTTGAACTCGCCTTCCACAAGGCGTCTGGTGCCATGGGCTTTGACTTCCTTGCGGGGGTAAATCAGGGGTTTGTGCAGTTGCAGTGACAGGCCGGTGGCCGTTGGTAAGGAGCCGTAGGGGATGCCGGCAATGCGGTCGAAGCTCAGCGGTCGCAGCACCTGGGCGTAGCAGTCGAGAACCCGGTGGAAGAGCGCTGGATCGGAAATGATCTGGCGAAGATCAACGTAGTAATTGAAGATCGCCCCACTGGCCTGTTTGAACTCGCCAAACAGAAGGCAGCGGATGTCGAACAGGTCAATGACCAGGTCCCTCAGGTCTGGATCAATGCTGGTGGCGATTGCGGAGCCGTTGGCTTCCGCTGGCGCAAGTGAGGTCTGCTCGGCATGGGGCCAGATCCTGCATTGATCGGACGGTGCGTCCGGTTGTTGAAGCTGGCGCAGATGGTCTTCACGGATCCGGTTGATCCTCTGTTTGAGGGCCTCGGTTTGGCCATTGATATCGCTTTCGTTGAGAAGGCTTTGGGGCAGAGGCAGCAGCAGTCCATCCCCGGCTTGATTGAGGCCGCTGGCCAGAAGGCGTTGCAGGTTGCCTTCTTCTCCCCAAAGCGAGCGGAGCATCACAAATCGTTCGGGAGCGGCTTGGCGAACGCGCTCCAGGATGGCTGGATCACTGGTGCCGACTTCCAATAGCAGTTGATCCGGTGTACCCCAGCTCTGGCTTTCTTTCACCACCTGTAGATACAGCGGATGCTCTTCATCGGGGTGATGCTGGAGCACCCGCGCGGCGGGATTGGAACTATGGCAATTGATCACCACCCCTTTGCCTGGGTAGAGCAGAAACGGTGCGGCGATGTCTTGGCCAGCGAGCGGATTCAAGGTGACGGCGTCTGCCTGCAGGGTTTTGAACAGGTAGGCCGCAATGGCGCTGGAGCTGTTCAGGTCACCGTGCTTGATGTCGATGATCAGAGGCAGGTCGGGGGGGAGCAGCTCACGCACCTCCAGAAGTAGTTCCACCCCCGCCGAGCCCATGGCCTGATAGAAGCCAAGGCTGGGTTTGTAGGCGCAAACGTGATCCTCGGTGGCTTCGATCACTGATTTGCACCAGGATCGGGCCTGACTTAGCAACGAGCTTCCAGCCAATCCCCTGGGGGATGCCCAGTTGCGCAGCATTTCCGGGTTGGGATCAAGGCCGGTGACCAGAAGCGATTGACGGCTGGTTATGGCCTCGGTGAGTGCCGTGAAGAATCCCATGGCCCTCGCTGTGGGTCTCACCAGATTGCGTGGTTGCTTGCGCTCGCGTCCCGTTCCATCCATTAAATGAATCAATTCGCGCTCGAGTCGATCCACACCGCTAGCAGCACGATTGCGGCGGCGATGGTGGTGTCGATCATCCGGTTGCTGATGCTGTTGGCCACCGGATCTCCCACCAGGGCAAAGGCGGCAACGATCCAGATGGTCACACCGACCACCGCTGTGGCGTAGTGCACCCAGATGTAGGCGATCAGAATCCCTGCCCCCAAGAGTGAGAGCGGTAGCCAGTCAGCTCCTTGTGGGTTGATCCACCGCACCACCAGGCTGATGCAGCCCAGCCCGAGGAGGGTGCCGAGCAAACGATGGGCCACGCGGTTGCAGGTGCTGGGTAGCTGGGCCTTGCTCATCCAGGCCACCGACATGGGCAGCCAGTACTGATGGGGCCAGCCGGTCGATTCCGAGATGGCCGTTGCCAGCATCAGCGTGATGGCCAGCCGAATGCCATGACGCACATGCACGTCTGACGGATGGAAGGCCTTCAGATTGGTCCAGAGCGGGGGAATGCACAGCTGCTCATGCTTCACCTGTTGGCAAGCGCGAACCACTGAGCAGCCAAGGGTTTGGATCAATCCCCCCAGCAGAATCAGCCCCATGTCATGCAGGGCCGAGACCATCGGACCGGGGTAGCCCACGTAAATCGTGAACACCACCAAGGTGAGCAGGCTGGTGACAGCCGTACGCGTGTGGTGGGTGGCTGCAGAGGCGCAGATCAGGCCCATGGCGCCACTGGTGAGAACGGCCAGTGGCGCGTTCTCGCCAACAGCGGCCCCGAACCCAGCGGCGAGCGTCAGCCAGCTGGTGGTCCAGGCCATGGTGCGCCAGGGATGCTCGCGTCCCTGACCGGTTTCTGCGATTGCCGTGAACACCGACCCCAGGGTGAGTGGCAGCAGAGCCCCCGGGTCGTTCAGGGTCAGAGCGATCCAGCCGAGCAGCGTGGTGATGCCGGCGCCCCGCACCACATCAGACCAGGCTGCATGGGAGGGACGGTCAAAGTCCAGTAGTGAGCGAAGGTTCCAGGGACCATGGCCGCCTTCAGGTGGGTGCATCGCTGCTGCCCAGGCTTGCTTGCATCGTGGCGGTGCAACCGTCGCCGGACAACAAAAAGCCCCCACCAATTGGTGAGGGCTTTCCGATTCAACCGAAGCTGAATCTTTGAGAGACTTCAGCCTCAGCCGATGGCGGGAGCTTGCAGAGCCACAGGAGTGGACTCAGCAGCAGCCAGGTCGAGGGGGAAGTTGTGAGCGTTGCG
>CAXQPR010000118.1:0-40414 GCA_964225855.1 Salipiger bermudensis | reverse complement strand
AACACCACCGAACGGCTGGAGATCAAGAAGTTCTGTCCCCACTGCAACAAGTCGACTCCCCACAAGGAGATCAAGTGATCTTGCAGGTCCACACCACTTCCCAGTCGTACTGAATCATGTCCAGCTCGTTCTTCAAGAAGCGCCTTTCCCCGATCAAGCCAGGCGATCCCATCGATTACAAAGATGTTGATCTGCTTAAGAAGTTCATCACTGAACGCGGCAAGATCCTTCCCCGTCGTCTCACCGGCCTCACCGCCAAGCAGCAGCGCGATCTCACCAATGCAGTGAAGCGTGCTCGCATCGTTGCCATGCTGCCCTTCGTGAATCCCGAGGGCTGATCCTGGCTGACGCGTTTCACCCCGGCGATCTTGTCGGCCTTCTCGAAGCGCGTGAACCCCAGCTCGCTGTCATTGAATCCATCAATGGAGGCAAAATCCGCCTTCGCGTTGGTTTTCATGGCAAACAACAACTGACGTCCAAGCGTCACCTAGAGCTCATTACCCCCCTGGCTTCCGGCGAAATGCCGCCGTTGAAGTTGGGGGGTTTTCCATGGTTGATCACCCCGGAATCACTGGAATCCGCTCGTCCCACACGTCGCGAGTGGGGCTCGGCCTGGGTCTTACTTTCGGAGGCGGATGAGACGCTTGATCTGCCTGCTTTTGTTGAGTTGGTCTGCGGAGCTGCTGGTCCTCAGCAGAGCGCTGCCTGTTGGTTGGCGTTGCATCAACCGCAATGGATGTACCGCTTTCGGCTAGGAACAGTGCAAGCGCGCAGTGCGGACGATCTCAAACGCCTGCGGCAAGACCAGTGGCGCCAGGTCCTGGAATCAGAGCGACGTGAGTTGTTGCAGGGGTGGCTGCAGCAAGACACAGCGACTCCCCTCGAGGTGCTGGATTCTCATGTGCGTCATTGGGTTGAACAGATTCAGGACTTCGCTGCCGGAGCGATTGCTCTGCGGGACTTGGATGACGGCTGTCGCTGTGTGCTGAAGGATCTCAAACTCGATCTCGATCCCCATGAACTCCACCGCACCTTGGTGAGCAACGGCGCTGCTGACCCCCATCAACTTCCAGCGATGCAGGGGAGTCGCTGGTCCAGTGGCTTCAGCGCTGAGCAGCTGCTGGATGCGGAAACCCTGCTGACTGCAAGCGAGTCCTCTCAGCCTGGTGATGAGAGTCGCCTCGACCTCTGCCATCTTCATTGCGTCACCATCGATGACCAAGAGACCCGCGATATCGATGACGCTCTTTCGTTGGAGCGGAAGCCTGACGGTTCCGAGCGCATCTGGATCCACATCGCCGACCCAGGACGGTTGATCCAGCCAGGCTCAAGCTTGGATCAAGAAGCAGCCGCCAGAGGCAGCAGTCTTTATCTAGCCCGCGGGAATCAGCCGATGTTTCCTGAAGCACTCTCCACTGGCCCTTTCAGTCTGCGAGCAGGACACAAGAATGCGGCCTGGAGCACCTGGGTCGAGCTGAATGAGGACGGTGCCATTGCTGCTTACGGGATCACCCGCAGTTGGGTGAAGCCGCTCTACAAACTCAGCTACGAGGATGCGGATGAGTTGATCGATCTTGCCCCTCCGGAGGAAGCGGATCTCGCCGATCTCGATCAATTGCTCCAGCGCCGCAAGCAGTGGCGCGAACGCAACGGTGCACTGCTGATGGATCTGCCCGAGGGGAGAATCCGTTGCCGCGATGGTGAGCCCCGCCTGGAGATCACCGAGCCTTCTCCTTCGCGGCTGATGGTGGCGGAGGCCATGATTCTCACCGGAGCGGTCACGGCTCAATACGGCGTCGACCATGGCCTGGCCCTGCCGTACCGCAGCCAGCTTCCGGCCGATCTTCCGTCTCCTGCGCAACTGAGTGAACTGCCAGATGGGGCCGTGCGCTTTGCTGCGATCAAACGTTGCCTCAGTCGCGGACTGATGGGCACCAAACCGGCGGCTCATTTCAGCCTGGGCTTGCCTGCCTACGTGCAGGCCACGTCCCCCATTCGCCGCTACTGCGATCTGATCGTGCAGCGTCAGATTCAGGCGCATCAGGCTGGCAGCCCAGGCCTCAATGAAGAGGAGCTTCAGGAACTCGTGGGCAAGGTGGATCTTGCGACCCGTGAAGGCATTGGCATCAGCCGCGAAGACCAACGTCATTGGCAGCAGGTCTGGTTTGAGCAACACCGCAATGAGCAATGGCAGGCCGATTTCCTGCGCTGGCTCCGACCCCAGGATCGACTCGGCTTGATCCGCATCGACGCCTTGGCCCTCGACCTGGCCGCTGAATGCCCACCGGGCAGTGAACCGGGTGATCATCTGCAGGTGCAGGTGCAGGACGTGGATCCAATTCGCGATCAGCTCAGGCTGCAAGCCCACTGACGCGCAACCACGGCCCCCAGGGATTTGCCGTGGCCATCAGCTTGACGTCTTGTCTGCTTTCAAGCCGACTCAACCACTGGTGCACGGACGGTTCAAGCGTGATCAAGGGCCAAGTTTCTCCGTTGGAACAGTGCAGGTGGAACGTCTCCTGGCCCTGAATCTCCACCCGTCCGCTCCAGGCTTGAGCCTGCGGGCTGTGGGCAACTGGGGGGGCTGCCACAGGCTGCAAATCCTTGCCCTGTAAATCCGTCTCCACAGCGGCACGAGGTTGATCAAGGGATTGAAGCTGTCGCTCGCGCCACTGCGGGTGGTGCCAAGGCGTATTCCAAAGCGGGGTAATCGCCGATGGTGCACGGGTGTCAGCAATCAAGGCATGCTGGAGATCACGCACTGGCAATTCAGCGGGTGAACATCCACGCTGAACACACAGGGCTGCAGCCAACCCCGAGGCTTGGCCCACATTCATCACCAGGGGTTGAAGCCTAGTAGCACCATTGGCCATATGGCTGGTGCTGATCGCTTTATCAGCCGACAACAGATTGCTAATACTCTCGCTCACCAAGGCGCCATATGGAATGCAGAAGGGTGTTCCCGTCCAGCGGCCACCCCAGCGGCAGCTCTTGGGTGCCAAAGGCCAATCGTCGCCCGGATAGTGATGATCGTTGGCGTAGTTGCCCACCGCGATCGATTGCATCGCGCCTGATGGCGAGAAAGGCAAGGGCGCGACCGCTTGGCCCTCATGGCTCGGCAGCAGGTCCTGTTCGATCACCGTGGTGAGGCCAACCATCCGTCGACCTTCTCTCCAATAGGGCATTGCCGCTCGCCAAGCAGTGGAGCTGCCGGACTCAGGCGGGAAGGCATCACCGAGCGTCAGCCAGCCATCACTGGCTTCTTGCATTGCCGCAGCAAAGCGCAGGCTGTGGTTCTGCATCTCCGCCACCAGCTCCACTTCCTTGCTTGGGTTTTCAGCGAAGGCGCGCTCCAGACCCCAATGCCAGTCATTGCCGTGCAAGGGCCAGTTGAGCATCACCAGGCCACCGGGGAGACGCCCGTAGGTGAGGGTGCGCTCGAGACCAAATGCTTCAGTGGCCCGCTCAAAAGGCGTCGGTAGCTGGAACCTGCGCTTGGGATCGTTCTCAGCGACATGATCAGCGTTGAATTGATCGCTCTGCAGCTGACCCATCACCACCCAGGTGGGCGACTGCACCGGGTGTGCGCTGAAGAAGGCCTCGTCATCCAGTCGCCGCTGTTCGGGAGCACTCGGTTCACCCCACTGCTCCTGCGGTTCCCAGCCGAAGCGGAAGGACGCGTTGGCCAAGGGCAGAAGATCGCCACGATCGCTGCCATCGATCACCACCTGGCAGCTCACGCGTCGCTGTTCGCCTGCTACTTCAAGGCCTAACGCCGTGATCTGCAATCCATCGCGCTCTACGGCTAGAAGACGACAACCAGGCCACCAGAGCAGCTTCGCCTCGGCACGCACCCACCGTTGCAGGATTGCCTCAGCGCTGGTGGGCCGATAGCCAAAACAGCTCACCCAGTTGTGATCGAGGCCAGTGGGTTCACTCTGTTCCAGCTCTCTCAGAAAAGCTCCCCACAGACCCGTTTGCCATGGTGTGAGTTCGTTGCCATCGGGGCAACACACACCTGCAGCGCTCACCATGCCCCCGAGCCAGCTACCTGGTGTGAGAAGAAGGGTTTGAGCGCCTGAGCGTGAGGCCTGAATCGCAGCGGTCACACCTCCGGTGCCCCCACCCCAGACCACCACGTCGGTGTTCTCCACGTTGGCGTTCACGAACAAACCCCGTCCCGAGTGGAGATTCGCAGCTGGATTGGATCTCAGCAAGGGAGCGCCCTAGGATCCAGCCCCATCAGCCCGCGCCGCAGAGTGCAGGGCATTGCCCGGAGCAGACGTCGGAGAGATGACCTACAGCCTCACGACCCCTCTCTATTACGTCAACGACAAACCCCATCTCGGCAGCACCTACACAACGCTGGCTTGTGATGCTCTGGCCCGCTTTCAACGGCTGGAGGGCAATGACGTGGTCTTCATCACCGGCGTTGATGAGCATGGTCAGAAGATTCAGCGAACCGCAGCAGAGCGTGGCGTCACACCGCAGGAGCACTGCGACGCCATCACCAAGCGCTACCTCTCGCTCTGGTCGGACTGGGGCATCAGCAACGATCGCTTCGTTCGCACCACCGCAGAGCGCCACCTGCCTTTGGTCGAGTCCTTCTTCAAACGATGCGAAGCCAACGGTGATATCCGCATTGGTCGACAGACCGGTTGGTATTGCGTTGGCTGTGAGGAGTTCAAGGATGAGCCGCCTGAGGCAAAGGCCCCCTGCTGCTCCATCCATCAAAAAGAACTGGAATGGCGCGATGAGGAAAACCTGTTTTTCTGCCTCTCCAATTTTCAAGACAGGATTGAGCAACTGATCAGTCAGCCCGACTTCATCGCTCCAGCGAATCGTCGCAAGGAAATCCAGAACTTTGTTGCAGGGGGCTTACGGGATTTCTCCATTTCACGCGTCAATGTCTCTTGGGGACTGCCGGTCCCTGGCCATCCCGGTCACACGTTTTACGTCTGGTTTGATGCTCTGCTCGGCTACCTGACAGCCTTGCTAGATGACGGTGGCACGGTTGATCTCGATCGCCTCGCCGCCGTCGGCTGGCCTGCTCAGATGCATGTGATCGGCAAGGACATCCTGCGTTTCCATGCGGTGTATTGGCCGGCGATGTTGATGTCAGCAGGGTTGCCGGTGCCAGCGCGGGTGTTTGGCCATGGGTTCCTCACCAGGGAAGGCCAGAAGATGGGTAAGTCTCTTGGCAACGTGCTCGATCCCGAAACCCTGCTGGAACGCTGCGGCACTGATGCGGTGCGCTGGTATCTGCTCCGCGACATTCAGTTCGGCGACGACGGCGACTTTCAGCAACAGCGTTTCAGTGATCTGGTCAACAACGATCTGGCCAACACCATCGGCAACCTGCTCAACCGCACTGCGTCGATGGCGCGCAAGTGGTTTGGCGATGCCGTTCCTCCGGCAGGAACCGCCATTTCGACGGATCATCCCTTGCGTCAGCACGCTGAAGCAGCCATTCGCCAGGTGCGTGAAGCCATGCCGGAAATGGCCTTTCAACGTGCGTCAGAAGCCGTTCTGCAGCTGGCCATTCAGGCCAATGGATACCTCAATGAACGAGCACCTTGGAGCCTGATGAAACAACCAGGTCAGGAAGAGGCGGTTGGGTCCGATCTGTACGCAGTGCTCGAATGCTGTCGGATTGTGGGATTGCTGCTTAATCCCCTGGTGCCTGATCTGAGTGGACGGATCCTCGATCAGCTTGGGCAGGAGACGATGCCAGAGCAATGGCAAGACGCGTTGAACTGGGGGAAACTTGCGAGTGATCAGCCGCTGCCAAAGCCCAATCCAGTGATGCAACGCCTCGAACTGGAGTCACCCCTTTGACCTGTCCGTGGCTTCGACGGCCCGCCTTGGCTTGCGTACTCGCTGCCCTCATCTTGGGTGGATGTGATTCGGCTGACGAGTCGGCGTCCACGGAGGCTCCTCCCTTTGTGTTTCGTTCCCTGGAGCTCCGCCAGAAACGACCGAATGGAGAAAAAGATTGGGATCTCACCAGTCCGGAGGCGCGTTACGAATTCAGCCGTCGTTTGGTGAGGGCGAGTCGACCGGAAGGTCTTCTGTATCGCGACAATCAGCCGGCTTATCGAATCCGTGCCGACAGAGCCACGGTGATCAACGACGGTCAACTGGTCTTGTTGGAAGGAGACGTGCAACTGCAGCAATTGCAGGGCCAGAAGGTCTTGATCAAAGGTGATCGACTGCGCTGGACTCCACCTCAGGCTCTGTTGGTCATGGAACAGCGCCCAGAAGCGATTGATCGCCTCACCAGGATTCAAAGCGAGCGTGCACAACTGCAACAGCGCAGCGAGGAGCTAACCCTGCTGGGCAAGGTTCAGCTCGAACGTTGGAATCAGGCTCCCTTGCGTCAGCAGGGTGACAAGGCGGACTCCGTGGTGCGCGCTCGTCAGACGCGATGGAATCTTGGCTCCGGTTCTCTCGAGGCCCAGGGCCCCGTACTGGGCCAGCGTCGCGGCAAAAAGCATCAGACCCTTCAGCAATTGCATGCCAAACGATTGAGCGGCAACACAGTCCAGGGGTTCCTGGATCTGATTGGGCCCGTCAAGGTTCTGGCTCCCAACCGTGATGGCCGGCTGGATGCCACCACCACCCGATGGCTTTTTGCTGAAGATGCTCTGTTGAATGATCAACCGTTCAAGGCATCGATGAAGGACTCACGCCTGACAGGTCGAGGGTTCCGGATCGCCATGGGCCAGACAACGGTGAACGTGATCCGTGGGTGTCAGCTCACGCAACCTGGAGATCAACTCACTGCCTCGCGCTGCACCTGGAACTGGACGACCAATCAAGTCAAGGCAGAGGGCAACGTGGAACTTCAACGCAAGGCCAATCAGCAAATCACCCGAAGTGATCGACTTGAAGGATCGGTTGGTCGCAATGGCACCGTCGTGTTCTCTTCACCTGGTGGTTCAGTCCAATCCCAACTCAAGATCAAAGACAAGCGGATGCGTCCCTCGACTCAAGGGAAGGACCGTTCGTCTCCAGTGTCGTTCTGAGTCGCTCACACCAACCGCTAAACCAGCGTTCATCCGAGCGGCTGAAACAGCGCTCAGACCAACCGCCAAGGACCACCCAGCCTCGTTCCCCCAACGGATGAACCATCACAGCAGGTAGACCTGGCAGGACGGGATCGAATTCGCTGCGGCCCGGATAGAGCGCTGTTTTGACCAGTGAAATCAATTGCCCCTGGCGTTGCGCCCGCTCACAAATCGGGCCTGGGGTGAAGGCTTCTCCGAGCGATGCGGCCTCATCCGTCGTCGTTTCTGCTTCTGGCAGCAGTCCACGACGCAGCAGAACTTGTCCATCCCAAGCCACAAGAATGGTGGCTGCAGAGGTGGCCGTCAGCAGCAGATGGCTGCCCCAGGCCAGTTCGGTCCGGCAGAGTTCAGTGAGCACCGGAAGAAGTTTTAATCCCTGCTCACCAGGCAGCTCGACGGCTGTCGGTGCCAAGGGCTGGGCTCTCGTCCACAGCACGGCAACGAGCATCAGACCCACAGCTGCCATTCCGGCCAAGACCTCCGCCCGTTGAAGGGTCGGGTCCATGGACACAGCCGTGAACACGTTGCCCACGGCAAGGAGAAGGAGCAACACCCCGGCCGAAAGACTGACGCGCGCACCAAAAGGCATAGGGCAAAGGGCTGGCAGATCCGTTCACTCTTGCTCAAATGGGGTTGGAAGCACCAGATGCCATGGACACCGCCGAAGCGTTTGCCGCCATTGCCCTTGGTGCAGTCGCCTGCGACGGCGTTTTGGGACGTGAAGAAGCCCATGCCTTACGCCGTCACCTGGAGTACCGCATCCCCTATCGCGATCGAAGCGATGAGCAGATGGGTGCCTTGTTTGATCGCCTGCTCACGGTGCTTCGCCAAGACGGCGGCCTGTCTGTGTTGATTGACCAGGCTTTACCCGTTTTGAACGCTGAACAACTCGAAACTTCCCTCGCTCTGGCTGCCCAGTTGGTGCATGCCGACAGAGTCGTTGCTGACGAGGAGCGGGCCTTTCTGGCCATGCTCTGTGAACGGATGCCTCTAGGGAAGGAGCGTTGCGAGGCGATTGTTGCCGCAATCGTGGCCTTAAACCGCGACAGCCTCGCCTGCTGAAGGCAGACTGCTGTCACCGACTGCCACGAATGATGCTTCGGATGCGATCTCTCTATGCCGGCCTGCTGGCCACATGCCTCAGTTTTCTGATGCTCGTACCAGCCTGCTTCGCGGTTGCTCCAGTTGATTTCCCGACTGAAGCGCCCGTGGAGAGCGTGATCGATTCAGCGGAGGTGCTTAGTCGCGCCAGTCGATCTGATATTGCAACCGGCCTTGAACAGCTCAAGCAGGAGCGTGTGGATGCACGGCTGGTGACCATCCGCCGTCTTGATTACGGCCTGAGTCTCAACCAGTTTGGTGACCAACTGATCGAACGCTGGTCATCGAATCAACAGGATCTTCCCTTCCTGCTTCTTCTGATTGAGTCGCAAAACAAGCAAGCGGCAGTGGTTGCTGATCCACTTCTGCTCGATCGCCTCCCTGATGAGTTGCTGAAAAGCACCGGTCGCACGACCATGAGCCAGCCCCTGAGGGATGGTGATCGCTACCGCCAGGCCAGTCTCGATGGCATCACTCGTCTGGAGGTGGTGTTGAACGGTGGCGCCGACCCCGGCCCTCCGGTTGAGGTGGAGCGCACCACCCTCCCCACCAACATCCCCACGGTCGAAGAAACCCGTGAGAGCAACGCTTTCACCTGGGTTGTTGTTCTGCTGGTCGTTGGCACCATCGTGCCAATGGCCACCTGGTGGGTCTTCTCCCGCTGATCCGCATTAACCCCACGTCATGGCACTCCGCAACTGGATCACCGCCTTGGGGCAAGCCAATGCCCGCGATCTGAATAGCGATCTGGATCGTGGCTATGAGGCTGCTCTCCTGATTCAGAGCCTTGAGCTGGAGTACTACGGCGATCGCCCCATCCGTCAGGATCTGCAGCTCTCCGTTCCGAGTTCTGTGCAGGCCACCATCCTGCGCAAGTTCAGAACGGCCCTGAGTATTTGTCGTAGCAGCCTCGACAAACTTGAACCGATTCGCGGTCAGTTCGACACCCAGGAGTTGCGTCAGGTTCAGTTGATCGAAGCGGTGGTGAATCGCTATTCGCCACGGCGTGCTGCGTCCGGCCCCACCATGAGTCGGGATCCAGACCCGCTACCCCGCTCTCTTCTTGGGGTTGTCGACAATGTGCGGCGTCAACTTGATCCAACTGCAGAAGCCACCCTGGTGGCAGGCTTTCGCCGCCGTCGTGACTCCACCTTGATCTCACTCAAGGTGTTGCTCCTGCTGATTCTTGTGCCTCTCTTGATTCAGCAGACCAGTCGCACCTATCTGATCAGCCCCATGGTGGATCGATTCGCGCCCGATCTACCATTTCTCAGCTATCCGAAACCCCAGCTAGAGGAAGAGGCGGTCGAGAAACTGCGGGTTTACAAAGCCGAGATCGAGTTCGATGCGCTGCTTAAGGGCAAAGCCATCCCCAGCCAGGAGGAACTACAGCAGGCCCTCGCCACCAAAGCGGAAGAACTGAAAGAGGAAGCTGATGCCGCCAGCACCCACGCCGTTAAAAACGTTCTCTCCGACCTTGCAGCACTGATCGCTTTTGTCGTGGTCTGCTTCTCCTGCCGCGAAGAGCTGCGTGTTCTGCGGGGATTCTTCGATGAAGCGGTCTATGGGCTGAGTGACTCAGCCAAAGCATTCGCCATCATTCTGTTCACGGATATTTTCGTGGGATTCCACAGCCCTGAGGGTTGGACGGTGTTGCTGGATGGCATTGCCAACCACTTTGGCTTTCCGGCCCGTGAGAATTTCATTCTTCTGTTCATCGCCACATTCCCAGTGATCCTGGCGACGATCTTCAAGTATTGGATTTTCCGCTATCTGAACCGCGTCAGTCCATCGTCTGTGGCAACCCTGCGCGGCATGAACGGTGGAGGCTGAACAAGGTCTGGTCCTGGTCAGTGGCCCGAGTCGCAGCGGCAAAAGTCGATGGGCGGAAACTCTCTTGAAGCACCAAACCTCTGTTACCTATGTGGCAACCGCTGCCCGTCGCGAGCACGATTTGGCCTGGCAGGAACGCTTGCGGCTTCATCGGGACCGACGGCCCTCGCATTGGAACCTGGTCGAGGCGGAGGCCGACTTGCCTGATCTCATTGGGGCGATCGCTCCTGATCAGCATCTGTTGATCGATGCTCTTGGGGGCTATGTGGCTTGGTGTCTGGAGCTAGGAGACGACCAGTGGCAGCTCTGTTGCCAACAGTTGATCAAGAGCCTCACCATGCGCACGCGAGCAACCGTCGTCGTCATCGAAGAAACCGGCTGGGGGGTCGTGCCGCCCACCGCCATTGGAGGTCTCTTTCGCGACCGATTGGGAGGTCTAGCCCAGGCACTTGAGCAGCACAGCAATCGCAGCTGGCTGGTCGTTCAAGGCCGTGCCCTAGATCTGCATGCCCTTGGGGTACCCGTATGACGCTGCCTCCCTCGCCACTGCGCATCGCCTTGTTCGAGCCGCGCATCCCCCCCAATACAGGGAACATTGCCCGCAGTTGTGCGGCCTTTGAATTGCCCTTGTCCTTGATCGAGCCATTGGGTTTCAGCATCGATGACCGAGCGTTGAAACGCGCTGGATTGGATTACTGGCCCCACGTGGATTTAACGACCCACGCTGATTTCGAGCACTTCCTTGCTGACCTGCCGCATCCCCACCGCCTCATCGGTTGCAGTCGGCATCAAGGTCAATCCCTGAGCACCTTTCAGTTCCAGCCAGGGGACGTGCTGCTCTTCGGGCGGGAAGACACTGGGTTACCCAAGCCTGTTCGCGAGCGTTGTGATGCCATATGCACCATTCCGATGCGTGGACATGAGCATGTGCGCAGCTTGAACCTCTCGGTCTCCTGTGCACTGGTGAGCTTCCAAGCGGGGCTTCAACTGGGTTTGTGGTAATCCACAACCTGGGCCAAGCCCCCTTGCGCAGGGTTGTTCGGCCCGCTACTTTCAGCCCGTCTCTGGGTCGTGGCGGCTTCTCCGGAGATGTTGTTCTCTGTCGCTGAGATGAAGCCCCTCCTCACACTGGCACTCACCTCTGCGATTCCCGTAGGCGGGCTTGCAGCTATCGGTATTCAGCCTGGCATTGCAGATGGCCGTCACAACACCGGAGCTCAGGATTTCCTGCTCGCCTCTGCGCCACCTCCGGTCTCCACAGATTCCAAGCGTCAATGGATTCGGGTCAAGCAGGACGTTCGCCTGAGCGAACTGGCTGATGATCTCAACCTGAGTGTCGAGACTCTCGCCAAGCTCAACGAGCTGCCTGCAAACGCTTCCCTAAAGAAAGGAGCCTGGGTCGTTCTTCCCAAACTGGACGATCTGAAGCTCGCCCTCTCCACGTTTCTTGACACAAAGAAAGTCAGCGATACGGCTCCACTGGTTCCGCCCCCTTCTCTGGGCCAGGTTGTCAAAATCACCAGCGGTGACTCACTCACATCCATTGCCACACGTCACGGTCTCACCCTGACGGACATCCGTCGCCTGAATCCCGGTGTCAACTTGGCTCGACTGGTAATTGGCTCGGAGTTGAAGGTGGCCAAAGCGTCACCACGCGCTCTTCTCGCGATTCGCCCCGGCGTCTCCGGTGGTGCCAGCTGGCCCAATCTGCCCCAGTTACCCGGTGGAGCTCAGCCAGGGCAGGTTCAGAGCTTCCTGTGGCCAGCCAAGGGAGTCTTCACCTCCGGTTATGGCTGGCGCTGGGGACGGATGCACAAAGGCATTGACATCGCCAACAACGTCGGAACCCCAATTCTGGCAGCGAAGGACGGTGTAGTTGTTTACTCCGGTTGGAGCAGTGGTTATGGCTATCTCGTTGAGATCAGCCATGGCGATGGCACCTCGACCCGTTACGCCCACAACAGCCGACTGCTTGTGCGGAAGGGACAGCTCGTCCCGCAGGGTCAGACAATCTCCCTGATGGGAAGCACCGGTCGCAGCACTGGCCCCCATCTGCACTTCGAAATCCGCAAGCCAGGTGGTGCCGCAGTCGACCCGATGAGCCTTCTTCCCAGTCGCCGCGCCTGATTGCTGACAGGCGATCGTATAAACTTTTCAAGTCCGACAGGGTAGCTCAGCTGGTTAGAGCGGCGGATTCATAACCCGCAGGTCGGGAGTTCAAGTCTCCCCCTTGTCATTAAAAAAGCCCGCCTTATATAGGCGGGCTTTTTATTGCAAACAGCTCAGGAATTGGCAAGCAGGTCAACGCATTTCAATGGCGTTCAGACGATCTCGGAATGAGCGGGGAGTATCAGCTTGGCGCTCTGGAAGGAGGCTTTCGCCTGAGTGATTTTCGAGCGCGTTGGGCCGACGCTGAGCTCGCACAGGCTGGCCTCGCATGGGCTTGGCCTGGAGTTGAAGAACCTTCGTATGGGGATCACGCTGGAGCGGCTGTGCTTTGAGCTCGCTGCGCACTTGATTCAAAAGTCGGAAATGACCAGTGCTGCTGAACTTGCGAAGCAAGGCCTGATCCCAGGCCATGGAACGATTAATCATGGACACATTTTAATGCTGGACCAGCTACAGGCTCGGTACACCCCAACGATTCAGACCCAGAACGACCGTGATAAATTGACAAGAGCAACTGGTAGTCGATTCGACTTCGCATAAGAATTCGAAACGCTGTCAGGGCTGAACCATCGCTCTTCCATCATGACCGCCACCGGCGCTCTGCGCGTGGGTCAACAGGCCCCCGATTTCACCGCCACCGCAGTGGTTGACCAGGAATTCAAAGAGGTCACCCTTTCGCAGTATCGCGGCAAGTACGTGGTGCTGTTCTTCTACCCCCTCGACTTCACCTTCGTGTGCCCCACGGAGATCACTGCATTCAGCGACCGCTACGCAGACTTCTCCAGCAAGAACACTGAAGTGCTGGGCGTCTCTGTGGACAGCCAGTTCAGCCACCTGGCCTGGATCCAAACTCCCCGCAACCAGGGTGGTCTTGGCGACATCGCCTATCCCCTCGTCGCTGACCTGAAGAAGGAAATCGCTAGCGCTTACAACGTCCTCGATGAGGATGCCGGTGTCGCTCTGCGTGGCCTGTTCATCATCGATCCCGATGGTGTGATCATGCACTCCACCATCAACAACCTGCCCGTGGGCCGCAACGTCGACGAGACGCTGCGCGTCCTCCAGGCCTTCCAGTACGTGCAGTCTCACCCCGATGAGGTGTGCCCCGCCAACTGGACTCCCGGCGAGAAGACCATGAAGCCCGACCCCGTCGGCAGCAAGGAGTTCTTTGCCGCAGTCAACTGAGCCTGGGTCTCAGAGCTCTTTCAAGTCAGCCGTCCCTCGGGGCGGCTTTTTTGTGCCTAGGCGTCAGGAGCCTTTTCCGTCCAGCAGGGCCTGGATGGCATCGACAAGATTGCTGTCCATGGCAACACGGCTGCCGTCACTCACCACAACACGGGTCAAAGCAGGAAGTCCACCTTGCTCAGCCTTGAGGTACACAGGCTCCACGTAGAGAAGTGCATCACCAACGGGGAGAACCAAGAGGTTCCCTTGAACAACTTCCGAGCCAGCTCGATCCCATAGACCAAAGAGTTGACTAATTTCAGGGTCCTGATTGATCAGAGCCTGAATTTGTTCTGGTCCATAAATCGGCAGGTCCGATGGGAATCGGAGCAAGACCAGTTCACCGTAATGGTCTCCATCACTGCGAGCCGCCAACCAACCTGACAAATTCGGGCGAGCCAAAGGGGTTAAGGGTTGAAGGAGAAGAAATTCAGAGTCCGATCCAGGCGAGAGTTGGGCCGTGACGTGATAAGGGGCAACAGGAATCTGGCGCTTGCCATACAGCTCCATCGGCACCTGCCAGACATCATCACCGCTGTAGAAGATACGTGGATCAGTCACGTGGTAACGAAGCAATTGCTGAACTTGAAGTTCAAACAGATAATTGGGAACCATCAGATGACGTTGAAGTTCAGACGGCATAGCCTCGAGCTCCTCAAACAGTTCAGGGAAGACGGCCATCCATCCCTGAATGATTGGGTCGTCAGGTTCACTCACATACAGATGAACACTGCCGTTGTAGGCATCGACAACAGCTTTGACAGCATTGCGCACATAGCGGA
The DNA here is from genome assembly GCA_964225855.1 of Salipiger bermudensis. Lineage (GTDB taxonomy): Bacteria > Cyanobacteriota > Cyanobacteriia > PCC-6307 > Cyanobiaceae > Synechococcus_C. The sequence continues at coordinate 26,235 of CAXQPR010000118.1, read as the reverse complement.
GAGACGAACCATCCGAAAGTTCAGCGGCATAGGGATAGGTGGTGGATGTGGTGTAGGCATCAACAACCCAATACTGATGTTGACTGGAGGAAAAACCTTTCGTGCCAGCTGAAATAGGCACCGAGACCAGATAGGGATCACCCTCATAGGAGAGAAAGGGTGCCAGAGCTTTCAATCGTTGACGAACCTCCCGGCGTAAAATCAGCTTGGAGTCGGGCCTCAACGAGCCGGTATTGAGTAGACGCGGCTCCTTGAGATAAACGGCAGCGGCCAGGCGCTGCAGAGGGGTCGCTAATGGCACCCCAGCGGTGCCGCGATAGTGGTTGTATTGATTGTCGTCTCCTTCTGGATAGTCCAGCTCCTCAATCGTGGTCGGTGCTACCGCGTAAGGCGACGGCAAGCTTCCGAAATAAAGAGCTGCTCGTCCAATCGGAACTCGTTCCTTCACATCCTCCTGGCTGATCCCAAGCGACCGATTTCCTTCGATGCGTGTGGCCTGGCCCAGATCGCTGATGAAATAATCCGGCAATCCATCTGGGGCACGGGTATTCACAGGGCTGAGCGTGAAACCGTATCCGTGGGTAAACACGAAATGCCGGTTCAGCCACGTGCGGGAGCGATCCGGCAGGGCCGCCTGATCCAATTCACGTGCACTGATGATCACCTGTTGGCGCTGTTCATCCGACTCAGTGAGCTGGTAACGGTCAACCGCTGCATTGGCAAAGCGGTAGTAAACCCTGAGTTGCTGCAATTGTCGGTTGGTCGCCAGTAACGGTTGGCTGTCCCAAAGGCGCACGTTGCTCAACGTGCTCGCACCGGCTATTTCATCCTCCTTGCTGAGCCGGGGGGCAGGGGTGGTCGAGCGGGTACTGATTTCATCCAGCTGAAACGCATGGCGGGTGGACGCGATGGCCCGGGCGATGTAGGGCGTCTCGAGCACCAGCTCCCTGGGGCGAATCACCAACCAATCCCACAAGGGCGTCAGCAGCAGTTCCATCAGCAGGCACGTCACGGCGATGGAGATGGCCAGTCGGCGACCACGCCGGCGTGAAATGGGCCAAGGAATCGGAAACACCAATACGGCTAACGCCAGGAGGGCGAAGGCGCCTCCCTGACGCAAGGGAAGAACCCAATGCACATCAAGCCAACCCGCGCCGGCCACAACGCGGTCTTGGGTCCAAAGCAACTGATGCCTGGAGAGCCAGACCAAACCAGCCAGCAGGCTGAGGATTGCCGCCAATAGCGGCCGGAGACCCCGCTGCTCAGCTGCGTTCAGCCCTTGAACGGACCAGTCCGACAAGGCTGCCCCAGCGGTGAGACGGCGTTGTAAGCCTGAACCCAAGATCAGCAACAACTGGGCAAGCAACAATTCCTGGAAGAGGGCAATCGCTGAGAAGCGACCCAGCCCGAAACTGACATCAGCACCAAGCAGAGGCTCATGGAGCCCGCTGGACGGAATCGCCAGAGCGAGGGTCCAAAGTCCCCAACCGCGTGCCGCAGAGAAACCAATGCAAAGGCTGCTCAACAACAGCAATGGCGCACGTTGACTGCGTAGTGCAGAGGTTGTGAGCAGGCTGGACAGACCCAGCAGAGCCATCACCCAAGGCAGGGTCGGGCCTGGAAAGGGTTGGTCCCACCACTGACCCAATGCGAAGGGATTCGCCCAGGCAATCCAGGCGACCCGCAGGATTGATGCAATAACGGTGATCACCAACGTTGTGATCACGAAAAGGCTGAGCCCGTACCGCCAACCCTCGAGCCTTGGCGGTTGATGACGATGCTCCTCTCCGTAATGATCCGCACCGACAAGCGGATCAGCCAGGCGCAACCAACGTCGTCGCCAGAGCCAAAGCCCAGAGCTGATCAGCAGGGAACTCACTCCCGCTGTCACGGCAGCTACCCAACGCTTGAGCAACACCGATTGCAGGGAAAACTGGCTAAACCAGTGCCACTCCACCTGCATCCGCAGCAACAGCACCAACAGAACTGCTGTGCCAAGGCCAGCACTCCACCAGGCCCAACGACCTTGACCGGTCACTCGTGATGATGAGCGCGCCGGTTTGGTGCTCAAGGCAAGGCTCCTTCCTGCAGCGACGTCGGCATCCCTTCAGTGGCTAAACCGGCAAGTGCAAGAAAACGCTCGGTATGGAGTGTTTCTTCGGCGATCAATGCCTCCACAAGTCGATTCATGGTTTCACGACGGGATTCCAGCAAACCAATCGCTTCGTTCAACGACTGTTTGGCAAGACTGCGAATCTGCGCATCGATGGCACGACCTGTGCTTTCGGCATAACTGGGCCTGGTGTGCACCAGATCACGACCCAGAAACACCTCATTGCCACCTCCCTCGAGGGCAACAGGCCCCAGGCTGGAAAACCCAAATCGCGTCACCATTTCGCGTGCGAGCTGACTGACCATCTGCAAGTCGCCACTCGCCCCCTGCGTGACCTCTGACGGCCCAAACACCACAAGCTCGGCTGCCCTTCCACCCAATGCAACAACCAATCGAGCCTTCAAAGCCGCACGGGTGAGCAAGCCTGAATCAATCACCTCGTCATCCGGCCAGAACCGCGTAAAACCTCCGACACCTCCGGATCGGGGCAGGAGGGTCACCTTGTCGACTTTCCCTGCACCCGGAGTGAGGGCTGCAACCAATGCATGACCAATCTCGTGGTAAGCGATCAACCGCTTTTTGGCATTGTCCTGGAGGGGGGCGGCCGTCAAGCCCATGGTGATGCGCTCGAGGGCCCGCTCGATCTGACCATCACCGATCGCGAGGGCGTTATCACGGGCCGTAAGGATCGCAGCCTCATTCAGCAAGTTGGCGAGATCAGCGCCCGAAAAACCGGGTGTTCGTTTGGCCCAGTCACCCAAATCAACATCCTCTGCAAGAGGCCTCGTCCGCCCATGCACAGCCAGAATTGCTTCGCGACCGCGTCGATCGGGGAGGTCGACATGGATCCTGCGATCGAAACGACCCGGGCGCATCAGAGCCGTATCCAGCACATCCGCACGGTTCGTTGCGGCAAGAAGGATCACCCCTGAGTTGTCAGCAAACCCATCCATTTCGGTGAGCAACTGGTTGAGGGTTTGTTCGCGCTCGTCGTTGCCACCGCCAATACCCGCTCCTCGTTGTCGACCAACAGCATCGATTTCGTCAATAAAAACGATGCATGGTGATTTCTCCTTGGCCTGGCGGAACAAATCACGCACCCGTGAAGCACCGACACCAACAAAGAGTTCCACGAACTCCGAGGCAGCCATTGAGAAGAACGGAACCCCTGCTTCGCCGGCGATGGCCTTTGCCAGCAGCGTTTTTCCAGTGCCAGGAGGGCCAATCAACAGCACCCCTCGGGGAATCTTGGCCCCCAGACGGATGAAGTTCTCCGGTTCTTTCAGGAAGGTGACCACTTCCTGAAGTTCATCCTTCGCTTCGGTAATCCCGGCCACGTCCTCAAACCGGACCACAACACCGTCTTCGGCTTTGACCCGTGGCTGACTTCGTGCAAAACCCATTGCACGGTTCGCCACCTGCGCTGAACGACGCAGCAGGAACGAAAGACCAATGACGATGACCAGAACCAAACCGAGGTTTCCGGCCAATCCGGCCAGAGCCTGCTCGCCACGTAGGTCCTTGACCGTGAGAGGAACACCAGCACTTTCAGCTGTCCGCAGGACCTGCTGATCATTCGCAAGGATGGAAACGGTCGCTTTGCTGCCGTCGATGTAACGCACCAGCACTTCGCTGCGTTGAGGGATCAAAGTCAGGTCCTTGACCTCGCCACCTTTGATCTGGCGCAGTAATTCGCTGTAGATAGGAGGCTGATCCGGCCTCAACCGTGCCAAGGGGTTGGGGTTCTGAGCTGGTGTCGCGGTGCCTGAACTCACAACAGATCGCCGATGATCGAAGCCTAGCGATTTGACGAGAGGACTCTCGGCAGTAGAAGATCACTGTTTGGCAGAAATCCGCCGGCAATGGCTGTACCTAAGAAGAAAACCTCCAAGAGCAAGCGCAATCAGCGTCATGCCGTGTGGAAGGCCAAGGCAGCGACCGCCGCTCAACGTGCAATGTCCATCGGCAAGTCTGTGCTGAGTGGCCGTGCCCAAGGCTTCGTCTACCCCGTTGCTGAAGACGACGGCGAAAGCTGAACTCAGCGCCAACGGAGCTCACGAACGACGCGATCAAGCGTGAGCTCCAGTACAACATCAGCGCCATCAATCGCTTGCAGTGCCTTCTGAGGGAGGGCTGTCTCGATCATGCGCACAAACCCACGGAGTGAGTCATCCGAGAGCCGTGCACCAGTGCTTTGGTGCATGGCATTTTCTTGTTGTTGTTTCCACAACCTGCTTGCCTGCACAGAGGGTGCACGGAGCTGCCACAGAGCGTCGAGCTTTCCCCAAACCGGTTGATAGCGCTCCAATTGTTCGAAAGCACGTTGCCTGTAGTGCCCTTCATCGGGCCTGAGGGGCGGATCTAGAGAGATGTCATTGGTGGCCTTCACCCCGAGAAACCAGCCTTCAAACAACACCACATCGGCGATGTGGAGTCGCCAGCCCGCACGATCGCCTCGGCCCTGGCGGAGTGACTTATCGAACTGAGGAACATGCAGTTCTCCGGTCTTGAGCCAGTGCTCAATGGCGTCATCCATCAACTTCAGATCGTGACTGCCAGGGAGGGCACGGGGCACGGACCATGGATTTCCCGCCATCGCCGCATCCATCTCAGCAGCGGGCCAGTAAAAATCATCCAGAGACACCACAGCCAGCGGGATCTCGAGCAGGGCCCCTGCCTCTTCGATCCAGTGGGCGAGGCTTGATTTGCCACAACCGGGAAGTCCGCTTAGCCCGAACAACTGACGCTGGTTGCTGTAGGCAGCTTTCTCAAGGGCCGACAACAAAGGGAAACCCACTCCCCATGACCAACTGGGATCCACAGCAAAGGGCCAGGCGTGAGCGGCCAATTGGATCCCACCTCTGGACTCCCACTCCGCTACCCATGGGCGAGGACTCCATCCCATCGACTCCAGCCAGCCCTCCAGGCCGGGCAAGGTGACCGGATCCCATGGAATGCTGTGCTCAGGAGCCAAGTTTGTAAGCCTCCAGCACCAGGGCGTACACCGCACCGATGCGCAGATTGTCGAGCAAGACCCAGGCCAGGGGCCAGGAGGGGGCTTGCACACGCGTCCGCAGGCGAACCGTGACTTCGATCAGCAAGACCAACGCCAGCACCACGAGGGGACGCTGGCCGATTTTCTCGAGGTAGTAGCTGGTGAGATTGCTGCCGAGGAAAAACCCCAGCAACAGGGATAACGCCCCAAGACTGCGACGTCTCCAGGGACCGTGAACAACCGGTTGGACCTGATCACCCAGCTGGCGCTGAAGGCGTTCATAGCGGGTGCGCTGTAGCACCATCAGCCGGACACCTCCACAAGCAACTGGAGGTACTCCAGCGTGATCAATCCATCCACACAAGGGGGCCCTGACGTTTGCATCAGTGGTTGATGGGGTTCACCAAGGTGATCGACCACGGCCGCAGCACGATGAATCTCCTTCGGAAGTTGTTGATCCCAAAGTGATGGCGTCACCAGACAGGGAATCGACGCCCGGACGGCAGCAGTCAACCCAGCGGCTGAATCTTCAACAGCGAGACAGGCCTTGGCATCAGCACCACTGCTGTCCAAGGCGCTGAGGTAGGGGTCGGGGTGGGGTTTGTGACGCTGCACATCATTCGCGCTGATCGCACCTGAAAAAGGGTCCTCAGCGCCGGGGAACAGACCCTCCATCAACGCTTCAACGGAGGGTCGACCACTGCTGGTGACAATCCATTGGCGAATGCCCGCGGCCTTTAATTCGGTTAAGAGGCGTGCCACTCCAGGACGGAGAGCAACAGCTCCGCCGCGAATCCGAGCCAGGTAGTGGGTTTGCTTCACCTGTTTGAGCTGCTCCAGGGTTTCAGGATTGAGTGGATGTCCCTCCTGCTGGGCGAAATGGGCCATGCGTTGTCCGCCCCCGGGAATGGCAAGCAACTGTTGATAGAGCTCCCGATTCCAGTGCCAAGGCAGCCCCAAGTCCTCAAAGGCCTGATTAAAAGCCGGTCGATGGCCCTCCATCTCCGTATCGGCCAGCGTGCCGTCCACATCCCAGAACACGGCCTGCAAGCGGGGCATCGACGCTGTTGCGGAGATCTCGATTGAACCAGACTCCACAATGCAACGATCCAAGAGCAGCGTCTGTGTCAACCGCCGCCCAGCCCCAGCTCTGGCAATTGCCGTTGGCAACGGATGCCACGCCGTTGGAGACGCTCCCGCTGCCCTTGCCACTACGCGCTGTGTTGTTGCGGCGCGGCATCAGCGATCTTGATCAGGCTCAGCAATGGTTGAACCCCTCCGAACTACCGCCAGCCGCTGAGCACTTCCCCGGTCTTCAGACGGCTGTTGCACGCTTAACCGCTGCTTGCCAATCGGGCGAGACACTGGCGATCTGCGGCGATTACGACGCCGATGGGATGACCAGTACCGCTCTGCTGATCAGAGCCTTGCATCCCCTTGGCGCCCATCCCGTCGCGGCAATTCCCAGTCGGATGGATGACGGCTACGGCCTGAATGCGCGCATGGTGGAGGAACTGCATCAGCGCGGAGTGCGCTTGCTGGTCACCGTTGACAACGGGGTCGCTGCAGAAGCGGCTCTGGCTCGCGCCGAGGATCTGGATGTGGAGGTGATCATCACGGATCACCACACAATTCCAGATCCTCCTCCGCAGGCTCTTGCCCTGCTTCATCCCGCCACAACGCCTGAGGATTCGCCTTATCGGGGCCTGGCAGGTGTGGGGCTTGCGTACGTGTTGGCACGATCGTTGGCCGAAGCACTCGACAAACCCGAGGCGATCGGCAGTGCTCGCGATCTGTTCTGCATCGGCACCATTGCCGATATGGCGCCGCTCACAGGAGCGAACCGGGCATGGCTTCGCGAAGGGCTCAACCACTTGCACCGCACCCGTTGTGCTGGTTTAAGGGCACTGCAACAACTGAGCGGTCTGGAAGATCGTGCCCTGCGTGCTGAGGATGTCGGTTTTCAGATCGCTCCCAGGATCAATGCCGTTGGTCGCCTTGGCGAACCCTCTTTGGTGGTGGAGCTGCTCACCGAAAACGACGCCGACACCGCAGTGGAGCTGGCCCGGCAGTGTGATGGGCTGAACCGTCAGCGGCGTGAGCTCTGCGACGCCATCGAAGCGGAGGCCGTCGCATTAGTGGAGTCCAACTCCAATGCCATTGCACCCTTTCTTTTGCTGGCCCAGGGCCACTGGCACCACGGAGTGATTGGAATCGTGGCGGCTCGCTTGATGGAGCGTTACCAACGACCGGCGGCGCTACTCGCTGCTGACGGTGAAGGATTGATGCGCGCATCCGTCAGAGCGCCGGAAGGATTCGCTGTGGATCAGGCCTTGCAAGCCTGCGCCGACCATCTCGATCGTTTTGGCGGTCACCCAGCTGCTGGTGGCTTCACCGTCAAAGCTGAACGGGTCGCGGCTCTGCACGCGCAGCTCAACGGCATTGCCGAGCGCTGGATGGACTCCCGTTTAAAGGGGCGCGTTGTGAAGCCCGAAGCCCTGCTTCGCTTTGAGCAAATTGACCGCTCCCTATGGGCCTCGCTCAGAACACTGGAGCCCTTCGGCATCGGCAACCCCGCACCACTGTTCTGGGCCCGGAACTGTGACGTGCTCGAACAACGGGTGTTGCGCGGAGGACATTTGAAGCTTCGCTTGCGCCAGGGGGCCACCATCCACGACGCCATCGCCTGGCGTTGGCGCGACAACGCATCCATCCCGGATCAGATTGATCTGGCCTTCCGGCTATCGATGAACCGTTGGCAAGGCGAGGAGCGACTGCAGCTCGAAATCGAGGCGTTGCGGGAGCATCACAGCACCATGCGTCTCCAACGTGGGGAGCAGATCTACAGCTGTGAACAACACGGCGGGAAGCAGATCATCCTCACCAACCCCGATGGCGCTCAGTTGACTGTGCAAACCGGCGATGACGGGCTGCTTCAGTGCGACGACAGCAGAGCATCCCACCCCTACGTTGCAAGTCTGATCGAAGAGGCCGCCATCGGTCTCGGAATACAGCCATGAGGTCCGACCCCCGGCACCACGAGCATCTTTTCCCCGGATTAGTGGACCGACGGGCTTCGACCGTCAAAGCCCTGGCCCGTCATTTCATCGGGTTGGTGGTGGTGGGCATTGCCATTGGACTGGCGTGTTGGCCTTTGAACGTGGTTGATCGTCTGCAGTCGTTGCTGTTTGCGTGGTTGCCGACAACGGCCACACCGTGGTCATGGCCCGGGGCTGGCATTGCACTGCTACCCGTGGTGGTGATGCCAACGCTGCTGGTGTTGCAACGGGGCCCCTGGCGCGCCGGAGCAGGCTCCGGCATTCCCTCCACCATGAATGCCCTTGAGGATCCCAGCCTCATGCCCAGCGCCATGGCGACGGCAGGCACTGTGCAACGGGGAATTCTCTGGTCCATTGCCACGGCCGCGATGTTCCCCCTGGGTCGAGAAGGCCCTGTGGTTCAAGTGGGTGCGGCTGTTGCACGGGCGATCCATCGACGCTGGGGCCAGTGGCTGCCAAGCCTGAATGAACGCCAAATGGTTGCGATTGGTGGTGGTGCGGGCCTGGCCGGCGGCTTCAACACCCCTCTGTTGGGAGCGGTGTTCATGCTGGAAGAACTCACCACGGACTACGCCATCACAACGATCTGGCCTGCCCTGGTGATCAGTGTGGCGGCTGCCGGCTTCAGCAATCTCGGTGGACAACCGATTTTCGGCCTCGGGGTGATCAACGTGATGACCCCGGAACCGGATCAATTGTTGATGGCTCTGCCGATCGGTGTAGCCGGGGGGATCGTCGGCGGTTTGTTCAGCAGGGGATTGGTCTGGGCCACCGGCCGACTCTCCCCGATGGTGCAGCGTTATCCGATCCGAACTGGCTTATGTCTGGGGGGCGGACTTTGTCTGTTGGCCCTCACAACCTGGGGAACCAGTACAGGAGACGGCGAGTCTTTGTTGCGTCAGCTCATCCAAGACGGCATGCCGAACGGCAATCCCGATGGAGGCTCCCTTTTTGTTGGTCTAACCAGTTTGTGGATCACTGCGGGGAGGGTGATCGGTCCGATGCTGGCTCTTGCACCTGGGGTGCCTGGAGGGCTGATCGACCCCTCGCTCACCTTTGGAGGCTTGCTTGGCTACACCATCTGTGCAGTGCTTGGCTTCAGCCAACACCTCGGAATTGCCTTGGGACTCGCCGCAGGGCTCTCAGGGGCCACTCAGCTTCCCCTGGTTTCAATCGTGTTTGCCTGGCGACTGACCGGCGACCAACAGCTCTTTGCTGGCGTGGTCTTGGCCGCCGTGATTGCTGCGTATACGGGCCGGCTGATTGCTCGCCAGCCCGTTTATCACGCCCTCAGCCTGCTTCAGAGAGCGCCGCGACGATAGAAAAGAATGAAGATCACGGCTGGGCCGGCAAGGGTGATCAGGGCAAGAGCCCCAAAGTTTGCGATCAGATGAAAATCGATACCCATTGGGAAAGAACGGCAATCCGTGGCAATGATCTCATCAAGCTAGGGAACACACCAGTGGATTCCGCCCCACATCCCCTGTCACTGTGATGCCTTGTCACAGCTTTCAGCCATGACACGCGGCGCACCCACCTGGACCTGCATCCATCACTGCGGAGCCTGTTGCCGATTGGCTCCGGAGGAACGGCCAGAAGCTTTGGAGGCGCTCAGCGACGAACAGAAAGAGACCTATCTCTCCATGGTTGGAGAGGACGGCTGGTGCAAGAACTACGACAGTGGCGGCCGCCGATGCCGGATCTACGCCGATCGCCCGGACTTCTGCCGGGTCAGCAGTCTCGTTGATCTCTTTGATGTGCCGCCTGATGACGCCGATGCTTTTGCCATTGCCTGTTGCAATCAACAGATTCGGTCGCTCTACGGCGGACGAAGCAGTGAGATGCGTAGGTTTACGCGTGCTGTGAACCGAACCGTCAAAGGGAATGCCTGAGGTCGAGACCACCAACAGCGCATCCCTGTCGCCAGACAACGTTGTTGCGTCAAAAGACCAAGCCCAGGGGCTTGGCTTCACTGCCGTGATGCTGAGCACCTTCACGACGGTGTTCGTTGCTGAGCTCGGGGACAAAACCCAACTGGCCACGCTGTTGCTTTCGGCGCAATCCGGTCAACCCTTGCTGGTCTTCATCGGGGCAGCCTTTGCTCTGATCTGCTCAAGCCTGGTGGGCGTTCTGGTGGGTCAATGGCTGTCCAAGATCCTCCCGCCCGAACGGTTGGAGCAAATGGCGGGAGTGCTGATGGTCGGGTTGGGACTCTGGCTGGGAGTTCAGGCCCTGCAATCTCTGATCCAACACTCGATTTGACATTCCGGATCCATGGATTTCCCCCTGTTGCTCTCAACGTTTCTGACGGTCTTCCTCGCGGAGCTCGGCGATAAAACCCAGCTCGCAACCGTCGCCATCAGCGGAACCTCCAACCGACCACTGGCCGTGTTTATCGGCTCATCCAGCGCTTTGGTGTTGGCGAGCCTGATCGGTGCCATCGCCGGTGGGTCCATGGCCAACGTCGTGCCAGCGGAGGTTCTTCAGCTGATTGCTTCGGTGGGATTTTTGGTGATTGGTCTGCGCCTGCTTTGGCCAATGTTGAAAGGGTTGCAAGAGCCCCTTGGTTCTGAGCAGGACTGAATGCTGACGGGCCCTTAGAGTCGAGGTTCACCAGGAATCCTGCCCTCCATTCCCTGAACGTCGGTTCAGGGCAGTGTTCATTGGTGGTCACCACCCCCGGTCCTGTAGGCCGGCCAGCCCAAAGCAACGATGAAGTTCTCGGTCGCCGATCTCCTCGACCATCTGCCTGTTTCCGGTTCCCTTGAAACGGACAAGCTCGAAAAGATTCTCCGGCTCAGCAACCGTGCTGAAAAAGAGAGTCTCAGTTTGGCGTTGCAAAGCCTCAACAAGCTGGGATTGGTGCAGTTGGGCGAAGACGGTGACGTCTGCCGAGGGGAAGACAATGGCTTGATCGAAGGGCGACTGCGCTGCAGCAGCAAAGGGTTTTGCTTCGCCATTCGTGAAGATGGCGGCGAAGATATCTACATCCGCGACCATCAGCTCAATCACGCCTGGAATGGTGATCGTGTGCTGGTCCGCATTACGCGAGAAGGGGGCCGAAGGCGTTCTCCCGAGGGTGGCGTTCAATGCATCCTGGAGCGCAACACCACCAGCCTTCTGGCTCAAATCGATCGCCAGGAGGACCGCCTGCTGGCGTTGCCCCTCGACGACCGCGTCCTGGCAACCATTGAGTTGCCTGATGGTGATGCCAGCCATCTGACCGATGGAACGAACCCCTCCGTGGTCGAGGTCGCCGTTGATCGTTTCCCTGTTGCTCAATTCGCAGCCCGCGGACATGTGGCGCGTCCACTACCGCTGGATGCCGGTCCGGAAGGCGATCGGGAACTTCTGCTGACCAAAGCCCATCTGCATCAGCGACCGGCTGCGCCGCGAGCCACCGCAAAAGCCCCTTCCACCAAGAAACGGCACGACCTCACGAACCAGCCAGCGCTGTTGCTCCGAAGCTGGACGGGAGCGCAGGCCCCTTGTCTGCCGGCCGTGCACGTCGAACCCCACGACGGCGGCTCCAGAGTATGGATTCATGCCCCAAGCGTGGCGGAGCGACTCAATGGAGGCAGCAGCATCGACCAGTGGCTGCAGGACCAAGGCGAAGCGCTTTGCCTGGGTAACACCTGGCAACCGCTTCTCAGCAGCAACCTGAGCCAGGCATCCCAATTCAGTCCCGGCACCACCCAGGAGGCCATTTCACTTCGCATCGATGTCGATGCCGAAGGACATCTGGGCGAGTGGGAATTTCAGCTCAGCACTGTGCGACCGGTGGCGACAGTGAGCAGTGAGGCGATGGCCGCGCTGGCCGCCCGCAAACCCAAAGCGCGCACGGTTCCTGCAGCGTTGAAGCCCCTCAAAGATCATCTGGGACAGCTGGAGACTCTGCTGTTCTGTGCACGCAGTCTGAACAAGGGGTTTCAGCAGGACGGTGCGATTGAGCTGGATTTACCCAATCCTCAGGTCGATGTCCTTGGTGATCTGCGCTTTTCACGCCCGGATGCCTGTCGCCATCAATGGTTGGCACCTTTACGGGAAGACGACCCGAACGCCATTCTCGCGGTGCTGATCCGAGCGGCAGACCTGTGTTGGGCCAGGCATGCAGCAGACCTCAACTTGCCCGCTCTGATCCTTGATTCACCTGAGGCGGATGGGTCAACGCTGACCGATGTGGCCAAGACGGCCATTGGTCTGGATCTCCCGCTCGAGCTGGATGAGGACGGCATTCCCTCCCCATCCGATCTGGCTAAAGCCTTCCAGGACAGCCCCCTGCGACGCATGCTGGATCTCCAAATGCGGCAGGCGTTCAGCGATCCGATGGTGCGACTGAAGGGTCTTGCGTCAAGCCAACGCACGGAATCCGGGGATGCGGCCGTTGATCAAGCTGACGACACCACACCGGAGGTGACGGAGGACAGCTTTGCGGGCACCGGAGGGGCACCCTGGTGTTGCCCCACCCTGCATGCCACTGATCTGATCAACCAACAAGTGCTCAGCACGCTCCTCAACGATGGCAAGGATCGCCCCACAGTCCGCCACAAGGAGAAGGTGAATTTGGGGCTGCGCGGTGCAGGTGGGTCGATCACCTGGCCACTCATCACAGCCTCGCAAGAACAAAAACTGTTTGACAACCTCAAGGACCGACAGGTCCTGCGCCTGAATAACCGCCGTCGTCAGGTCGCCGAGCTGGAGAAAGATCTCGTGGCGATGGCACAAGCGCGCAGTGCTGAACCGATGGTTGGCGAGCAACACCTGGGCCGGATCAGTGGCGTGCAGAGTTACGGATTCTTTGTTGAACTCCCTCCAGCGATGGTGGAGGGAATGGTGCATGTCAGCTCCCTCAATGATGACTGGTACGAATACCGCTCTCGTCAAAACCGTCTGGTCGGCCGACGCAATCGACGCGTCTATCAATTAGGTGATGAGGTCACAGTGCGCGTGGTCAAGGTCGACGTTTTGCGCAATCAGATCGACCTCGACATCGTGGCCACGGAGAGTCAGGCCGAGGATCACAATTCCAATCTTCCCGTCGCTGTCAGCGACGCCTGAGAAGAGGAGTCATCGTTGTCGAACCTCAACACCACCGACGTGGAATCACTCCCATACGTGCTCGCGGTGAGTGGAGCTTCAGCCCAACAACTGGCTGAACGCTCCCTACAGCTACTTCTTGAGAACGGCCGTCATGTGCATCTGATTCTCAGCCGCGGAGCCCACGAAGTGTGGTCTGCTGAGTTGGACGTGCATGTGCCTGTCGAACCGGAGGCCCAGGCCCGTTTCTGGCGCGATCGCCTGAAGTGCAGCAAAGGGACCCTCGAATGCCATCGCTGGAACGATCAGGCAGCCAGCATTGCCAGCGGCAGCGTTCGTACGCGAGGCATGGTGATCGTTCCCTGCAGCATGGGCACCGTCGGGCGCATTGCCGCCGGTGTAGCAACCGACTTGGTTGAGCGTTGCGCCGATGTTCATCTCAAAGAAGGGCGCCCCCTGGTGCTGGCGCCGCGCGAAATGCCATGGAATCTGATCCATTTGCGCAATCTCACCGCCCTGGCCGAAGCCGGCGCCAGGATTGCTCCACCGATTCCGGCCTGGTACACCCAACCCAAGACGCTCGATGACATGGTCGATTTCTTGGTGGTTCGCCTCTTCGACGGACTCGGTGAGTCCCTGAAACCGATTCAGCGATGGCGGGACGCTGACGCATGACCCCCCTGCAGAAACTTCTGCTGCTCCCCTGTCTGAGTCCCCTCGCCGCTGCCTTGGTGGTGGCCGGATTCAATCTTCGTCAACCAACCGCTCTGCGGTTGCTGACTTGGAGCTCAGGCAGCTTGCCGATTGGAGCCTGGATCGCCATTGCCGCAGCGGGTTCTGCCCTCTTCACAGCAGGTGCGGCTCTGACAGCAGGAACCACCGTTGCCCCCTTGCGCCGTCAAGTCCATCGCCCGATCGGCTGGGACGGTGACGCGGAGCCGGTCTGGCGATCGGGAGCAGAGGAGCGGGCTGGCGGAACAAACCGGTCACAAGCGGCGCCCGCCTCGAGTCCGACCATGGTTTGGCCTGAACGCGATGTGCGCGACCCGGCTCCAACCGTGTCCGTCCCTTTCAAAGTGGTCAAACGGGGTGCGGGTCCCTTCAGTGCGTCTTCAGCCAGTCATCGGTCATCAGACAGCAGTGCGTCGACTGCCAACAGGCCCGACACGGAGTCGGTCTCCACACCGAGCACGGACTTGAGCGCCGATGACTGGGATCAACCATTGCCAGGAGGCTGGTGATCGTTGCCCAAGGCTGATTACAGTTCCGCCAGTGAAGGAAATCTGGTGAGCGAAACTCCAGCTGCAGCCACCCCAACTCCTGCTGAAAAACCGGCCAAGCCTCCAAAGCCGGAAGACAAGCCCTTCGAGGCCTTCATTCAGGAAGATCTCCTTCCCGCTGTACGCAAGGGCCTCGTCGATCGAGGCATCACTCCCACCGTGTTGGATCTGCGCCAAGGGGAGCGACCTGTTGTCGGTGGCAGCTGCTGGATGCTGTACGGGGATCTGCCTCCGGGTCGCCGCTTCTGGCTCTGCTTCTCCGAGCCTTCCATCAGCGCTGACAAAACAATCGCCCTGGCTGACCCGGGAACCGAGGCCAGCCTGCTGGAGTCGTTTCTGATCGATGAGAAACGCATGAGCCTGGCTCTGCTTCAGTCCAGGCTGTTGCAGCGACTCAATGGTCAGAAATGGCTCGGAGGCAACTGACGCGTAACACGACCACTCGGCCACTGCCGCAAGGCGCCTACATTGGTCTTCACTGAAGAGCAGATTCGATGGTGCCCCCCACCGCCGTCAGCGAAGCCGCAGCACCGGGTTCCGCCGTTGCCGTCAAGGACCCGGTGAAGGACACGATCCTGACGCCGCGCTTCTACACCACCGACTTCGATGCGATGGCGGCGATGGACCTTCGCCCCAACGAAGCCGAGCTTGAGGCCATCTGCGAGGAGTTCCGGAAGGACTACAACCGTCATCACTTCGTTCGCAACGAAGAATTCGAGGGTGCTGCCGACAAACTCGATCCCAAGACGCGCGAGGTCTTCGTCGAGTTCCTCGAGCAGAGCTGCACCTCGGAATTCTCCGGCTTCCTGCTTTACAAGGAACTGAGCCGCCGGATCAAGACCAAGAACCCGCTGCTGGCCGAGTGTTTTGCTCATATGGCCCGTGATGAGGCCCGCCATGCTGGCTTCCTCAACAAGTCGATGAGTGATTTCGGGCTGCAGTTGGATCTTGGCTTCCTGACGGCCAACAAGAAGTACACCTTCTTCAAGCCGAAGTTCATCTTCTACGCCACCTACCTCTCCGAGAAGATCGGCTACTGGCGTTACATCGCCATCTTCCGTCACCTCGAAAAAAACCCTGACAGCAAGATCTTCCCGATCTTCAATTTCTTCGAGAACTGGTGTCAGGACGAGAACCGTCATGGCGACTTCTTTGATGCCCTGATGAAGGCCCAGCCCGACACCGTGCGTGGTTTCAGAGCGCGGTTGTGGTGCCGCTTCTTCCTCCTGGCCGTTTTCGCGACCATGTATGTGCGTGATGTCGCCCGGAAAGAGTTCTACGAAGCGCTCGGTCTCGACGCCCGCGAGTACGACCGCATGGTGATTGACAAAACCAACGAAACATCGGCGCGGGTCTTCCCCGTTGTTCTCGACGTCAAGAACCCCAAGTTCTGGGATGGCCTGGAGAATCTGGTGAACAACAACGCAGCTCTTGCTGCTGCTGACGCCAGCGGAGCTCCTGCTCCTGTGAAGTTGATCCGCAAGCTTCCCCATTTCGCAGCCAATGCGCTGCAAATGGCTTCCCTCTTCTTTATGGCGCCAGTGCGCAGCGAGAACTACCAGCCAGCTGTGCGGTGATTCCTCACGCGAGCGCGACCACCAATGCCCGGCGAAGGCCGGGCATTTTTGTGTTCAGTTCTCCATAATCGAAGCTTGTCGCAGTCGGACGGTTTGGTCGCATCCCATCCAGCGGAACGCCATGACCTTGGGCTTGACCCGGGTCAGACGCCATGGAAATCACGGCTGGAAGCCCTTTTAGGAGAAGGGGCTCGGGCTGGGGCCGATCTGGTGGAAGTGTTTCTGGAACGCACCGACCACATCGGAGTCTTGGCCGAGCAGGACACGATCACCAGTGTCAGCCCTTCCTTTGGCATGGGGGCCGGCATCCGCGTGTTCCGAGGCCATCGTGACGGCTTCGTCAGCACCAACGATCTGAGCGATGCAGGCCTGCTGCTGGCCCTCGATCAGGCTCTGGCGATGCTCAGCCTGGAACGCAACTCTGCGGCGTCGCACAACACGTTCGAGGGATTGAAGCCCTTACGGGATTTCGCCATCGACAAACATCAGTGGTTGGCCCAGTCCCCTGATCTGGCCACCAGCACCGCACTGCTGCTCCAGGGCACCAATCTTCTCCAGCGCCACGGCAAACACCTTGATGTGCGCCGTGGTTCCTATTCCAGAGACTGGCAGGAGGTGCTCGTCGCTGCGAGTGATGGAACCTTCGGGCACGACATTCGACTGCACCAATCCAGCGGGCTGAGCGTGCTCGCAGCCGACGGTGAACATCGCGCCAGCATCGGGCGCCGCTACGGAACGACTGATCGCCCCGACGATCTGCGCAACTGGGACGTCGAGGCCAGCGCCATCGATATCTGCAGCAGTGCAGCCACAATGCTCTACGCCAATTATGTCGATGGTGGCCAGATGCCAGTGGTGCTGGCCAACCGGTTCGGCGGAGTGATTTTCCACGAAGCCTGCGGCCACCTGCTGGAAACCACTCAGGTGGAACGCGGCACCACCCCCTTCGCCAACCAGGTTGGTGAATCGATTGCGCACTCAGCCGTCACCGCCATCGATGAAGGGCTGAGCGCCGGCGCTTTCGGTTCGATTTCCATGGACGACGAGGGCATGGAATCGGAGCGCACCGTGTTGATTGAAAACGGCGTGCTCAAGCGATTCCTCAGCGATCGTGCCGGAGAAATGCGCACGGGTCATGCCCGCACGGGAAGCGGCCGCCGTCAAAGCCACGGCTTCGCTGCGGCCAGCAGGATGCGCAACACCTATATCGCCGCTGGTCCCCACAAGCCGGAGGAGCTGATCAGCTCCATCGACAAGGGGCTGTACTGCAAATCCATGGGGGGCGGAAGCGTGGGCGCCACTGGTCAGTTCAATTTCTCCGTTGAGGAGGGCTACTTGATTGAAAACGGACAGCTAGGCCAACCCGTGAAAGGCGCCACCTTGATCGGTGAAGCCAAAGAGGTGATGCCCCGTATTTCCATGTGCGCCGATGATCTCGACCTGGCCGCTGGCTACTGCGGTTCCGTGAGCGGCAGCATTTTCGTCACCGTGGGGCAACCCCACATCAAGGTCGATTCCATCACTGTCGGAGGCCGTTGATCATGAGCACCACTCCCTCAACTGCAGCGTCCACGCCACTCAACGTGCATGCACTGCGCGATCAACTTCATGCGCTGGCCAAGCGCGACGGCATCCATCGGTGGGATCTGGGAGCCAGTTGCAGCACCAACGCGTCCGTTCAGGTGGATCGCGGCGAAGCCAAGCAGATGAAGGCATCCCAACGCAGTTCCATCACGGTGCGCGTTTGGAATGAGGCAGGCCTGATTGGCATCACAAGCACCTCGGATCTGTCTCAATCAGGCCTGGAGAAGGCGCTCACCGGGGCCAAAGAAGCCAGCCGTTTCGGCAATGCTGACGACGTCCCGGGGTTCTCCCCGCTGGCAACGGCACCGATCCCAGAGCTGGACCGCCCCCTTCAACCCGCCCAGGGGATCCAGACACTGCTGACCAACCTCAAAGCCGCTGAACACGATCTGCTTGCCCATCACCAGGCCATCGAAACTGTCCCGTACAACGGACTGAGCGAGGGAAGCAGTGAGCGCATTTATCTGAACAGCGACGGCGCCCTGCGCCAGATGCAACGCACCCAAGCCAGCCTTTACCTCTACGCCCGTGCCGAAGAAGCGGGTCGCAAGCCGCGCAGTGGTGGGGCTGTTCGCGTGGCCCTTGGCAGTCAGGAGCTGGATGTGCAGGGATGTGTGGAAGAGGCCGCCCAGCGCACCATCAGCCATCTCAATTATCAATCGATAGACACCGGTCGCTATCTGATCTGCTTCACCCCTGAGGCCTTCCTCGACCTGCTTGGTGCGTTCAGCAGCCTGGTGAATGCCCGCTCCGTGCTGGATGGAGTCAGCCTCAGTCAGGTCGAATCCCTCGGCACTTCTGTGGCCGTTCCTTTCTTCTCCCTGCACGACAACGGTCTGCATCCCGGTCACGTTGGTGCCGCACCCTTTGATGGAGAGGGCACACCAACAGGGCGTCTATGCCTGATCCGCAACGGCATGTTGGAAAGCTTCCTGCATTCGGAAGCCACTGCCCGCCGTTTCGGCGTTGATCCAACAGGCCATGCCGGGCTTGGCGCCAAGGTGTCGGTCGGTCCTGACTGGTTCGAAGTGGGCACCAGTGAGGGAACCAGCAGTGGGACCACCCATCTGCACCATGCCACCACCACAGAGCCATTCGTGCTGATCGAAAGCCTCAATGCCCTTCATGCCGGAGTGAAAGCCAGCCAAGGGTCGTTCTCCCTTCCATTCGATGGATGGCTCGTGCGCGGGGGTGAACGAATCTCGGTGGAATCAGCCACCGTTGCCGGTGATATCCGTGAGGTGCTCAATGGCATCGTGCATCTGGAAGCCGATGCCAAGGTGACGCACCAGGGCGTCTGCCCCCATGTCTGGGTGGATGGACTGGCCATCACCGGTGAGGCCTGAGCTCAAGCGCTAAATCCTGTCGTGAAGATCCTTTATTGGGGCACCCCCGCCTATGCGGTGCCCACGCTGCTGGCCCTTCATCAGGCTGGTCACACAATCGTTGGTGTCGTGACCCAGCCCGATCGCCGACGGGGACGGGGAAAACAGCTGATGCCTTCAGCCGTGAAATCCGCTGCGCTCGAGCTGGGGATCCCGGTGTTCACCCCTGAACGGATCCGCAAGGACCCTGCCTGCCAGGCCGAACTCGCCCAATTGGGCGCCGATCTGTCGGTGGTGGTGGCTTTTGGGCAGATTCTTCCCAAAGAGGTGCTGGAGCAACCACCTCTTGGCTGCTGGAACGGCCACGGTTCCTTGCTTCCTCGATGGCGTGGAGCAGGCCCAATCCAGTGGTCGTTGCTTGAGGGAGACGAAGCAACAGGCGTTGGGGTGATGGCGATGGAGGAGGGGCTGGACACCGGTCCCGTGCTGATGGAGGAAGCCCTGGACATCGGGGTCTGTGAAAACGCGGAATCCCTGGCGGCACGGCTCAGTCAATTGACTGCAGATCTGATGGTGAAAGCCATGCCATTGATCGAAGCCGCAGGTCCCGGTGCTGAGCAGGAGCGCCTTGGCCGACTGAACGTTCGACCACAAATCGAACCCAGCAGTTACGCCCGCATGTTGGGCAAAGAGGATTTCCAGATCAACTGGAACCGCTCGGCTCTGGCCATTCATCGGCAAGTGATGGGCCTGTATCCCGGTGCCACAACGCACTGGAAAGGCAAACGCCTCAAGCTGATGGCGACTGAGCCGTTGATCAAGCGTCTCGCCGCTCAATTGAGCCCGGAAGCGGCGGCTCTAGCCGAGCAATGGGGACTTTCAGCTGGCGATACTCCAGACCCTTCCATCCTTCCCGGCCAGGTGCTTGCCGTTGTGCCTGACCAGGGCCTGGTGGTGGCCACCCAAGGCTGTCCGCTGCTGGTGAAGGAAGCCCAACTGGAGGGAAAATCCCGCAGTCGGGGGGCGCAACTCCTGCAGCAGCTGCAGGCCTGCGAAGGAGATCGCCTAGGCCTGAGCAATCAGTAACTGATAGGCGTCATTGACACGACGGAAAGCTTCGGCCGATCCCCCCATATCGGGATGGTGCTGTTTGACAAGTCGGCGGTGGGCTTTCTTGATGCGATCCCGACTGGCACCCCAGCTCAACTCCAAAGCGGCATAGGCCGCGATGCGGCGTGGGTCCGCCCCACGGGGTGCGCCAACGCCGGGATGTTGATCTGATGAGGCGTGTTCGGACGACTGGTGATCGGCCTGGCGATCCGTGCGGCGTTGATCACTGCGCGTGCGACGGCCACCCTGGCGGCGGGCCAGACGTTGGCGCAGCTCGGCGACCACGCGGGCGGGGTCTTCATCGAGCCATTCACTTGTGCGCACCCCATACAAGGCGAAAGCCGCCAAAACGGCCCACTGCTTTTTGCTCGATGCTGCACCGATCGCCTTGAAAAGGTCCCGTCCCAACCCCGGCAACAAGCGATCGAGGCGCTGCTGAAGCGTGAGATTGGCGTGGAAACTCTGCCGGTTGAGGTGATCCACCAACTGCTCGAGTCCCTTCTGACGCAGCACGGACCAACCGGGTTGTTGCGCCAGCGCTTCCCCCCAGTTCTGCACTTGCTGGGCATTGACCCGGGCCGGTTCTGGTGCTGCTTGCTGCTGGTACCAGCCCCAAGCCTGGCCACGGGAGGGTTGAGGCTCTCGGTGCGCTCTGCGTTCAAGCCGCTCGAGGCGCAAACGGAGTTGGCGCACTTCCCGTCGCAAGGCTTCGTTTTCGGCCAGCAGGGTCTCGACGTTGCTGGTGACCTGGCGGGCACGTGGCTCCGATGACCAGCGTCGTGGATCAAAGCCCATGCGCAGTCCAATAAACGATCAGCGTTGAGGAGGGCGCCCGGAGCGCTTGGGGCGTCCGGAAGCAGATCGCGAGGAACCACCCCGTGATCCATCACCGCCACGATTGCGTTCGTGGTGATTACGGGTCTGACCGCCGCCACGGGACGGGCGTCGCCCACGACCTCCGCTGAGATCGAGGGGTGGAGCCTCCAGAACAGTGGGTTCAAAGCCCGGAACCAGCACCTTCTCCAGCGATTCACGGGTGGTGCGTTCAATCGCTTTCAACAACAGTGCCTCCTCTGCTGCCACAAGGGAGATCGCATGGCCGCATTCACCGGCACGTCCAGTGCGGCCGATGCGATGCACATAGTCCTCAGCCACGTTGGGTAAATCCAGGTTCACCACATGGGGCAACTGCTGGATGTCGATCCCGCGGGCGGCGATGTCGGTGGCCACCAACACACGCACCGAACCATCCTTGAACCCCTGGAGGGCACGGGTGCGTGCACCCTGGCTTTTGTTGCCGTGAATCGCAGCAGCCACAAGCCCTTCGTTGGTGAGTTTCTCCGCCACACGGTTGGCGCCGTGTTTCGTTCGTGAAAACACCAGCACCTGCTGCCAGTCGTTGGAACGGATCAGATGACTGAGCAGATCCGGCTTCCGCTTCATGTCACAGGGATGCACCACCTGCTGGACCGTTCGTGCCGTCTGATTAGGCGGTGTGATCTGAATCTGAAGAGGGTCATTGAGCAACCCGGTGGCCAACTTCCGGATTGATGGGCTGAACGTGGCGGAGAAAAGGAGGTTTTGACGCCGTTCTGGAAGCCGCGACAACACGCGACGGATGTCATGAATGAATCCCATGTCGAGCATGCGATCCGCTTCATCCAACACGAGAAATTCGACCCGCTCGAAGCGGACAGCGCCCTGTTGATGCAGGTCCAGCAGACGTCCGGGTGTGGCCACCAGCAGGTCGACACCCTGTTGCAAGCGCTGGATCTGGGGATTGATCTTCACGCCCCCGAACACCACCTCACTGCGCAATCGCAGATGACGGCTGTAGTCCCGCGCATTGTCGAGCACCTGGGCCGCCAGCTCTCGGGTCGGGGTCAACACCAGTGCTCGGATCTGACCGCGACCTGGCCGGGCCCCATGGCTGAGTGTTTCCAGCATTGGCAGGGTGAATCCCGCCGTCTTGCCGGTGCCGGTCTGGGCGGCCGCCATCAGATCCCTGCCGCTCAGAACGGCAGGGATGGCTTGTTGCTGAATGGGAGATGGCGTGCTGTAACCCTTCTCCCGCAGTGCCTGAAGCAGGGGGGCGCTCAAGCCCAGGTCGTCAAACGTTGCTTTGGCGGATGAGGCGGGAGAAGCGGAAGCGGTGATGGCCATCAGGCGATGACCCTCAACCCTAGGAGCTGGAGCTACCAGCATTGATTGGCATTATTCAGTGGCAGCCATAGAGGTGGTGAGCTTGCTGCCAGACCTCATCGAGATCTTGATCAGAAAGCACTAACGCCTGGGGATGCATCTGGGACAACCAGATGCGGCGTTCGGGGCCTTGCGGCTGAGAAAAGAACCGGTCTTCCGCTGCAAGAACCCGGAATTTCAGAAACTCCAGCAGGATCGCCCGTAATCGCAACCGCTGGGAGTCGCTGATGTCCATCAGCTCAGGACAGTGACGGGGCGGCACAGACCAGTGTTGCAGCGGTAGCAATCACGGTCCAACGAACAATTTGAGCCATCGTGATGACGAAAAGCGTTTGAGTAGTTCTACTTAAAACCTTCAAGAACGGAAGTCGTGAACCCCACACCTTTCTGATTCAGACACGTCACCGCGATGCAGTTGCAGACGAGAGGGATCGACACCGAGTTCCACAACGCCCCCTGCAGGAAACGCATCGATCCATGGGGCCAGCACCTCGAGAACCGAAGGCGGTTGCCAATGCCGGGCTTTTGTTTCGGGGTGGGGGTAATAGACCAATGCAGGCCAGCTGTGCCCATGAACCCGATCCCGAAGTTCAACGGACCAGAAGGAAAAGGTTTCCGGTGGGTGGAGATCTGTCCAACGCAACTGCGGGAAGTGATAGTCGGGTTGCTGCAGTGACCACCAAGCCGGCTCCACGGAGAGATTCAGCGTTCCAAGCCAATAGGCGCTGAGGTCGAGGCCTTGATCAGCAAAGAATGGGGCCTGCATCGCCAGGGTGCCCTGCGGGTAAGGCGATGCACTGCGAGCTGGATCGGTGTTCGCAATACCCGAGGCCACGCCATGGCCATTCACACGCTGACAGCGGTGCCAGCACACACGATCCGAACCCATCAGCCCTGGCGTCGTTCGTGGTGTGTGCACTGCTCACATGGTCCATCCGGCAGCACGGCACAACGCAACAAAGGGCTGAGGGCATTGAAGCGGCAGGTGGGATCACCAATCACCCATCCATGGCGATAGCGATTCGCATCCGCTGGCTGCCGTTGTTGCTTGACAAGCAACACCACGGACGCGAGCTGGTAGCGGCCCGAACGCAGGGAATAGCGATGCCGTCGTTGCAACACGAGGTAGCTGGCGGAGCCATGCTCGAGCCAGCGACCCGGGTGGGGCGTGTCTTCCAGATCGATGCGATCAAGCAGCCTTTCGCTGCCCGACTGACGCAACTCAACAAGCATGATCAGGCCGGTTCAGAAGCTGAAGGGATACGGGAGGAAAAGCCCCAAACCAAGAGCGCAATCACGCTGCTCAGCATGACCCATTCGGGAACATGCAGGCTGGTCAACAGCAAGGTGATCAACAGCTTGAAACCCACCAAGCCAACGGCGACGTAACCGGCGGTTTCAAGTCGGGGAAAAATCTCCAACCAGCGCACAAATAACCCGGATGTGAAGCGCAGAGCAATCACACCAATCAGGGCGCCGGTCACCACAAGAATGAGTTGGTCACTGATCGCCACCGCCGTCGCAACGCTGTCGATGGAAAAGGCCAGGTCGGTTAATGCCAAGGCGAACACTGTGCGTAGCAGTGACCCTGTGGACGCCGATGCAGCGCTGCCGTCGGCGTCGCTGTCATCACCGGATGCGGCTGCCTTGGACCGCAAATGGCCAATGAAGAGCCACACCAGGTAGGCACCAGCGATCAACTGAATCGGTCTGAAAGCCAAAATCCATTGGGCCATCAGGATCAAAGCGATCCTCAGAGCAAAGGCCAAACCAATCCCCAGATTGAGGGCCTGACGCTCGCGCTGTGGGTCTCGCTGGGCACGCGCGATTGCGGCAAGCGCAATGGCGTTATCGGCCGAAAGGATTAGCTCAAGTGCAACCAGCACGGGGAGCAATGGCAAAAGCTCGCCCCAGCGATCGACGCCATCCAGAAGCGGAGTGAGTGATGGGAGTGCTGCTGAATCCATGGCCAGCAGCCTAGAAATAGGCAGCTCTTCGCAGCGGAATGCACACCCAGGCTCAGCTCTGCCACATCGACGCCAACCGCTGTGTGGTGCTGGTCACCGCCTATGGCGAGACGGATGTGGTGGGCAGTGCGTTAGGGGAAGGTGCGACTGCGGAACAGGCGGAAGACCGTGCACGGGAGCGGCTGCTGCAACGGTTCAGCGCGGGCTCGGAAGCTCCGGCTCGGCTCACCAAAGCTGAACCTGTCAAACGACTGGCCGCGAAAGCACCAGAACCACCACAGGACGAGGCAGCAACACCTGGTCTGGTGGTCATGCCAGAAACACCACGACCGGTGGCCACTCCTTCTTCACCGCCTCCACCAACCGAGACAAGCGCTGCGATGCAAGCGGAGTTGGTGATGTCATCCCCCAGCTCACAGTCATCACCACCCAGTGAGGCACCAACGGATCCAGACGATTGGAGCGATGAACTGGCGGCAGTGGACCTGGAACTCCAACGCATCGGTTGGGAGCGTGAACAGGAACGCAGTTACCTGGAACGCGCCTTTGGCCATGGAAGCCGGCACAAGCTGACCCGCTACAGCGACCTGATCGCTTACCTCAAGCGCCTCAAAGCGTTGGAGCCAGGCACGCCAGTCGAGGCTGCTCCCGTGCCTTTGCGTCGCGCCGATCTGATTACCCAAGGCGATCAGATGCTCGAAACATTGCAGTGGACTGGCGAGCAGGCTCGTAGCTTTCTCCAGCAAGAACTCGGCGCAGCAAGCAGGCAGTCGTTAAGTGACGAGCAACTTCTCGCATTCAACATGTTGCTTGAAAACGAGCTGGTCACCAAGGCGACTTAACTGCAATCTCTGCCGATCAAAGTTTTATAGAGAGCTGTTACTAGATTTTAGCCAAGGAACAGGCAACCATTGGAGTTCGTAGCGATCCTGGGTTGCCAAGGAATAAGCATCGTCCAGAAGACTCAGATTGCCCTCAAATTAGTACCAGGCGCGACGATCAGCCTGACTCTTAGGATAGAAATTGTAAATACCATTGGGCAGCCGAAGCATTGGAGGCATTGGCAGACCGCCTCCTTCAACGAGTTTCAGTTGATCTTCGGTTAGTTCAAGAATCTGATCCTCAGCAGTGAAGTCACCTTGGGCGCAATTAGAAGCGGTCATGGTTTTAAACGTGAGTTCAATGAGTGATGCGCGGGGTATTGCCCCCTCAACTCCTTCAAGATCACAGCCCTTCTGGTGAACCCTAGTGCTTGGCTTTGGTGGGGATGCAGGGAAGATCTGGTGAGGTACTGGTGAACGGCTCAGAACCCAGTCACAGCAACATGTACAGGTCCATCATCTTGGGTGCAGCCAATAAAAACCCCGTCGTGGCGGGACTTTTGTTTACTTGCAAGCTTGGCCTGAACCTTCATCACTTTGGATCCAATCCTAATTCTCGGAGCAAATCTTTGGACAAATCCTTAAACGGATCAATATGGACATCCCAAGTTCCACTAGGTTTTATCCCACCAGACACTTGCGAAAGTTCTTCTTCATTCAGCTCTTACCCAAACAGCTCAGTGTTGTTGTAGTCAGCGTTGAAAGCAGTCATAGCTTGAAAGGTGATCAGTGTGTGAGTTGTGTTGGGGATGCAGGCACGTTCTGGCGAGGTGTTGGTGAACGGCTCAGAGACCAGTCACAGCCTTATTGATGGTTTCCTCCCTCCTACGTGTAGGCAACAAAAAACTGCTCATGGCGCGGCATGCTCGACGGAAACGGTGGCGGCAGGTCATCTGGAGATACCCAACCAAGCCCACTGGTCGGCCTATGTGGGTCTAATCGAGTGGTATTTCTGCCTAAGTAGTTCCTCTACTTGTCTTAGCCCTTGTGTCGTTTTAGCTTGGCACTATCAATGGGAGGGAAGGTTATGTCGATGCTTCCATCGCATGTCCTAACCACTAAAGGTGGAGCAACTGTACATGCTTTTGCCGGTGACGAAGGCACC
>CAXQPR010000117.1:0-12767 GCA_964225855.1 Salipiger bermudensis | reverse complement strand
GACGTCATGGCCCCAGGGTTGCCACCGCCAGACGCTTCGACCCTCCTCTCTTCTTCAAGACGTGACAGGGTTGAACCATGCATGAACGAGCGATTTAGGCCGTCTTTCCATCCGGGAAGGCGGCCTTCCTCTTGGGTCGGCGGAATCGGCCGTGGCTAAGACGCCAACAGAGTCCGTCGCCGCCACTGAGCCGCCATGGCCCCCCTCAAGGAGAAGCGTTGGAACCTGCTGGCGGCTGTTGCCCTGCTCGTGGCCGTGATCCTGGCCGTCACCGGCATCAGCCAGCTCAACTTCAAGGGCCAGGATCGGGGCGACAGCCTCACCTTGAGCTCCGCGCCCCGGCATGAAGTGCTGCATCCCCACCAACAGGCGGTGGATGGTTGGAGTTCACTGCGCAGCCCTCCCCTTGAACAGGAAGAGCTACGCGTTGATGCCAGCAATGCCGATCAAGCCCGTTATCGGGTGAAGGTCGGCATCTACACCACCAACACCTACGACCTCGATCTCAGAGTTCCCAGCTTTGACGCCAACGGCTACGTCTGGATGAGCTGGGAGGAGCCACTGCAGCAGTACCTCGAGGAGAACAAGCTCAGCCTCAACGACCGCGTCATCCTCCTCAACGAACTGCTCTCCGATGCGGACCCTGGCCTCAAGGCCATTGGCGAACCTGAGCGGTTGGCCGATGGCAGCTACTACCAGCTGTTCACCTTCATCGGCCGCTTTTACATCGACCATGCCAGCTTTCGCCACTTCCCCTTCATCACCGTGAGCCTGCCGGTGGTGCTCGAAACCGACGACGTGGACGGGGTGTTCGAGTACGCCAATCTGCGCTTCATCCCCGATGTGGAGAACAGCGGCATCGGACTGTTCTCCGGAATCATCGGCTGGCGCAAACGCAGCTGGTCGATCGCTGAATACCGCCACAACTACGCCACCAATTTCGCCCTCGGTGGTGACCCAGTGGCCTACAGCACCGTCGTCTTCGACATCGCCTTCGGCACTTCATCCTGGTCAGCGTTCTGGCGCCTGATTCTGCCGTTGCTGGTGGTGATGGCGATGGTGCTGCTGGTGTTCAAAGTGCGCCCAGATGAGCAGGATGCCCGGGCTGGCATTCCCGTCACCGTGCTGCTCACGTTGGTGTTTCTGCAGCAGACCTACCGGGATGAACTCCCCCAGCTGCCCTTCCTCACCTTCCTCGACCAGGTGTATGTGATCGCTTTTGTGGTCACGTTGCTGGCCTTCGTGCTGGTGCTCTGGATCGGACGCCGCTATGGCGAGCTCAACGACATGCCAGCCGGACCCGAGCAGGAGGCCGTGGCCCGCCGGCTGCACACGCTTGATGAAATCTGGCCGCTGAGCGTGGTGGCTTTCACCACCGTGAGTGTGGCGATCTGCTGGTTCAGCATGCCAATCGGCAGCTGAAGGATCACGCCACCACAGGCACAAAAAAGCACCGGGGTGACCCGGTGCCCGTACTCCTTGCGCTTTTCAGCCAGGTGACCCTAGAGGCTGACAGCAGCAACCACGACGATCCGCCTCACCAGGGCAGCCGCTCACCGTTGGAATGCCAGAAGCCACCGCTGGTCTCCAGAGTCAACGCATCAATCCGCGCCAGCAATCCCCGCACGGCCTGCTCAGGCTCAATGCCATTGGGATTGAAGTTGATCATGCGCGTCCGCACCAATCCTGGATGCAGGATCGCCACCGCAATGCCCTTTGGCGCCAGATCGATCGCCAACGACTTGCCGGCCATATTGAGCGCCACCTTCGACATTCGATAGCCATAGGAGCCGCCCGAACTGTTGTCGTCGATCGATCCCATGCGACTGGTCATGAGCGCCAGCTTGCTGCCGCGAGGCATTTGACTCACGAGCGCTCGCGCCAACAGCAACGGGGCCAGAGCGTTGACTTCAAACTGGCGGCGAATGCCCTCGGGGTCGAGATCCTCCAGCCCCATCGACTGGAGCAATCCAGCATTGAGAATCACTCCATCCAGCGCAAGGCCATCCAGGCGGCCCACG
This sequence comes from Salipiger bermudensis, assembly GCA_964225855.1. Classification (GTDB taxonomy): domain Bacteria; phylum Cyanobacteriota; class Cyanobacteriia; order PCC-6307; family Cyanobiaceae; genus Synechococcus_C. The sequence continues at coordinate 10,746 of CAXQPR010000117.1, read as the reverse complement.
AGATCAGCAATGGCTGCCGCCTCAGTGAGCTCAATCCCTTGCTCGATACGCACCCCAAGGGCCTCAAGCTCGGACGTGGCCTGGCGACAGACCGCGACGACCTGATCACCTCGCGCCTGGAGCTGGCGGCAATACTCCAAACCAATGCCGCGATTGGCACCGGTCACCAGCACTGTCGCCATCAGTCAGTCACCACAGAACACCGATCAAACCCGCTCACTTCGGTCGTTTGGTGAGGTCACCGAAGTCGTCATCATTCGGCTGCAGGAACTGCCAGACCACCGGCACGGTGAAGGCCACCATCAAACCCACAGTTGCCCAGATCGCAACGGTGTAATCACCCACAGGCCATGCCTCAGTTGGGTCGACCCTAAAAGGAAGCGTGATTAAAAGCGATCGATGTGCCCCGCGGCAGGGAGCCAAGCGGCTTGGGTCACAACACGACGGCGATCCACCCGCAACGTCAACGACTGAGCAGACAGCCAGGCAAGGCGCTGTGGCGACCGGTGACTGCGCGAGACCGTGAGCAGCAGTTGATCGCTCACCGGATCGAAATCCAACCCGGAATTACGGGCCAAGCGCCATGGGTTCAGGCTCTGGCGTTTCTGAACCTTGCCATCCCGGTCCAGCTGAAGAACCGTGTCCTGCAACTCCCCCTCGCCATCGCGGAGCACGACCCAAAGTCGCTCACCGCCGTTGTCGCAAGCCACTGCCATCACCGCCGCATCACCCAGCCAGATCTGACGCGGCGATAACCCTGGGATCACCAACTCAACGGAACGCCGGTAGTCGGGCCAATGGCGCACGAGCAGGGCGCGTCCTGAACCGGTGCAGAAGGCCCGCAGATCCCGGCGACCAGGCAGCGTTTGCGTCCGCTCAGCATCCTGATTCGGACCGTCGATGCCCTGCAGCGACAACCCGTCATAGTCAGGCACGACCAACCCCGTGCCATCCGGCAGCAAGCGAATCGGACCGGAGCGTTGGATCTCCAGATCGCGGCGCTGTCCGTCAGCGCTGCGCATCCAGAGCTGATCACTGCCGGGCTCCATCCGGCCGGCTTGAACCAACAGATCGCCGTTCAAGTTGCTGCTCACATGGCCAAAGAGCTGTCCCCGACCGGTCAACGCCTCCATGCGACCGAGCACCGGACTCGCAACCTCCGAACGCTGGAGCCCAAGGGAACGAGGGATCAAGTGCCGCATGGCCACGAACTGATCGCCCTGTGCGTCAGTCGCCACAAAGGCAACGCCCTGGCCATTCCCCAAGGGTTCGATCTGAAAAATGCTGGGCAACGTGGGCGTCAGCGGTATCCAGCTGCCATCCCGCTCCAACAGCTGCAATTGCTCTTGTCCGTTCTCCATTTGGACCACCGCCACCAGTGTCGGGCGCGGATCCCAGAAGAAGCGACGGCTCGGCAAGACCAATCCCCGCAGATCCTGGCCAGCAACGTCGAGCAGCAAAGGGAAAGCGCTCAGGTCGGGTTGATCAATCAACAAGCGCCAGGCATCGTTCTCCCCGAACCAGCGATGGGACAGATCCGGCGACAGTCGGCTGGACGCAGGCACTGAGCCCGGCTGCATCGGGCGACTGAAGCGCACATCGAGTGCCGCCGCACCCGAGCGCAGCGGCTGCACCGCCAAAGAGCTCAGGCGCGGTGGGCGCCTGAGCAACACCTGTTGTTGCACCAGCACCAGGGTGGTGAGGCCAGCCAAGGCCAGCAAAAGTGGGCGCGGCAGCACCGCAAGACTGCGCTTGCTCATGGCTCCAGCGGCCTCTCAGGCCGGGGGATCACTGTCACCTCAGTGGGCTTGACCACATTGCGTGGCACCCCATCCACCTGATCCACCGCCATCGTTCCGCGAATGCGCAACCAGGTGTCGGGGGCATAGCGATCCGTTGCTCTCCACTGCACCGGCAGCCCTGTAGGGGTGGCATCCGCCAAACAACAACGCACCATCAAACGAGCCAGCTGAGGTGGCCCCTCCGGTGGTTGGAACACAAAACCCGTGATCGACAGTGGTGCGCCCTCATGCAGGGAAGGGTCGGGCTGGGTGCGCAGCAATCGCACCCACTCCGTCAGGGTGCGCTGCTCGGGTGGCAACACAAAGGCCAACCGAGGCGCTTCAGGAATGCTCGACGGACGACTACTGGCGAGATCACTGAACGATGGCTGGGGTGGCCAGGCAAGAACCACAAGTGCCATCACCACACTCAACAGCCAACCTTTCGGCAGGGGCTGCGCCAAAAGCCTGTCATTGGCCCGCTGCCGCCAAGCAAGCCGGAGCTGCAGCACACCCAGCGCCATCAACAACACACCCCCCACACCCACAACCGGGTGATAAACGGCTCGCAGCAACAGGTCGAGGCGCCCCGACCAGGTGCTCCAGACCATCACCCACCCCCACAACAACAGTTGCAGAGGAAGGCGACACAACAACCATCGACGACGAAGAGACAGATGAAGAGACATCGGCATCACAACTGCACGAGGTTGACCCACTGCCCTATCAGCAGCACCAGCAAGGAGGCGGCGACGGCGGTCACGGCAATCGCCTTCGGGCGCAGCAGCACCGTGAACAAACCAGCCAACTTGAGATCGACCACGGGGCCCAGCAGCAGAAACGCCAACAGGGCTCCAGGGGTGACCTGCGCGGCAAACCCCAACGCCAGAAAGGCATCCACGCTGGAGCACACCGACACCACCAATGCCAGCAGCATCAAGGCCAACACGGAGAGCGTTGGCGCCGATCCCACCGCCAGCAACCAAGCCCTCGGGAGCCAGGCCTGAACGGCGGCGGCCAGGGCACAACCGAGCACCAGCAACACCAGCAGGCTGATGAATTCCCTGCTGCCGTGATGCAGCACTTCAGCAAGGGAGAGTTTCGACTCGGGAGCCGGGGGAGGCAACTGCGCTGCAGGCACGCCCAGCACGCCGCTCCCCCGCTCCAACAGACCCACCTCCGAAAGGGGTTGACTTAAGCGACGCTCCTCGAGCAAAGCCGGCGCCAGCAAGGCGCTTTCACCCATCAAGCCCAACAGCGCACTGAGGGCCAGAGCAATCAGAAAAGCCCCCAGCGGCCTTGCCACCAACAGCCAGGGCTGATCAGGGAAAGCCGCCCAGGTGCTGGCCAACACAATTGGGTTGAGCACCGGCGCAGCAAACAGAAATCCGAAGCCGGTGCCCAAGGGAGCACCGCTGGCGAGCAAACGGCGCGCCACGGGCACGTTGCCGCACTCACAGGCCGGAAGCGCAAACCCCAACAAGGCCCCCACCACAGGAGCCAGAAAGGGATTTCTTGGCAACCGGCGCACCCAGGCCGCCTGGGGCACCAGCCAGCGGGCAAGGGCAGCAATCGCCACGCCCAATAAAAGGAATGGGAGTGATTCCAGGAGCAGTCCCTGGAAAATCGCCCACGCATTTGCGAATCGCTGCATCGCAGATCGTCGACAGCTCGATCATGGCGCGCCTGGCCAAGCGGACAACCCAGCCAATGACACATGGAATGAGAACCATTATCATTCTTGTTCTCGGATGCAAATGCAGGGGACTGGTCAATGAAGCGCTCAACCCCCCTTCTGGCGACTCTCTTCGGTGGCCTGGTGGCTGGCTGGCTCGCCCCAGCCGCTCACGCAGCAACACCCAAAGTGGTGGCCGGTGATGGCGTGCTGTGTGATCTCACCCGCACCCTCTCGAGCGGCGCCACCGACGTTCGCTGCCTGATTGCACCTGGCAGCGACCCCCACCACCTTCAACTCACCCCCACCAACCGCAAAGACATCAGCCAATCCAACCTGGTGCTGATCAATGGCTACGGCCTCACGCCCACACTCGCGCGACTCCAGGGCCCCTTCAAACTGATCGCGGTGGGAGAGCAAGCTGTTCCAAACCATGGAACCCGCGATCCACACCTCTGGCACAGCCCGATCAACACCAGCGCAATGGCCGGCGTTGTGTCGAGAGAGCTGCAACAGTTGCCCGTTTCAGCTGAATCCAAAGTTGGCCTGCAGCGCCGACTGAAAACAGCACAGGGAATACTTCGCGATCTAGACCGCTGGAACCGCCAACAGATTGCCACCATTCCTGCCCAGCATCGTGTCGTCGTTGCTGAACATCTCGCCTTCGGCTTTTTCACGCGTCGCTATGGCATGAAACAAGTGGCGATGATTGATGATCACGCCACCGGTGGTCAGCTTCGCCCCTCCAGCTTGAAAAGCATTAGCGATGCTGTTCGCGCTTCAAACACAAAAGTGTTGTTTGCAGAACAGCAACCACCTAGCAAAACGCTGCGAAGGATCAGCAAACGTTCCGGCAAACCAATTGCTTCAACCATTCTGTTTGCGGATGGCACTGCACCTGGGAAGAGCTTGATCGAAACAGCAACAGCCAACACCTGTGCCGTGGTGAATGCGCAAGGCGGAACGTGCGATCAAGCAGGGGCAAAAGCACTTCAACAACGTTGGGGAAGCGTGCGCTGAACCGCCCAGCGTTTTCCTCTAAGCCTTAAAGCCTGATTCCCGTCATGACCCGCCCCAATCGCTCCCTCGTTGCCCGCACCTTATTGGTGCTATTCACACCTTTAGGGATCAGCACCATGGCCCCCCTTCCCGCCGAAGCCGGTGCTGGCCATAACCATGGTGGTGGATCAGAAGAAGAACTGAAAGAGGGCGAATTCCGCTCCATGCCAGTGATCACCCTGGAAGGGCATGGCGGCTACGAAAACAACCTCACCAGTGAAGGGAAACCATCCCACTACGCGGTCGATGGGATGTTTGGCGCGGTAATGGAGTGGGGGTTAGCCAATCAAGGCAGCTTTGCGATTGAAGCCGCCATCGGACCCGCCCTGGTTTGGGGTGAAGCCGAACACTTTTATGGCCGCGTGCATCTGGAAAAGGAGCACGAGGAAGAGAGCAGCAGCGCCCATGCTGCCCATGCAGACCATGACGAGCATGGCGAGGAAGACCATGAAGAAGAAGAGGGAGAAGACCACGGCAACGAAGACCACGGCGACAAAGACCATGGCGATGAAGACCATGGCAACGAAGGCCATAGCGACCACTCCGAGCACAGCGAAGAAGGGCACGAATCCCATGCAGGCCATGGCCATGCACAAGGGCAGCCCTATCGCCGCATCGACATGAAGGGCATGCTGCAGGCTCGCTATCAGCCCAATGACCGGCTCGCCATTTCAGCCACGTGGCTTCCGTACTTCGTCACGAAATCCCAGGGAGAGGATATTCAAGGGGTCAAACATGAAGTGAGTGCGGGCGTCACCTATGCCTTCGGTGACGGTGATGTCAACTTCGCACTGGGTGATGGCTTGGAATCCGTCATCGATGGTGTGTTTGTGTCCGTCAGCAATCACACGGGCTGGGAAAGCGATGGTGTCTACATCGGCAACTACAGCGATACCTGGGCGGGCTTTGGCTTCAATTACGACCAATTGAATGTGACCCTCACCGGGGGACCTCGCTTCTACACACCTGGCTCCTATTCCGGACTCTCTCAGCGCACAGACTGGGGTGGTGAGATTGCCCTGGAATACCCAATTTCAGATTCTGTGGTCGCCTTCGCCCACTGGGAAGCGATTTACAGCACAGAGACCGGCAAAGGCTGGGGCAAAGGGTTCCAAAACCACATCGGCACAGGCCTGACCTTCCGATTCTGATCGTTGCTCAATCACCGGCCTTTGCGCTGCATACCGCGCAAAGGCCATAGAACTCCAGCGTGTGGAACAACACTGAATATCCGCTTTGCTGATCCTCAGGCATCGAAATGGTGTGCAACGGACATGTGGAGAGCTTCTGGGTCGCACCACAACTGACGCAGGTGAGATGGTGCCGGTCCCGCGCCACCGGCGCATACAGAACCTCACCATTGGGGAGATGGCGGCAGCGCACCAGCCCACGCTTTTGCAACTGACGCAAGTGGCGATAGACCGTCGCCAACCCCATTCCATGATCCGAATCCAGCAAAGCGCGGTGCAACTGCTGGCCGCTGAGCTCGTCGTCGCTGGCCTCCAGCAGATCAATCAACCTCTGCTGCTTTCCACTGAGTGCAACCTGGGGAAGAGCCATCACACCGGTCTGACCCCTCCATCATCCATCGGCACCACCAACGCTTGCGCCACAGAGGCATCAAGTTCAATCCATTCCAAGATCCGGCCCTGGCATCCGAGCCGCTCACAACGGACAATCAAACAAAACGACCCTGCGGCACGTCCTTTCCATGCCCGGCATCATCACCGGACTGATCGCCCTTTACCTCCACTGCTGGTGGTGCGTTCGCACCACCAATTCGGCGGCCCTCAAACGCAGCTGGCCCTACCCCAGGCAGCTGAAGGTGAATGCCGACCTCTACCATCGTCCGCGCCGTCGCAGCGGACGGGCACACGGTCGCATGCGCACCCGGCTGCAGGCCGCAGAGAGTTAACTGAATCAACCAGCCAGATCAGTTGTGATGCCAACAGGTGATTTCGACTACTCCGCGTCGATCTCGTTCCTGGAGATCCGGGAGAGCCTGCCCAGCATTGATCCAGACAACCTGACAGCGCAAAACGTGCTGGACGTGCTGCTACACCTGTTCCAGCAGAAACCCGGGTTTGTGGACCGGGGCCATGAGGTCAACAACAGGGAAACCGCCTGGGTGAACGCCTATCTGTTTCGCCTCAAACCCGGCATCGATGCCGATGGCATGGAGTCGTTCAGCGTCGAGACTGTCGGCTCGAGCGTCGATCGAATGGCCAAACTGCGCTGACCACAAAAAACCCCCGGGTGTCTCACGCCCGAGGGTCAGGTGGTTTTGCAGCAGTCCGTGTTCGGGACTGACACTGTTTTAAGCGGTCTCAGGTGCTGGATGATGACTGGGTCAGTCGCCAGATGTGACTGAGGATGACTGAGTTTGGGAGCGGTTCAAACGCCCCATCCAAAGAGCAAAACTGGCAGCCGCGAAGGCACCGAAAGCGAGCAGAACGGATTGCGTCGTCACACAAAAAAAGCAAACGCACCGTCACGTTACAAAACGAGACAGTGCGTTGCTATCGGATCCGCCGCCGCTTCAGGAACGAACTTGCGCAGGAACATCCACTCCCAGGCCAGCGGCACGGGCATCAGCGACGATCGCCTCATAGCACTCAGCACTGAACACCGCTTGCCCGCCTAGGAGCACGTCCCACTCCTCAACTGGAAAGTGAGCCTGAAGCCAGAACAACCCGAGCGCACTCTGGGGGCTGAGCGAGAACAGCGCATCCACTGACTGTGCCTTGAGATCCAATCTGCATTCCAAGAGCTGAAGCCATTCAGCCCGCAGACCGAGCCAAAAACTGTTCGCACCGATACAAAAACATGAACTCGTCGCGGTGGCCCCGACGCCCTATCCCCTCGACTGCAGGCAATAGCGGCCCGATGTGAACCAGCCACTGGGGCAGGTGGCACCGGTTTTTTCAATGGCCTGACGCCGATTGCTGGGATTGCTCAGGCAATAACTGCCGGATGTGTAAAAGCCAGTAGGACAGGTGCTGCCGATCTTGGGGAGCGCACCACGACTGCGACTGGAGCTGGGAACGCAGGAGGAGGCTGATGTGTGATATCCCGAGGGGCAATGGCCCACCTTGCTCAGGGGCCTGACGGGCTGCTGAGCCAACGCAGAACTTGCCCATGGGGGGGCCGCCAACACGACACCGAGACAGCAATTCCAGCCAAACCGCTTCGGCATCTCTCCTCCTCACAAACGATTGCTTGACTTAATTTGAGCCGCGATGGATGCGGCAACAGAGAGTCCATGCTGATTCACCGGCAGGCCAGCGAAAGCCAATCCCGCAGATCCGCAGGCTTCACGAAGAGCCAGGCTCTGCTCGCTCTGCTGGTGGTGTTTCCTCTCGGAATCATTGGCGTTGGCCTGATTCTGAATGTGGTGATGAAAACCAGAACTTCACCGGCACCAGCCCCGGAAGCACCGGCTCAACAGCAACAACCGGCACCATCCACCGAACCTCAGGCCAGCGCGTCAAGCCAAGAATCGCCGCAACCAGCCCCTGCCACTACAGCAGAGAAGCCCAGACCATCCGTGGTGGAACTCGGGCAGGCCAGCACTGGGGCACCGATCCGGCTGCTGATGGGAAGCATCAATCAACGCGATGCCCAGTTCCGAGAGTTCACTTATCAACTTGGCAATGATTCCGTGCAGGCCATGGCCAACTGCACCGACCAAAGCTGGACGAGCTACCCAGAGCGACAGGTGAACCGGCCACAGTCACCGGCCACAGAGCGCATGCTTGCCCTGGTTTGCGGCAACGCTCCAAGCGTGGCTGCACCATCACCGACCGCAAACGCCAGCTATCCCGGAGTTGCGATTGTTTTTGATCCACCAAGCAATGTGAGGCGTCAGCCGGGAGGCAGTTTCCTGTGCAGCATCGACACCCGCCAAAGCATTCGCGTGGGGCAAGCCCAGGGGAATTGGTATCCCACATCGGCCTGCGGCACCAGCGGATTTATCCACAAAAGCCAGGTACGGTTTTGAGAAGTCAGCACAAACTGCAGACCATGTCGATGATCTGGGGAGTCCCGTCTGAGACGCGATCAACTTCAGGTTTCTCGAATCAGCAAGCGCTGTTGGCGCTGCTACTCATTTTTCCGATCGGGCTGATGGGGCTCGGCCTGGTGATCACGTTTGCCATGCGCTCGGGCACCACAACAGCAACACAGCCCAGTACTCCTCAAAGTGCGCCCGCGCCCCCAGCCACTCCAGTCCCGCAACCGATTGCGGAAGTCCCCTCAGCCCAAACCACAACACAGCCGAAACCCCTGGCCAATACATCCACACGGTCGACGGGAAGCACCTGTTGGTTTCAGATGCAGCAAGGCGGGAGTTTGGTGGGAGATCGCTGCAGCGTCAACGCACGCATCAACACCAACGGCGATCGCGTCTTCGATGTGATCGAACCTTCAGGGCTGAAGCGATCTGTCGTCCTCTGGGATAACGATTCCGTCGAGGTTTTCCTGGACGGCCAGCGCTACACGGGTGAATGGACTGTGGATGATGATGGTGATGTGCGCGTGAGTCTTCCCGGCGGCACATTCGCATTCACCCCACCGGCCTAAAGGGCTTCCTCCATTAATCACAAACTTGAGCAATCAAGGATTGCTCTGCATTCCAGCGTGGTTGAAAGGCCTCTTCCCACCATTCACCTTCTTCTTTGAGTTCACCAGCAGAAGTTTCCAAACGAAATTGTGTTGGTCGAATCATCTGGGTCGGGCAATAAACGCGAAATATCCCCGACAGCACATCCCCGTCGTTGTAGATCAGCGTCGCCCTGGCCAACTTCAAACCAGAGGGCTCACCAGCACGGATCGACACCACCCGAGCCGTATCACGTTCCTGGGAAGAGGCTTTTGCCTGCTGCTCGGGAGCAGAATTCACATGCTTGACGCGCTTGCCTTGATCAGCACTGGAGGGTGCCGGACTTGAGGAAGGTGGGTCAACCTGTGGCGATGAAGGCTGAGGTGCGCTCTGATTCACCGTCACCGAACAAGCTCCTAAGAGCAGACAAGCCAGAGGCAAGAACCCAAACCGAGGTTTCATCCACTTGCAACTACAGCACCATTCCATTCAAAGCCCTTGCTGACTTGGGCGACCATTAATGCCCCTGTCCAACGCGAAAACTGGATCCGGTTGCTGCTTCCAAGCGCAAACGGAAGGATTCAGCACCATTCCAGCTGTCGAAACTGGCCACCTGCAAAGCGCCCTCTTCATTGATGTAGGCATCACCGCAATAACGGTTACGAATGGTCTGCAACAACTGACGATTTGCACGCCCTAGCACTGGCCACCAACGCTTTCCAGTTCCTGGAGGTGACCCACAGGATCTTGAATAGCGCAATGGTGGGGTACTGCTCACAGGCTCTTGGGAGCTTGTTTGGAAAAACCAAACAAGAAGCAAGGGCGTGATAAAAATAGCGATGATCAACAATCCGATCCCCGGATTCCCCTGGTCCTGCTCTGTGTGCGAATCAGACGCATGCTGAGTTGAAACAACTGGCTGCGATTGAACTGGCTGCAGCTGAACAGGCTTGTGATCCACAGGCGACTGATCAGCCCGAGCCTGATCAGCTTCAAGCGACTTCAAGAAGCGATCCGCTTCAGCCCCGGTAGAGCGAAGTGAATCCAGATCATCCTGGGATTCGTTCATAATCCCGCTTGACCGTTATCAAAGCGTTCGAAACCACAAAGCTGCACAAATTCCTGATAGTGAGGGTCAAAGCGATCCCAACGGAAACTGCGTGGGTCATAACGTGTGCGACTGCGATCGACAGCGGCATGCGTGGTGACCCGCGTCAGGGGAATCCCGTATTGGGCTTGCCACAAAAGCACCTGCGCAGCAAGGCTTCGATATTGCGCATTGGTATAGCCGGAATGCGCGTCCGTGTTACCACGACCATCCGCGGGGGTCACCAGGCTGACGTGAAGGGAGACGTTATTAATTGAGCCGACACGCTTGGGCTGACGGCGCTGCGTGGCATCCCCGAACGCCGACATCCCTGACCCGTAAGCCCTGTTTTGATCAGGAACGATGCGCAACCGTGCGCCATCAGCGCCAATCAACATGTGATAGCTGACTTGATCCTCGTCGCGAGGATGCGGGGTCTGGAACAGATTGACCGTTGCAGGCTCACTGATCACCGTTTCATGCAAAACGATCAGCTCTGGAGAAGCCTTCAAGGTTCGCCCCCAATCATCCACGCTCTCACGTG
>CAXQPR010000116.1:0-3756 GCA_964225855.1 Salipiger bermudensis | reverse complement strand
GGGGCGCTTTTTGGTTCTGATCCGCTGGATGCAAGCCGGCCATCGCTTGGAGGAAACCGTTCCTCTGACCCAGGCCCGTTACAGGCGACTGGAGCTGGAGGCTCAAGGTGCCACCGTGTATTGGAGTGAACGTCTGGCCCAACGCTAGTTCTGCTGAGAGGCTGGGGCCAATCGGGACAGGCCCATGCAGCGTTTGATTCCTCTGGTTTGTCTTGTGGTGACCTCGGTTGGCCTCACCAGCTGTGGACTGGTGTCCTCCAGCGGCGACAAGCCAAACGCCAACACGAGAGCTTCGATCAAACAGCTGGAACGACGGATCAATCAGCTGGAGCAAGAGCTGCAAGAACTCAAGTCACCCGCCGGCGATGCCGACAGCAAGACACCAGCCGGCCCGCTGCGATCCCTCACCCTGCGGATCGGCACCGAGGACGATCGATTGCGGATGTATTGGGCGGATGGTCAGACGAGCAATCTGATCTGCTCTGAAGAGGGCAAAGGTGTTTGGGCCTGCGGTTAAGCCGCAGAGAGCAGCTGCTTCAAGGCCGGCAGCCAGGTGGGCTCCACAGGCCACACCTCCCGGCGCGTGAGGGAAAAAGCGATGCTTTTCTCCGCATAGGCCGCTTCGTTCACAAACACCGGAATCTCCCCTTCAACCCACCCCTCACCACGATCGGTCCCATCCGCAGCCCGGAACATGGGCTGGGTTGAGGCGATGTCCTGCCAATCGCGCCCCTGTAGTTCGGGATGAACCAGGGCCTGCGGCTCTCCTTTCTCCGACTTCGGGAGATCGCGACTCCCCAAGTGGCGATGCACCACCAGAGCGTCCGGCAGCCGGGCCAACCCCTGACGTGCCTGATCCACGGCCCTAAGGCACGTTTCCAAGCCAAGACGGGTCTGTTCAACGACCCGGGCATTGAGCAGACCTTGCGGCACAGGGCCAACCTCGATCACCAGTCCGCAGGGCCAGGATTCCACGAGAAAGCCGGTCTGCTGAGCATCGGCTTCGTGCAGATAAATCGGCAGGCCAAGAGCCCCCTGCACCAAAGCCGCGAGGGCGAGATCAGCGGGGCGCCGGCCATACACCACCAAGGAATTTCCCATGGCCGCTGTGGTGCTGTGCAGATCAACGGCTACAACGCAGGGCTGCTCGCCGCTGGGGCCGTGCAAGTGCAGGAGTTCCCCAGCACGCTGGAACTCCAAGCCGGAGGCCCCCTGCTGCAACTGTTCCGGGAGGAAGCAGCGGTTGAGGTCACGATCGACGTAACGGCAGCGGCGGCGCAGCGCTTCCGGGTTGCCGATCACCCGCTGCACCACCAAACCTGCAGCGTCAATCAGATCAGGGTTGGCCTGCCACTGCTGCAGCAACCAAGGGGCATTGACCTCATTCCCGTGGGTGCCGGCCACCACAAGAACGCCACAGCTGCTCATGAACCACAGCGAACCAAGTTCTGACTGAAGCACGAGTCACAGCGAGGATGAAAGCGATCCAAACCGCGCCATGTCGATCCCACCTGTCGTGGTCACGGCCGCCCGTCGCAGCTGGCGATGGCAATGGCAACGGCTCATGGGTGGGCTGGGCCCAGCCGATGCGGCCGGCAATTACATCCGACCAAGCAGCGATCCGCTCACCCCGCCGGCCTTGAACCCCGCGGACCTGCTCCAGCGCAGCGCCGGCCAACGGCCGCTGCTGGTGATCGGGCGCAGTTGCCCTTGGGCCCATCGCACCTGGCTGGTGCATCAGCTGCGCCATCTGCACGACAGCGTCAGCCTCCTGATGGCACAGGCGGATCACAACGCTGGACGCTGGGCCCTCAATCCAGCCTGGGAGGGGTGCGCAACGTTGCTGGAGTTGTATCAGCACTGCGGCGCCCCCCCTAGCTACCGGGCCACCGTGCCTGTGCTGGTGGATCCCAAAAACCACACCCTGCTGGGCAATGACAGTGCTCCACTGGTGGACCTGTTAAACCGCTGGCCCCATCAAGACGGGGTTGTTGACCTGGCACCGGCGGAATCAACCGACAAGATCCAGGCCTGGCAGCAGCTGCTGCAACCGGCCATCAACGATGGGGTTTACCGCTGCGGTTTCGCCCGCAACCAAGCGGCCTACGACCGCGCTGAAGCCGATCTCTTTGCCGCCCTCGATGCGGTGGAGCAAAGCCTCGCAACCAATGGTCCATGGCTGTGCGGCACAACACTGACCCTGGCTGACGTGCGGCTGTTCCCCACCTTGATCCGATGGGAGCTGGTCTATGCCCCACTGTTCGGCTGCAGTCGGCACCCGCTCTGGCACTACCCGCAACTCTGGGCCTGGCGACAACGCTTTTACGCCCTACCGGGCGTGGCGGAAACCTGCGACGGCAACGCCTGGCGACACGATTACTTCGGTGCCTTGTTCCCCCTCAATCCCGGCGGGATTGTTCCAGCCGGTCCCGACCTGAGCACACTGGTAAACAGCACGGCAGCGTCGGGATGACCAGCGCAGATCCAACTTTTGAAGGTGTCTATGGCACCTACTCGATCACCGCCGCCGATCGCCTGGAGGTGCGTTCCTATCGAATCGCCCTGTTAATCACCGGCCTCAGCCTGGCCGCCGGAGTGCTGCAGTGGTGGCAAACCGATAACCCCTGGGCATGGCTCTGGGTGCTGCCGATGGCCACGGCCCTGGGCCTGGCGCTCCGCTGGATTCACATTTATCTCCGTCCCTTGCACCGCGCCCTTCAATTGTTCTGGCTCAGCGGTTGCATCGGTTGGGGGGCACTGCTGCTGCAGGCCGGCCCCACCGAAGCGCTCTCCGCCCTCCGGGATCAGCCGATCTGGATCCTGGCCATCGGCCCGCTGTTTGCCGCCTTGGCCGGCATCGGCTTCAAGGAGTTTTTCTGCTTCCAACGACCCGAGGCGATCGGCCTCACCTTGCTGCTGCCTGCAGCGCTGCTAGGGCATCTGATGGGGGTAATCAATGGCCCCCTATGCCTGGCTCTCCTGGAGTGTGCAGCGTTGCTGCTGGTGCTGCTGGCCCTGCGCAAATTCGGGATGGATGCGGCAGCGGATGTGGGCGACAAGAGCGTGTTTGCTTATCTGGACGGTCAACTGCCCGCTGGCACACCGTGAGTCTGATCAGCCTGGTGGGTGCGGCCAAGGATTTCGGCATCCGCACCCTCTTTTCCGATCTCGACCTCCACATCGGGGATGGCGAGCGGCTGGGCCTAATCGGCCCCAATGGCGCCGGCAAATCAACGCTGTTGAAAGTTCTGGCGGGGAAGGAACCCCTCGGTGAGGGAGAACGCCGCTGTTCTCCCCGGCTGCGGGTGGAGCTGGTGGGTCAGGAGAGCCGAATTACACCGGGGCTCACGGTGATGGAACAGGTGCTGGAGGGCTGTGGCACCAAACGGGATCTGCTGGTGCGCTTCAGCGCTCTCAGCGACGCCATTGCCGCAGACCCCAGCAATGAAGCGCTGATGGCGGAGCTGGGTCAGCTCAGCCAACGCATGGATGAAGAGGACGCCTGGAGCCTGGAGCAGCAATGCCGAGAAGTGCTGCAGAAATTGGGCATCAGCGATCTCCAGCGCCCGGTCGACGACCTTTCCGGCGGTTACCGCAAACGGGTGGGTCTGGCATCAGCCCTGGTGGCTTGCCCCGATGTGCTGCTGCTGGATGAGCCCACCAACCATCTCGATGCCGCTGCTGTGGAATGGCTGCAGAGCTGGCTGGATCGCTATCCCGGTGCTCTGGTGCTGGTCACCCATGACCGCTACGTGC
>CAXQPR010000115.1:0-3107 GCA_964225855.1 Salipiger bermudensis | reverse complement strand
GGGATGTTGTTGTCTTTGCAGAGGGCGATGGCGGTGCTGTCCATCACGCCCAATTCGCCACTCAGCACGTCTTGATAGCTGAGTTGGGCATGCTTCACCGCATCGGTGTGTTTGGCCGGATCCTTGTCATAGACCCCGTCCACCTTGGTGGCTTTGAACACCACGTCGGCATTGATCTCCGCGGCCCGCAGAGCTGCAGTGGTGTCGGTGGTGAAGAAAGGGTTGCCGCAACCGGCTCCGAACACCACCACACGATTTTTTTCCAGATGCCGGATGGCTTTGCGGCGGATGTAGGGCTCCGCCACTTCCTGCATGGCGATGGCGGTTTGCACCCGGGTGGGAACGCCAGCCCTCTCGAGGCCGTCCTGAAGGGTGATGGCGTTCATCACCGTGGCCAACATGCCGACGTAGTCGGCTGTGGCCCGCTCCATTCCCGCTGCAGAACCCTTGAGGCCGCGGAAGATGTTGCCGCCGCCTACGACAATCGCCAGTTGCGTGCCATTGGCCACAACTTTGGCGACGTCGGAGGCAATCGACTGAACAATGGCTGGGTCTATGCCGTAGCCCTGAGATCCCATCAGAGCTTCGCCGCTGAGTTTCAGCAGGACGCGTGCGTAGGTCATCAACGGTCCAGATCCTTCTGACAGTAGCAACCACTGGCACAGGCCTTCGATCGCCGCTTGGATGGGGAAACCGCGGCTGTTTCATGCCCGAGACCGATGCCACCCAAAGCGGTGTGATGGCCCGCCTCACCCTTTCAGCCCTGGAACGGGCCAGCCAGGATCCGGACTGCTGGCGCGAACCGGTGGTGCATCGCGCCCTCCTGGTGAGCGGACTCTCGGTGCTCACCGCCGCCACCCGCCATCTTCAAGACGATCTCGAAGCTGCTGAAGCGGCCTAAGCCCGCTCCTTTCCCCCTTTAGAACTCGATGCCCGCCTGGGCCTTCACCCCCTGCTCGCGGAAGGGGTGGTGCACCAGGGTCATCTCCGTCACCAGATCGGCCCGCTCCACCAGCTCGGCTGGTGCCCCCCGGCCTGTCACCGCCACGTGGGTGAGTTCAGGGCGTTCGTTCAATCCGGCAATCACGGTGTCGGCTTCGATGTAACCCAGTTTCAAAGCCACATTCAGCTCGTCGAGCAGCACCAATTTCACCCTTGCATCGCGCAGGTAGTTCAAGGCGGTTTGCCAGGCCTGCTCCACCAGCTCTTGATCTCGCGCCCGGTCCTGGGTCTCCCAGGTGAAGCCCTCTCCGAGGGCATGCCAGCTCACCTGCTCACCGAAGGCCTGGAGCGCCCGTGCTTCGCCTGGCTCCCAGCCCCCCTTGATGAACTGAACAACCGCCACCCGCTCTCCATGGCCCAGGGTGCGCAGCACCAGCCCGAGCCCAGCGGTGGTTTTGCCTTTGCCCTGGCCGGTGAATACCAGCACCAGACCTTTCTCCTTGTTGCGCTCCTCCACCCGTTGCTTCTGAACCTGCTGCCGACGCTCCATGCGTTTGCGGTAGCCAGCGTTGTCTGTTTCGGGGGCAAGCTTGCCGCCCATGCCCAGTTCCGCGGCGGATTGATCGAGGTCGTGATTGCTCATGGAACGAGGGGGCTTGTTGGTTCTATTGAGGCCGCTTAGCGGTGATGCGCTGCAGGGCCTGTGCCGCCAGCAGCTCTTGGCTCACGCTGCTGAATCCGAGTTGTTCCAGTTGGGCGGGGAGGTTGTCCTCCAGCATGGCGGTCGCGGTGTCGGTTTCAAACAGGGCACAAAACAGTTGTTGGGGGAGCTGTAGCCAGGGCCCAGCCGGGTGCAGATCGACAACCACCAACCAGCCGCCGGGTTCCAGCAGCCGAAGGGCACTGCGCAGCACCCGCTCGCGATCGCTCCGGGGGAATTCGTGCAGGGCCACGCTCAGCTGGATGGCGCTGAAGCTGGCATCGGCCAGCGGCGGATCCTCCGCTAGCCCCTCCACCCGCTGCAGGGCGGGGTGGCGTTGGGCGGCGAGATCCAGGGCGCGGGGGGAGATATCGAGGCCCGTCACGGCATAGCCCGCCGCCAGCCAGGGGGCCGCTGCCTCGCCGCTGCCGCAGCAGAGATCAAGCACCGCAGCCCCGGATTGGAGATGGGGCTGCAACGCCTCCAGCCCGAGGCTCCGCAGGCGCTCCACTCCCCCCACACTCAGGGATGACACTGCCGTGACCGTGTCGTAAATCCAGCGGTAGCGGTAGGCCAGCGGCCTCAGAAACGACGTCATCTTTGAAGTGAAGTCAGGTTGATGTCAGGCCGGTTGGCGGGCCAGGGCTGCATCCACCGCCTGCTGCTGGTCACGCCGGGTGATCCAGTGGTGATACGTGCGGGTGTGGATCGTCACCGAGTGGCCCATCATCCTGGCGGCGACGGTGTCCGGCAGGCCGACATGAATGGTGCGCACGGCCCAGGCGTGGCGCAGGTCGTAGGGGGTGATCGGCAGGTCGTAGCGGCGGAACTGCTCACTCACCCTCCGTCCAACCTGTTGCAGGGTGGTGCGACGCAGATCGGTCTGGATCGCCGGCAGAGCGGTCGGGTTCTCCGCCAGCTCCTGCAGCCCGAAGCGCTCGACCCAGTCGGGGTGGAATGGCCAACTCTGATGCTCACCGGTTTTGGTGGTGGGCAGCACCCGCAACACCCGATCTCCTCCGGGTGCCAGAGAGGAGCAATCGCAGAAGAACACCTCGTGATTGCGCAGGCCGTAGGTGGCCATCAAGGCAAAGGCCAGGCGCCACTGAGGGTTGGGAATGCGTCCTGCGGCCTCAAGAATCTGCGGGTCGGTGGGCAGCTGGCGGAAGCGGGCTCGGTGCAGGCCATAGCCGCCGGCCTCCTGCCGCCAGTCTTCCGGTAAGGGCAGCTCCAGGTGCCGGGCCAGGGCCGCCCGGGCTGTGGCGCAGTGCTGCCGGCTGCGGCTGCCGTCCTCGTAGCTGGTGAGCGTCTGCTTCAGCAGCGCCGGCTCCAGCGGCTGATCGCCGTTTTGATGAGCCAGGCGCCGCAGGTAGGGCAGATAGGCGCTGGTCCGGGTGGTGCGCCTGCTCGCCGGGGAACGGCGTCGCCGTGGGTCGGCAAAAAACGCCGCTTCAAAACTGCCGAG
>CAXQPR010000114.1:0-3299 GCA_964225855.1 Salipiger bermudensis | reverse complement strand
CTTGCATCAGGAAGCGGTTGAGCACGGTGCCGTAATCACCGTCGTAGTCGAAGCGGTTGGTCAGACGGGGGTCACGGTCCGTGGCGTCGGTGTTGGTGCCCCACACGATCCCCTGGTGGAGGTCGGTGATGCGCACCTGATCGTTCTTGTTGTAGTAAAGGAAGAGCAGCTGATCGAGCGTCTTGGTCATGTGATAGACGCTGCCAGGGCTGGCGGGGTGGAGGATCTCCTCCTCAAAGCGGCTGCCGTCGGGCTGGGGCACCTCCACCTTGAGATAACCCTCGGGGATGGTGGCGCCGCGGTGAGAGCCATAGCCGTAGACCCCCATGGTGCCCAGGTGCACCACGTGGATGTCCTGACCGCTCTCCACGATGGCGGCGAGCAGGTTGTGAGTGCCGTTGACGTTGTTGTCGACGGTGTAGCGCTTGGTCGCGCTGCTCTTCATCGAGTAGGGCGCAGCGCGCTGCTCGGCGAAGTGCACCACGGAGTCGGGCTTCTCCTCGATCAGCAGATCGAGCAGGCGCTGGTATTCATGGGCGATGTCCATGTGCACGAAGCGCATGGGCTTGCCACCGATCTCATCCCAGGCCTTCAGCCGCTCACCAATGCTCGTGATCGGCGTGAGCGACTCGACTTCCAGGTCGATATCGATCTTGCGGCGGCTGAGGTTGTCGACGATCAACACGTCGTGGCCCTGGTCCGCCAGATTCACTGCGCAGGGCCAGCCACAGAAGCCGTCACCGCCAAGAACGAGAACCTTCACCTCAAACTCCTGCCGAAGCGCACTGACCGCTTATCTGGGGCAAGCTACTACAGGCTTTTCAGCTGATCGCCACGGTGACGGCCATCAGGGCCATTACCAGTGCACCACCAACGATGATCATCATCTGAGAGCTCTTGCTGCGGCTGGATTGATCGTCCATCACCTCCATGCGGGGCTCTTTGGCAAAGGCGTTCAGCCGTCCGCCGTCCTCTTCCGTGACTTGCATTCAGTGTTGGTGTCTGGAGCGGACCTTATGGGTGTTTGCCCGATCTGGTGCATTTCGGCAATGCAGCTTCATGGGCTGATGGCTTCAGGGGTCTCTCTCAGCTGCTGACGCGTCCGCTCACGGGCGAGCTGGGGGAGGCGTTCTGACGCAGCGGCAAACGGCCTGCGCGATAGGCCTGGCGGCCGGCCTGCACAGCCATGGCCATGGCTTCGGCCATGGCCGGGGGGTCACCCGCCATGGCGATGGCGCTGTTCACCAGCACGGCGTCGGCTCCCATTTCCAGGGCTTGGGCGGCTTCGCTTGGAACGCCGATGCCCGCATCCACCACCACGGGGATTCCTGCATTTTCGATGATCAGCGCGATGTTGGCGTCGTTGCGCAGTCCCTGACCGGAGCCGATCGGTGACCCAAGCGGCATCACCGTGGCGCAGCCCACGTCTTCCAGCCTTTTGGCCAACAGCGGGT
The DNA here is from genome assembly GCA_964225855.1 of Salipiger bermudensis. Classification (GTDB taxonomy): domain Bacteria; phylum Cyanobacteriota; class Cyanobacteriia; order PCC-6307; family Cyanobiaceae; genus Synechococcus_C. The sequence goes on along the minus strand of CAXQPR010000114.1, from coordinate 1,845 downwards.
CAGCATTGATATAGGGGAGAACGGTGAAGCCTTCCTTCACGAGCTGTTCGGCTGCTTCCAGGGTGCCGATGGGATCGGGAAGCAGGTGACGGCTGTCGGGAATCACCTCCAGCTTCACGAAGGTGTTGTCTTCCTGACCGGCCAGCTTGGCCAGTTCACGCCCCAGCCGGGCCACGCGGATGGCTTCCTCGGCTGTGGCGCAGCCGGCTGTGTTGGGCAGCATCCAGATCCGCGACCAGTCGATCGCTTCCATCAGGCCCTCATGTCCTGCGGCCACGGTTTGCACGCGGCGGACGGCGACGGTCACCATGTCGCAGCCAGAGCGTTCAAGGCTCTGCTGCATTGCAGTCAGATTGGGATATTTGCCGGTGCCGGTGAACAGCCGGCTGTGGAAGGGGCGACCGCCAATCAGCAGGGGATCTTGATCACTCATGCCGCTGTGGAGAGTCGAAACCGTGGACATGCTGATGGTGCTCGAGTTGGTTTGCGAACCGGTTTGGGGCTGAACAGGCCTGGGGGAATGGCCCTACCTTGTGCCCATCATCCTGTTTGGCCAATGCCTGTTCCACCCGTTGTGGATCTGCCGGTTGAAACCGCCATACCGCTGGAAACGCAGTTCTCCTTCGATTCATCGCGTCTGGCGGTTCCCTTGATGCTGGAGGGGAGCGTTGAAAGCTTCGATCCAGTGGCGAGAGCCACGGATCTGGCGGCCACGATGCCTCGCCAATGGTGCGGCACCTACAAAGCCTTTCCCAACGGCATGGATCAGGCGGTTCAGCTCAACCTGTCGGATGTGCGCTCCTATGGCCAGATGGTGGCCGTACGCGGCGCGATGACGATCGGCAGCACCAACACTCCGGTGCAGGGCAATCTCAATGCCAAATCGGATCAGCTCGACCTGATTCCCCTCGCTGACAGCCTCGGTGATGGCTTGGAACCGGGTGGAGAATTCCTGGGTCTTCAGGGGTTAGCTCTCTCTGGCTGGCAGGCTTCAAGGCTGACCAACCAGGGAGGGCGACTCAGCCTTTCCACAAGCTGTGTGTCAGAAGCCCTTCCGATTCGCGGCCTCTGGTGAGGTTGCGTTGAGTCCGGAGCGGATTTGGCGTTCAATCCGCTTCAGGCGTTTGGAGGCGGTTTTGTTGGAGGGCTCTAACGCCAACACCTGGCGGTAGAGCTCTGCAGCGTCCTCAGGCTGAAGCAGTCGCTCGCGGGCAAACGCCAAGTTGTTCAGTGCCACCGGGTAATCGGCTTTGGCGTTGATGGCGGCTTTGTAGTGCTTGACGGCACCGTCGAAATCCTTCTGGGCTGCGAGTGCAAACCCAAGGGCGTTTTCAACCAATGCTTTGGCCTCGTCAGGTTCGCCCGAAAGTCGCTTCAGTGCTTGGCGCAGGTTGGCCGTTGCCTGGGGATAAAGCCGCTTGCGCAGCTGCACTGAGGCCAACTCATAGAGCTGAGCCGCATCTTTGGAGGCAGCGGCACCGTCTTGCTCAAGCTGAATCAGATTGAGCTCGTCCCTGCGAACACGCAAAAGCTGGCGACCGACCACGACGGCCACAATCGCCAGCAATCCGATCAGACCTAAGAGGTAGGTCTGTGGCAGGAGGCGATCCATCAGTTGAAATGCCTCATGTCAGTTGTTGATTGGTCAGCCCTTGGCTGCAGTCACCACATTGGTGAAGCTAGCGGGATCAGCCACGGCCAGCTGGGCCAGCATCTTGCGGTTAATCCGCACGTCAGCTTTTTTGAGGCCACCGATCAGACGGCTGTAGCTCATGCCGTTCAGACGTGCAGCAGCATTGATGCGTGCAATCCAAAGGCGGCGGAAATCGCGCTTACGACGGCGAC
>CAXQPR010000113.1:0-6201 GCA_964225855.1 Salipiger bermudensis | reverse complement strand
ACCTTCTCTTTCGCCAGCTTGACGGGAGAGAGATGTGCAGAGGTGTAGTCGCCGGATTCAGATCCGCGAGCCACGGCCTTTTTGGAGCTGTTGCGGAGCTGCACGCGCAGCTCACGCTCCTTCAGAAGCTGAAGAGCATTCATGGTGTTCCTCGTAGAAAGCTCAGGCCCCGTTCCATGCCCTGAGTCGAACTGCGCTTCGCTGTGTAGCGAAGTGAACGTTTGTAGCGGTTGCTACAAAATAAATATAGGGCACACAAGCCCGGCTGCGCTGTTCATCCCGTTACAGCCAGAGGCAATTAAATCAAGTTCAACCGCAAAAGCTGCGCCAATGCGAGCGAATTGTGGTCGTCTTCGTTGGTCGTTCTCAATTCAAGGTTGAAAAAGAGCGCTGATTGCTCCTGAACAAAAGGGCCTGCATGCCACGTTCCCGGATGCAGCTTGAAGGCTTCACCGGCCTGAAACTTGATCAGAGCGATCGAGGAAGCGGGGGGCGGACAGCCGGAATCCGTGGAAGGGGCCATGGCCAGCCACCAGGGCTGGGCATCGGCAGACCCCAGACACTGACTCACGCGATGGTGCCGCGTCATCGACTTGAGCACAGGAGGCCGGCGGCGGATCCGCATCACGTAAAAGCGCGGTTGACCGTCTGCAGCGAAATACAGATCTGCGTCCGCTGAACCGAACAATGCAGGATCACTCTGCGGACGCAACAAGGTGCCACAGCGCTCCAGCCAAGGCGAGTCCGATGCAATCGGCGTCAGGCTCTGGGTTTCCTCATGATCCATCCCGTCAGGATATGAAAACCAGCCCATGCACCCGCGCAACAAATGGTGCCTTCGGCCACTGACGGCAGGGTCGGAACTCCCTATCACCTGAAAAAGGTGAACCGATCATGCTGACCACGTCGACACGCTTGAAACTGCAAAACATCTGCAGCCGCCTGGCGCAGGGTGAGTTCGTGTCACTCCAGGAACGCGTCTACCTTCAAAAATTTGCCGAACGCGATCGCAGCGTGAGCACGTGGGTGAGCAGAGCGCAACGCTTTCAACGGGAAGGCACACAACAAGGCCTCGACGGCTTGATGGCCGATCTCGACCTGGGGCGACGTCATCCAGACGACCCTGAACATCCAGAAGATGATCTCGGCGACTGGTTCAGCAATGCCTCGCCTTGGCTGCGCCGTGACTGACGACCCTCAGCCGGGATCGTCGAGTGAGCCGAAATGGTTGACGGCAACCTCTTGCAGCATTTTCAACGATTCAAGAGCAGCCAAACGTTTCTGGGCTTGAGCCAACATCGGCTTGCCGTGCGGAACGCAAGATTCAATCAGGGATGCAGCCTCTGCAGCTTCAGCCTTCACCCATCCGGTGCATCGCTCGAGTTGTGTGGTGAGATCGCCATCCCGCAAGGCGCCCGAGTAGTTCGGCCCAGCGAAAACTTCGAGAAGTGTCGCCAGTGCACCTCTGGCCTGCTCCCGATTCACCGTCATAGGGCTTGTGGAATACAGATCCACACTGGCAGCCCAGACACAAAAAAGCCGCCTCAAAAGGGCGGCCGGGTGATGGGGATATCCACAGCCTACCTGAACGCACCAGTAATTGCAGGCCATTTGAAGAAACAGCGACAACACAAGCCGGCGAACTTTTCCACCATCCTGTGGATAACTCGCGATCACCTGGCGATTGGTGGGCTTTGCTCCACCAGATGTAGTGGGTCCGCTGCACAAACTTGACGAGAAGCACTACACTTATCGAATCGCCAGGTGATGGGGATTACTTGGCTTATTCCTCCGTCTATCGGAGGTTTTTTTATGGCTTGTTCAACGACCAGCCACGCCAGCCTTGAAAGCTCTCCAGCCAAAGATGAAACCTTTCTTGGTCACACTGGGCTCAATCAACCCGTCAGGTGAGCCCTAAGGACAGACTCCAACCAGTGGCATCACCAGTGACATCCTGAAAGAACTCAGTCGGTAAAGAGTCAGATCAAGACGACCGATGGCCATACGCTTGATTCATCCAAGACAAGATCCAGCCAAGATGCGTGTCCTCGTTGGATTTCTGCTGCTGTCGACAGCCCTCAGTGTGCTCTCGTCCGCTGCACGCGCTCTGGATCTGGGACGTTGTGAGCCCACCAAGGCCGTAAAAATCATCGATAAGGCACTCGGCGAAGGAAAAACACTTCAGCAAGCGATGGAAATGATGATCAAAGCAAAAGTGTTCGACGGTTCCAAAGCATGCATCACCTTTATCCGAGAAAACTCCATGACCATGCGCGATCCCCACCCAAGGGCCTTTGAAGCGCTCTGGATGAACTAGGAATCGAGCGAAAAGACCAAGTTCCATCGCATCACGACCCAAAAGCAGCCGATCCAAAACGTTCACCATCGAACTGCCTTGCAGAACGACTCTGCATCGTGAGCTGAACTGTTTGCTTTCTTTCCAAACCCCTCGAGTCAGTTCCAGATGGTGTCGGTTTGGTGGAGAACCCTGCACCGGCTCACCGGTGCACGATCAAACCCGACATCATCGGATCAAGCACACGGCGAAGCATGCAAACCCCACGACGGATCAACGATCCTGCCAACAGCCTTGCCGTACTGGTTGCCGTCGTTCTCAGCGCCCTGCTGTTCTTGGGGCAGGCCTTGTTCATTGTTCCCGCCGGCAAGGTTGCCGTGGTCACAACCCTGGGCAAGGTGAGTGGGGGATCGCGACTTCCCGGCCTGAATCTCAAGGTCCCATTCATTCAAGCGGTGTATCCCTTTGATGTGCGAACCCAGGTCAAACCAGAAGAATTCGCCACCCTCACCAAAGACCTCCAGGTGATCGAGGCCACCGCAACCGTGAAATATGCCGTCCGCCCAGATGAAGCCGGACGGATTTACCGAACGATCGCCGGCAACGACCGCGAGATCTACCCCCGCATCATTCAACCGTCACTGCTCAAAGCACTGAAATCAGTGTTCTCTCAGTACGAGCTCGTCACCATTGCCACCGAATGGAATGACATCTCTTCACTGGTGGAGCGCACCGTCGCCGAAGAACTCGACAAATTTGATTACGTGGAGGTGCGAGGGCTGGACCTTACTGGCCTGCAAATCGCCGAGGAATATCGCGCTGCCATTGAGCAGAAGCAGATTGCAGAGCAGCAACTGCTCCGGGCCCAAACGGAAGTGAAGATCGCTGAACAGGAAGCCCTTCGTTACGACACGCTCAACCGCAGTCTTGATGATCAGGTGCTCTACAAGCTGTTCCTCGATAAATGGGATGGCAAAACGGAGGTGGTACCGGCACTTCCCGGCAGCAGTGGCAGCACACCTCCAGTAATTGTGGGGCGACGCAGCTGATGCAGCATCGCCATGGCCGTTGATCAGGAGGCTTTGCTCGAAGAAGGCCATCGGCTGGATGAGTTGCACCGCAGCTACGACGGCGAAGCACGGCTGAACGAATCCTTCATCGTTCTGACGGTTGGCGCCAGCCTGATTGCCAGCCTGGGATTGCTGGCCAACAACGCCGCCGTCGTGATCGGCGCCATGGTTGTTGCCCCCTGGATCCTGCCGCTACGGGTGGCGGTGTTCGCCGTGCTGATCGGACAAGGCCGGCTACTGTCCCGATCCCTGATCACGCTTGCGGCCGGTGCAGGAATCACCTTGATCCTGTCGATGGGATTGGGCCTGATCGCACGAAGCCAGGGCTTGCTTTTGGTGGAGGCCTTGCCTGAACAGGTCACCACTCGACTGGAGGCCAATATTCTCGATCTGGGTATCGCCTTGGCAGCGGGTGCCGTCGCGAGTTACGCCAAGGTCAATCCTGGGGCCGTTAGTTCGATGGCGGGAACAGCAATTGCTGTTGCTCTTGTGCCGCCTGTATGTGTGATGGGATTGATGCTCGCCGCCTCGAGCATGGATGGCGCCCAAGGGGCTGCACTGCTCTATGCCGCCAACCTGCTGGGCATTCTGATTGGTGGGATCACAGTGCTGGCAATTCGTGAGCCTTACTTCCGTGAGAAACTCAGGCAACGGCGACGCTCCCGCCTGCCGGTGCTGCTGGCCGTGGGCTTGGCGGTGCCAGTGGGCCAAAAGCTGTATGGGAGGTATGAACAACACCTTCTAACGCTTAGACAAGAGGCCGCGAAAGATCAGATTGAAAATGAGATCAGCCGCTTCCTCAAAAATGAGACTTTGACCTTTGGTGCCAACGACGCCGTCGAACTTGAAAAAGTCATTTTTGACTGGCCCAATTACTGGGAGCAAAATCGAGCCCCAACCTTTCAGGTTGTTGTTCGATCGGTCGATCCACAGCTACCGAGTTTCAAACAGGTCCAAAAAATTCAAGACACCATCAACAGCAGAGTTTCAGGGCAATACCCTGGCCTCGAACTGCAGATGCAGGTGCAACGCATCAATGTGAGCGTGGTGAAAGGACAGGAGGTAGAGGAGGATGTTGATCTGGAACAGATTTTGAGTGAACCAGAGAAACCCCTAGCAGCGGTGCAGGTGATTGAAGATGAATTGGTCAATAAACCAAATACACCTACCGAAACGGAGATCTGCTCCGAGCCTGACTGCTAAGACATTAAGGGCGCTTTATTTACGCGTCAGGATCACAAACAGAGCGTGGATCACAGCGGCTGGCCACATGCCAAACAACACCGGAAAACCGAGGCCACCAACGGCAAAGAGATAAATCACCAGGTTGATCCAGAAGGCCTGAGACAATCCCACCTGAGTGAACACTCCGAGGGGTGGAATGAACAGGGCAATGATGACCCGAAAGATGTCGCCGCAAGTCATGGGGAAAGCATGCGATGGTTCTTGTCTTAGCAAGGACTCTCCAGGTCAAAAACGACGCACAGCATTGGACCATCCTCGAACAAGGTTCTTTGCCGACGCATTGATCAAACTCGTATCCGCCTAGGTGAAGGTGGCTCGTACTGCAGAGAGTGCGGCCAAGCCAATCAAGAAGGTCAGGGTCAGAAATGAGATTGAGCGTCTCATCAGCTCTATGCCCTCGATCCAGCTTGGCGACTTTGAACTGGTCGTCACGATCTGTCTGTCCCCATCTGGGGGAATTTTTCGCACAACAAAAAGCCCCCACCTTGCGGTGGGGGCTTTTTGTTTGAGAAACATGGAGCGTTTGGTTTATGGGGGGTTGTTACAGAGGAAGCAGACAAAGCCGCGCTAAGTCGACTCAATAAGCAAGATGCTCAGATCATTCGTATGCGCTTCTTTAAGGGTTGCACCCCTACCTAGATCATCAAAGCAATGGGTGTTTCCCAGGAATGGGTTCGACGATTGGAGACCAAGGCGCTGTGCACCTACACATTCAGATGCAAATGACGCAAGCGTTGATTTCACGATGAATCACGGCAACGTGGACACATTTTTTTTTCGGCGTTGGCCTACTGATGAGGATCATTTCGATTGGCAAAGAGGAAGGCCGCCCTTCCCGATGGAAGAACGGCCTAGCTCGCTCGTTTGCGTATTTGTTCTATCTCCAAATCAGGGATGTGATTTCATCTGATACTCCTGGTCTGAGATCAACATCGCAGTCTCATCATCTTGAAACTGGCATCCGTACATCAAATATGCAATGCGATCGACATCCATCTCACGATCAGTAACTTCTTGCCAGAGCTGCTGAGTTCTTGATTCATCTGCGAATTCGAACTGCGCTATTACGATCCTCCGGGCCAACGAAAAGTAGGACTGGCGATCGTTTCTGAGTCGGCACTCCTGCTCTGCCTCAAGGGATTTGTCGTAGCCAATTCCTCGGTAGCTCAGATAAGGATGCAAATCAGCTGGTTGCTGTTCCGTACAGGTGTTGTACTCCTAGCCTCGGTAACTCAGCTGTTTGCAGACTTTTTTAGCTGCAGGTTGATGCTCGTAAGTGTGTCCGCGATACGAGAGCGTGCTCATGAATTCACCTCGAGATTGCTCAGATCCCCGTTCCTTGACCCAAGTCGGACTGCACCCTGTCTGGAGGGCGAACGTGCTGATCAGGGGATGAGAGGCCAGCCCATCTACGACAGGAATGGGGTGACCTCTCCTATTGCTCGCTTCCGACACCCCTGTGGTTGCTGAACAGGGGCCATGCCGCATGCCATTCCTGGCGAGAGGCGAAGTGTCGGGCCTTTCAAGCTCCTGGGGCCAAGGTTCCAGGTGATGGACTTTCTGACTCAATGGTGAGTGCCCCCCGGCAGT
>CAXQPR010000112.1:0-10912 GCA_964225855.1 Salipiger bermudensis | reverse complement strand
TTGCGTTCGTCGTTGGTCGTTTCAGCTTGGTCTGACGCAGTGGTGGTTTGAGCTGCGGTCGTCGCCATGGCATTGGGTGAGCCGACAGAGAGAATTGACACGCCGCGCTGGTGCAGCACCTGCATCGTTGTGCTGAGCGTTGCGAACGGCACTTTGATCGTTCGGTTGGAACGCAGTCGGGCGTTCCTCGCGACGCTCGCCGACACGGTTAATCCGTTCTCTTGCCAAGGGCCCATGAACTCAGTAGTTCAGTACGGACCCAGCCTGCCCGGGTTGTGTTGACACGTCCAGCGTGTCGAAAGTTCTTAACGCAGCCGCCGAAGCGGCCCATGCCCCTGCAGAGTCAAAGGCATTCTCTGCACGGCGGTGACATCCGCTTGGGTTGGTCCTGTGAGTCGTTTCGACAACATTCATCTCGGCCTCTCTCATGAGGAGGCTCTGAGGATTCTGACCTTGCCTGAAGACCAGTTGGAGTCGGCAAGTGATTACTACATGGCCGCCTCCCATCTCATCAACTTTCCCGGTGAGGCCACGACCAATGCCTTGATCGCGCTTGTGGCAGAGGGTGGCGAGCAACAAGCCAAGAAGCTGGCTCGTCGAAAGGCTGTTGAAGTGCTGGGTCGTTTGAAGGTTCAGGCTTCAGTGCCTGCTATCGGGGCTTGCTTAGAGAGTGATGACCCTTATCTGGTTGAGAACTGTGCATGGGCTCTTGAGCAATTGAATTGCCAAGATCAGCGTCTTCATCGTCAGATGACAGATTTGCTCGCTGATTCAGGACAAAACCGTCGCGTTCTTGTGCAGAGTTTGGCTGCCTTGCAGGTGAATGACGCACTTCCTGCGATCGAAGCATTGATCGATGATGAAGTTCCTGGTGTGCGTGGAGCAGCTCGTGCCGCAGTAGCTCGATTGAGTGGCCGCCTGGATCAGCTGGAAGCACTGGAGGATCTCCTCACACTTCCGAATCAGATGGATCGTCATTCAGGGATTCAGGATGTGATCGATTCTGAGGCTGTCACCCTGCTCCCAAGTGTGTTGCAGGCGCCGGTCTCGCCGGTGTTCCGAATGCGCGCACTGACGTCGTTATGGCCAGAGCAATGCCTGCAATTTCAGGGGCTAGAGCTAACAGATGTGCTCGACCGTCTGCTGGTCGATGATCCTGATGACCTGGTCTTGGTGCATCGCTATGACGCCCCTCCTGCTGATGACTTTCTGATTCAGGAATTCTTTGGGACTGATTTCAGTCGTTGTTATTTAGGTCTCCAAACGTTGAGAACGCGTCCTGCTCTTCTGCTTTGGCCCCGTTTGAAGCAACGTTGGGATGAGGAAGCCCATAACGACTATGGCGCGCATTACTTCTTTATTCGTTTGTTTGCAGCTCTTCAGAATTGGCCCCCTGATGCATCGGTCCAGATCGAATCCTGGTTGCTGGATGCTGTGGAGACAAAAAGACCTCAGTTCATGAAATCCAAGCCGGCTGCGTTGCTCGCTCTTGCGTCGCTTGCCCCTGACCGTTGTCGTGAAGGTCTTTCTGATTGGAGTGATCCCGAACTGATGGCGTTCTGGGAGTGCCGCTACGCCGCTGCGATGGCCATGGAGATGTTGGCTGTTCAGCCGCCCGCCCAGGCTGATCCCCATCCGTTCGTGGAGGCTCGTTTGGCCAAGATCAGGAGCTGATTTCTGCGTAACGGGTTTTGTTGGCTCCGCGACTGGCCCAGTATTGGACCAGCTTTTCGCCTCCAGGCCTTGGAACACTGGCCAGTGCGCGGAGGATCTTGAAGCTTCGGTTGGGTCCCATTGGCCAATTTCCTACCGCCTTCACCTCCCTCACGCGGCCGCCGATGGCTTCCAATGATTGTTCGAAACGGTCGAGTTGCGCTTGATCAACGGTTTCGAACAGGAAATCTGTCCCCACGCAAATCAAGTGTTGGGAACGGATCCAATTGCGTAATTGTTTTTCTGCAGGGCTGGCTGGCATACAACTGTTCGGCAGCAGTTCAGCTGTTCAAGCCTTGGAGCCAGTCCTCCGATAAATGGTCGGCAAGCGAGGCGACGCGACTGAACTGAAGCAATCCGTGCTCCGAGCCCCAGATGGGTTGATCATTGTCGGGATCGAAGCCTCGATCGCGACTGCTCCAGCTGTTTTGGTCGACATTCACCTCACTGACGAGGTAGGTGAGCTTTCCATCACGGGGCACCATGCAGCTTTTGCCAGGCTCAACGCACCCTTGATACGCCCCTTCCCCCACACTGCGGAAGTGCATCGCACACCCACAGCGAGGTTTCAGGGTTTCCGCTTGGATCGCATCAAGAAGAGCTCGATGTTGGGGAGCTCCGGCAACACGTTCGGGTTGAGCAAGACCGAAGTTCTCGACGATATGAATCCCGGCATCTCCCTCTCGTAGACGATGCACGCCTTGCCGGTACGGACGCCAGGGATCGTGGTCGTAACTTTGCTCTGAATAAAACCCTGGTGCCTTTAAAACCTCCCAGGGCAAAGGAAGAAAGAAGATATTGATATGAGCAAACTTGCTTGGATCCGATTGCGCTTGCTCTCGGTTGCTGTAGTGACCGCAGAGTGTGCGTGCAAATTCCAGGGATGGATGCATGGGATGGATTGCCTTACACGCTGAGGCGTCTGACTTCTGAGGCAAATGAGGTTTGCAGAACCCCTGAGCCCTCAGAGGTTCGCAAAACCGATGAGCGGCATCGAACATGCTCGGCTACGAACCATATGCGCTCCTCTGCGATGGACTGGCCATATTTTGTCGTCAGTACAAAGGTGCCATCGGATAAAAACTGATACTGCGATGCAGCTTGTTCTGCTTCGGCGTAGCCAACACTGCGCAAAAGCATCCCATCGGTGTCACTGGAAGGAACAGGCACCAAAATGCAGGAGCCAGCCGACACTTCACTGGGATCATCCGGTTCCCAATCACTTTCTGCACTCCACTCCATGCGGAAGGGACAAGCCGGAGTACCTGCCAACCCAGATTCTGATTTGATTAGATCAATCACCCGCTCATCGCTTAACTCGAGGCGCTCGATTGTGATTTGGCTCAGAACTTCTTCAAACTGCTGAAAAGCGAGGGAGTGACCGCTCCTCATGGAGCGCCACTGTCCCTCGCTGCGTTCAACGAACGACTGGAGATTCATCGAGGCTTCAGAACTGAATGGAGGATTCTGGAGACTCCTGAGTGCGGGCGCTCTGCATCATTTTCACCATTGATTCGACCATCATTTCCATCGCCACTGGAACGTTGGCTGCTGACGCTGAAGAGCCCACCATTTCGCAGGGGCGCTTGTCGGAGTTGGGTCGGTGCAGTGGAGCCATCGGTTGTAAGCGGTGTCTGGTTGGGCCGATATATGGACAATTCGTGGTGGTCGGCTGACCACAGAATCAATGATGCATCAATAAAGGCCCCGCTTGTGGCAGGGCCTTGGATTGATTAAGTGTTCGCAATAGAAAGGATGCGACCACCACGCTTCTGAATGGCCTGGATGCTTGTGGTCAGGGAGCTGTAGGGGGCTGAGGTGCGTTGCACCGAGCGGCGACGAACACCCACAGGGGATGCCGTAGTCCAGGTGATGGTGAACCGCTTGCTGTCCCGGTTGCCGGGGCCGGGGGTCTTGGGACCTGCGGCTGGAGCAGCATTGGTGCCAATGCTGGTGACCAGGATGGACTTGCTTGCTCCATCGAACCCTGCAAAACCAGAATCCATCGCCACCGAGCGCGTGTAGCTCACATTGGTCTGACCCAGTTGGCTGCTGTTGCCGCGCATGGCGGGAACATCGTCGACACCGAAGGCGGCCAGGTATTCGTGGCTGTAGGTGTAGCTGTTGATTTCAGCTTCGTATCCCTCGTTGGCGAGGCGCTGAACGTGCTCGCTCAGCTCGGCTTGGTTGTGGGGGGCGCGACCAAGCAGGTGCTTGAAGTTGAGCTCAACGAAACGGTAGGGGCCGTTTTTGTCGAGGAACAGACGGCGGTAGGTGTCCGACTGGGCGAGGGCGGTAACCAGCCCTTGAACGGTGAGGTCGCCATTCACATAGAGGCTTTCGGCTGAGCTGCAGCGCTCTTCATCCATCAGGTGGGCGTTGCCGAACACCTGGCGGTAGGCCGCACGGATCACGGCTTGGGCATCAGCCTGGCGGAGATCTGAATTCGCGGAGTTCACAGTGGCTTCAGTCATCGATTGAGATGGGGTAAGGGGATCAGGAAAAGCTCGAAGCGAGTGAATCAGATCACTTCGGTGATCGACACGATCCGGCCACCACGGCGGTGGATGTAGCCAAGCTGGGTTGTCATGTCTTTGCCAGAGACGAGGTAGCTGGCATTGGGGGTGCGCTGACGGCCACCGGCGGGTTGGGCTTGCACCACGATCCGGTAGCGCTTGCCGGTGGGCTCGGTTGTGCCGGAAGCAGCGCCGATGCGGTTGATGCGCTGGGTGGTGCTGTTCCAGTTGTTGGGTGAGCTGTTCGTTGCAACCGAGGTCACAAGGGTCGAGCTCGATTGAACCGTGTCGCTGGAGGCGTAACCCTGGGACAGGGCGAGGTTGCGGTTGAAGGCGACCTGGGCGCGACCGTTTTCGGTGCTCACGCGCTGGAAGGGAATGGTGTATTCCCCAAAGGCTTCCTGATACTCGCTGCCATCGAGGTAGCTGTTGATTTCAGCTTCGTAGCCTTCGTTGGCCAGGCGCTGAATGTGCTCGCTCACCTCAGCTTGAGACACTGGTGCGCGTCCCAGGAGGTGTTTGAAGTTGAGCTCAACGAAGCGGTAGGGGGCGTTGCTCTCGAAGAAGCGACGGCTGTATTCCGATGACAGAGCGATGGCGCGGACAAATTCACGGGTGCTGAGGGTGCCCTCGGCGAATTTGCTTTCAGCGGTGAGGCTGCGCTCACTTTCCATCAGATGAGGGTTGCCCATCACCTGGCGGTAGGTGGAGCGGATCAGGGCGTTGATCTGATCGGCGGAGTCGCCCTCGCAACGTTCAAAGGTTTCTTGAACCCGCTGGCCAAGGCCGAAACCGACGTAGAGGTCTCCACGCATCGGAGCGTTGTCGCCACCATCAGCGGTGCTGCGCTTCACCGGTGCAAAGACACCCCGTGCGTTGCCAGATCCGCTGAATCCACCAGCAACGGAGCCGCTTCGGTACACCTGTGCCGGAGGATTGATGCGAATGCTGTAGCCCTGGGCCAGGTTGTTGAGCAGCTGGCTCCTGCTGCCGATGGCGGTGTCACTGCCGGCAAAATTCTGCTCAAGAGCGGCAATGCGGTTGAAGCTGGCCTGGGGTTGGCCCGCTTGGGTGTTGAAGCTTTTGGCGAAGGGAACAGTGTCGTCGCCGAAGTTATGGATGTACTCGTCGGAATCGAGAATGGCGTCGATGGCAGAATCGAATCCGCCCTCAGCCATGCGGGTGACTTGTGCTGTGATCTCGGCTTCATTTACAGGGCCACGTCCCAGCAGATGCTTGAAGCTCAGCTCAACGGCGCGGTGGGGACCAACTGCTTCGAAGTAGCGCGAGCGGTAGAACTCCGACTTGGCAATGGTGCGCACGAATTCACGCACGCTGATGTCGCCATTGCGCAGCATTGATTCAGCGCTCGTGGCGCGCTCACTTTCCATCGGCTGCACATTGCCGAACACCTGGCGATAGGCAGCGCGCACCGCCGTTGCAAAAGCAGTTTCATCGTCGGGGGCAAAAGCATCCACGGATGCCTTGCTGCCTTGGTTGCGGAAGTTGCCGTTGGTGAGGGCTGCATCACCGGAAGGCGTTCGAGTTCGGGAGTAGGAGACGGGACCTTCGATCAGTTGGGTGGCGCCGAAGCCAAGGGCGGAGGAGCTGTTGGGGGACATGGGAGAATTGGGGGTGGAGAGCCTTGTTTGGGAAAGCAGGCACAACTCCCGAAGCCGTCGGTTGGTTCGCCAGTCGACGGCTTCGTTTATGGAGTCGGAGACAGGGGTGGGCTGACGATGTCAGCCCATGGGTGGCCGTCAGCTCACGGGTGTGATGCTGGCGATCTTTCCGCCTTCGGCGTGAATGCGCTTGAACTGCTCGGAGAGCTTGTCGAAGGGCACGTAATACACCCGGTTGGAACGGGTGTAGCGGGAGATCCGGCGCACATTGTTGGCGCTATAGGCAGTCACTTCGACGCGGTAGGTCTTGCCCTGATCGCCAGCGCCAGAGCCCAGACGTGTGGCTGCGTCTTCCAGGTTTTTGGAGGGACGGAAGCTCCAGCCCTGGGTCTCGTTGGAGGAGGGGGGAACCACTGCCATGGGGCGGTTCTGGTAAGCGTTGCCGCCCAGCTTGCTGGTGATGCCGGAGAGGTCACCCTTCAAGCTGCTGCTGCTGTTGCCACGCAACAGCTGGAAGCTCCAGGTGAACTCCTGCATGGTGGTGCAGCTTTCGGTCTTCCAGCCGCGCTGGTAGGGCACCGTCCACTCACCAAAGGTGTTCTGGTAATCGTCCGAATCCACGAAGCTATCGATATCGGCGTCGTAGCCATGGCTGTCGAGGCGCTCGGCGTGGGCACGCATCTCGTTGAAATCAACGGGTGCACGGCCGAGGATGTGGCGGAAGGCCAATTCGATGTAGCGATAGCGGGGGCACGTATCGAAGAAGCGGCCCCGGTAGAGCTCACTCTTGGCAACCATGCGCACAAACTCGCGCACGCTGATTTCCCCAAGCTTGAACTGTGATTCAGCGACCAGTTGGCGCTCGCTGTCCATCACATAGGCGTTGCCAAGCACCTGCTTGTAGACGGCGCGAATGATTTGCTCTTTCTTGGCGTCGTCATCGCCAGGGATCAGCTCGAGAGGAGCTTCACTTTCTTCCGAAAAACGCTCGACCCCCAGGAGAGAGGCTGGACCGAAAGGCATGGGGAGCTGTACAGCACGGCCCAAACATGATCAGATGCCCCGCCTCTGAACAGGCAAGTTCTTTATAAACCTCAATCAATTATGTCTGGATGTTGCGTGACATGACGCATTTGGCCTCGAGGAGGCTTTTTTGAGCGTTTTTTTGCCGCTTTTTCTGAATTTTGGGTGATTCTGTGCTAATGGCGAGTTCACTGCATGGCTTCAAGGCCATCGCGGGTGTGGCTCCTGGTGAGGGGGTTCCAGCAGTCCAATTCCTTGTAAGGCCGACTTAAAAGAGCGCTGGTTTGGGAATTCAGGCCGATGCTGCCGGTGAAATCTGCTCCCTGCATTGATTCAGCAGTATCAAGAGCAGCTTCTGAAAGGTCGGCCGCCCTGAAATCTGCGAAATCGAGTTGGCACCCTCCGAACCGTGCCCCTCGACACAGGGCCCCTCGCAGGATGGCGTGCCGAAGATCGGACCCGGTGAAGCGCACGCCATCCAGCAGGGCTCCACTGAGATCAGCGCCACTGAGGTAAGCCCCCATCAGAGAGGCCCCCCGAAGATCCATGCCGCGGAGGTCTGTGCAATTCAGAAAGACGCCACTCAGCCGTGCCCCTGGTCCAACAGCTCCGGAGCTGCGCGCATCAAAACCTTCCGGGAAACGGGTGAGGGAGTCGTAACGGGCGAGCCGCAGATCGCAGCCGTCGAGTTTGGTTTGACTTAAGTCTGTGCCGCGTAAATCAACGCGGCACAAATTGGCATCCGTGAGGTTGAGAGGTCCCAGCACTTGGCCGCTCCAGTCGGCTCCCCTCGCATCCACTGGAATGGAGCCGACCTCTGGTCTGCACTGCTCTGGCGCTGACCAGTTGGATAAGGCAAGGGCTGGGGCGGATGCCTGCATGGATCAGTTGCGAACCATTGAGAAGGCGATCGTAAGAAGAACGCGCGTGAGTTCGAAGCCACCCACGATGGCGATGCCAAGCCAGGCCTTGAGAGCCCATGCAGGAGGCTGCCCATTGGCCCAGGCTTCTGAAACTTCCATGGGTTTCATGGCTTCTGCTTGGGCGCTTGGGGCCCGATTTTGCAAGGAATCGCGCCAATCGCTCCCGTAGCGAGGGTAGGCCTGATAAATCGGCATTTCTCCGGTTGACTGGCCTGGGAGGACCCGCGACCTCTGGCATGGAACGAGGTCATAGCCAAATGACCCCATGTACTCCTCGCTGTCGAGGAGTTGGTCGACGAACGCTGTGAAGCCCTGTGCTCCGATCACGATCGACCAAGCCCGGCGCTCTGCGTCGCCGTGCACCGGGCGACCGAGCACCCGACCAACCACTTGATCCACCATGCGGTAGTTCGAGTTGCATTGGTAGTAGCCCTGCTGGAAGCGTTCAGAGAGCAGCAGGCCCCGGATGAAATCCCGGGTGGTGATGTTTCCGGCTCGAAGCTGGGACTCCAGGAATGGTTCGCGGTCGCAGCTGAGTGCGTGGAAGAAGATCTGTCGGTAGGCCGTTTGGATCAGGGCATCCACGCTGGTGCGGCTTCCTTCACCACCAGCACCACCTGAACCCTGGAGTTGGCCACGGACGGTGCTGCTGTCGCCAGCCAGGTTGCTGACCCGGGCATTTTGAGTCGTCAGCTGATAGCTCAGAAGCGGCAGTGCCATGCCGAAGGTCTCCGTGGGTATAAATACTTGCCCCAGATCATCGCCTGGCTGCTGCCTCGTTTGGTCTGAGGTCGGCCGAAACGTATCAGGAGTTCGCTTAACCTTTGTGAAGTTCGCTGTTGAGATGGGCAAAGGCCTTCTCTAGGCACAGTGCTTCGCGCTGATGATTGCGTTGCAATAAATCAGTTGTGATGAGCTGAGACAGAGTTTGCAGCGCCAGGGTCATGCCGGCCGCTGGAACATTCATCAGTGCGTAGAGCTGGCGAACTGCCTGAATTCCCGAGGCGTCAGTGCAGTCAGGTGCATCACTTGCCATGGCATAACTGGCGACGCGCAGGAAATTCCAGCAATCACGCCAGCAGGCCTCTGAACGTTCGGTTGGATGAAGTGCTCCGCCCTCTTCGAAGAGATGAGCTTGTTGTGTTTGCAGCGTTTGCTTGCAGCGATCGACGTAGTGCTCTGCTTCGCTGATGATCAGTGCACTCGCCTCCTGGTTGGTTCCTGATTGCGTGCAGATTGATTCGATTTCTTTTTTGTGCAGCATCCTTTTTTCTTGATCAGCAGTTTTGATCAAGTTTCGAGATTGCTCATCGATCTCAGGGTGATGATGAAGGCCACAGACCTGTGCTTTGGCAATCAGGGCCTTGAGGGTTGCTCGAGATTCGGCGCTGGTCATGCTGCAATTAAGACGCCTTTGACACTGGCGATGCGCTCAAGGCGCCACTGCGGTCAAGGTAGAACGCCCATGTCAGCTCAGATCCCAGGCCTGGGCAGAGTTTGGGAAGATTGCTTGCCAACCTCTTCTCGACCCCAAGGCTGATCAGGAGAGAGGCGATCTCTTCTGCTGAGTCGACGTGATACGAGCGAATGGCTGAACCGACAACCCAGGTGATCTGTGTCTCTTCAAGGGCGCGGTCTCCGTGGGCGCACGCCAGTAAAAGATTGCAGGGTTGGTCGCGGGAATTTAAGGTCTCAGCCCAGAGTCTGAGGTCGTCGGGCTTGAGGTCGATGCGAAATGTCTCGGGGCCGACTTCATGGATGATTTCGCCGTTCTGGTCTGCATCGATGAGCAGTTGTTCGATTAATGACATTGTTCTTTGGCTGGCTAGTGTTCAGGGTTGGTTTTGTTTGTGGCGATCTGCTTAGGGTGAGTGCCAGTCAGCCGGGATTTCACTGGAGAAATCAATTGTTTTGTCGAATTGAAAAGGCCCGGCGATGGATCCCCAAAGGTGCTCGTGTGTCTTCGGATCGTGCCCACGATCAATCGTCGTCATGCCCGAGTCTGAAAGTTCAAAGCTGCTGACAAGGTAAGACTCAAAACCCTTGCGCTTGACAATGCACTTGCATCCAGGTTCAACTTCGCCTCGGAACCCTTGCTCGTTTTCACTGACGAGGTAAGTGCAACCCTCAAGCAGGCTCAAGTCAGATTCCTTGATTTGTGCTCGTTTGCTGCTGTCTTCAATGGCTCCCCAAAAGCGTTGGTTGTCTTGGATGGCGTAGTTATCAATAATCAGTCCGCGTTGGTTGCAGATAGTTGGTCTTAAAACGCGAATTCTGTAGGGCTCTTTTGGTGCTACCGCATACGCTTGCTCAAGCAAGAGCGATCCTGCTTTTAAGTGGGGCAGCGGTCTGAACCGCACCAGGATGTGTCCGTAAAGGGGTGGGTTTTCGAATGCCTGCTGCTGATTGTTGAAGCTTGCGCTTAGCTGCTTTGTCAGGCGGGCCAGAGACGCGTTCATGCCGATTGGGTGCTTGCGTGCAAGGGTTTGAGCCCAGGAGAGGGCCGAAGGGCTTGCTCATCCTCATGTTGGCAGCCTGATCAGGTTGCTCTGGACACTCCTCCTGGAATCGATACGATTCGCTTGCTTCTTGGGGCGTGTTCATGGCCGCAGATTTAGGCAGGCTCGACGATCAAGTCGTTCGTCACCTGTGCCGCCAGATGCAGGATATGACGCAAGTCTGCGAAGCGATGGCTCTGAAGCTGTTGGAGGTCGAAACTCGACTTGATCAGATGGATTCCTCTTTGCAGGGGGTCGCTGTGGCCATGGAGAGTGATGGCTTGCATGAGCTGCTTGATGCAGTTGGTGGAAGGCTGGGAGATCTGAAGGGCCTTCTGGGCGTTGATGCGGAGTCTCTTGGGGCGCCTGAAGTTGTGGTTTCCTCTAGTGAAGAGCTTTCAGACGAGCGAGTTGAGGACGATGAACACGTCATCGAGGAGCTTGATCTTCACTCGTCCCTGAATGACGAAACTGATGATGTGGCCGACCCTGCAGAGAGTGCTGAGGATCTGGACACAATCTATGTTGACGATCCTCAGATGGATCTGATGTCGGCCTGAGCATGCAGGTTAGGCAAGATCTAAAAGTCTGATCCTGAATTGAGCAACTTGCAGTGC
>CAXQPR010000111.1:0-7830 GCA_964225855.1 Salipiger bermudensis | reverse complement strand
AGGGGAATCCAGCCGCCGCTTAACAGGCTGCCGAAGCGCCCCATGCCGGGGCTGAGCCCTTGCAGCGAGAGGAAGGCCAGCACCACGAAACTGATCACGGCGGCTTCTTCCCAACGGTCGGCGGATCCCCGTTGGTGGAGCCGATCCCGTTGATGGCGTCCGCCGCTGATCAACACCAGGCCGATGGCGGTGCCGCCAGCCACACCAGCGGCAAACCCCCCTCCCGGCGTGAGGTGACCGCGCAGGGCTGTTTCCACCGCCACCAGGGCCGCCAAGGTGGCCACCTGCTCACAGACCACCCGGGATGGAATGTCGGTGAGGGTGCGGATGCGTTGGCGCACGGGTTCGGCCCCGAGCATCTGACGCACACCGATCGAGGCCAGGGTGAACACCAGCACTTCGCCGATGGTGTCGAACAGACGGGTGTGCAGGATCACCCCCGACACCAGATTGGGGATGCCGCTCTGCTCGGCCAGTTCCTGGATCAGCGGTGCCATGCCCCCCACCGGTGCGAACGGACCAGCCAGTGGTGCCAGCAGTACGGCAACGGCGGAGAGCACGTAGAGCCAGATCATGGCGTCAGCTCCTGCTCCTGCAGTTCCAGGCTTCCCCCGTCCGAGCGCCATTGCTGATGACCGGGTTGGCTGCTGAGGTGACGTTCGAGGTGGCGATGGCGAATCACCAGTCGCCGTCCGTCCTCCAGCCAGCCATGGGGCGCGGGACCATCCCGCACCAGCCGCATGCGCAGATGCAGCGGTTGGATCCAGCGGCGGAGCGGTTCGCTGTCGGGGTCGGGCTCCCCCTCGGGGAGCGATCGGGTGCGGCGGTCTTCGATGCGCAGGGTCATCGATGAGCGCAGGGCGATCACGTACAGCGTGGTCGACAGCAGTGTGCCCACCATCGCTTCGGTGAGTGCCACATCGGGTGCTCCCAGCAAGCCGTAGAGCAACATCGCCACGGAGCCGAACACGCCTCGCAGCGGGAGGGTCTGATACGGGTTGCTCTGGCTCACCATCAGCACCGCCACCAGAGGCATCAGGGCTGCGATCGGCAGCAGCAGGCCCAGGGACCCTTCGAGGCTGAGCAGAGATGGATCCGTCGGCATCGTCATGGCGTCAGACCTCCGGGCGCCGATGACTACCGGCCGCCACGACGTAGCCGAAGATCGTGCTCCACAACAGCAGCCCGAACATCGTCAGACCGAACAGGGGCCACCAGCTCGGGCGTTGCAGCAACAGGCCCGCCAGCATCACGATCGAGCCAAGGGCATCCGCCACCGTCAGCTTGTGCAGGCGCACCAACAGAGGCTGGGTTTCCAGCAAAGGCCAGCTTCCCCAGAACCAGAGGAAGAGCCCCAGGGCTTCCAGCACCAGGCTGAGGGTGAAGAGCGGTGATGAGGTCATCGCTTCTGCTCCTCCAGCAAGCGCGCCAATAGCAGCATTCCCGCGTCCCCGGCGCTGATCATCAGGGCGCCCACCAGGGCGAGCATGCGATCGCCGCGCATGACCGCGACCACCAGGGCGAGCATGGCCACCTTGGTTCCGATGCTTCCGAAGGCGGCCAGGCGTTCCCAGGCGTTGCACTGGCGGCAGAGCAGCGCGATCGGGATCAGCAGGGCCAGCACCATGCCAGTGGTGATCAGGGTCATGGCTGATCCCTCCCCAAGACGACCTTGGGAGCTGGCCGCAGGCGGTGAATGCGGTAGCGCAGCTGGGGATGGCGACCGGGACGCTCAACCCGGTGCAGATCCAGCACCAGAGTGAAGGGGGTGATGGTGATGGCGAGCAGTTCGAGAAAGACCACCGCCGGTGTGGCCTTGCGGGCGGCGATGCGTTCGGTGCAATCGCATCGCTCGTGGCCTGCGGCAAGGATCAGCGCAAATGCTTCGCCATAGGCCATCGGAATGGCGATGGTGGCTTCGCCGAGGGCCCGCAGCAGTGGTCGAATCGGTTCGCGGTGACGGTGGGCGCGCGGCAGCAGCACCGCGACGGCAATGCCGATCAAGAGGTTGAACGGCCTCAGGTCTCCGGTGAGCAGGACCCAGAGCAGCAGCCGCATGCTGAGGCTGAACACGGTGATCATCCCGGCACCTCCAGCACCCTCAGGGCCAGCAGCAGCCCCGCCCCCACCACCGTGATCGCTCCGAGCAGATCCTGGAGGGTTTCCAGCTGTGGCATCCGCCGAGCCAGCGACCGGCGATGGCTGTCTCGATCCCGGCCCAGCAGACGGTGGAGGATCAATCCGGTGGCAAAGACCAGGCCCGCCTGAAGCACGCTGGAAACAAGCTCATCGGCCTGCAGGCCGTTGGCTTCCGCGGCGCTGACCATGGTGAGGATCAGGCCCGCGCTCACCAGGCTGATCAAGAGCAGTGCTGTGCCTGCAGGAATCTCTGGGGTGTGGGTGCCGGGTGGCGCCGGCGCGCGTGTCCAGAGGCGGGCATAGACGGCGACGCTGCCGATGCCGATCAGGGTGAGGCTCAAGGCCCACGGGGCTGGAAGGTCGCTCCCCACAAGTTTCTTGGCGGCAAAGCCGGCCAGTCCCGGCAGGCCCGCGATCGAGAGCGAACCGAGCCACAGCGGCACTTGCACGCTTTGCGGCAGCACCCGTTGCCCCCATCCATCGAGCTGGCGCTCCCGGATGCGTCCGGCGGTGAGAAACAGCGGCGCTTTGGCCAGCCCGTGAGTCAGGGCCAGAGCGCCACCGGCTGCGGGTGAGAGCACCACCAATCCCATCTGGGACACGGTGCTCCAGGCCAGCAGGCGTTTGAGGTCGGCGGCACTGAGGGCCTGCACAACGCCAAGGGCCGCACTGCAGAGGCCGATCGAGCGCACCAACGGCAGCAGTGCAGGCTCAATGGCTGCCAGTCGCAGCAGGGGAGCTACCCCCGCTGTAACCACCACTGCCGAGAGCAAGGCCGACACATCGGAAGGGGCTTCGGCGTGGCTTCGGGGGAGCCAGAGGCCAGGCAGAAACAGCCCCCCTTTGGTGAACAGCCCGAGCAGCAGCAGCACCTGGGCTGCACCGATGGGCAGTCCGGAGAGGGAGGAGAAGCGGAAGCTTCCTGTGATGGCGTAGGCCAATGCAGCCCCCACCAGGTAGAGCGTCATCGCTGTGTTGCTGATCAACAGATAACGGAGGCCAATCCAGAGCCGTTGTGGACTGCCATCCCGCAGGATCAGCAGAAAGGCGACGATGCCCACCAATTCCAGGGCCACGTAGAGGCTGATCAGGTCGCTGACCACGAAGCAGATGTTGAGGCCCCCGTGCAACACGGCCGGCAACAGGGGAGCGGGTCGTTCGGGCTTGCCGCGCAGCTCCAGGCGCACGGCGATCATCACCACGGCATTGAGCAGCAGAAACCAGGCGGCGAGGGGATCGAGTTGGAGCACCACGCCGTGATTCCCCAGCAGCATCAAGGTGGTGGTGCTGTCGCTCAGCAGGGTCTGCAGAGCGATACCGCCCGTGGCGATGCAGCACAGCAGCAGGGCCAGGTCGCCGAGCATCGGCACCACGGCGCCGAGAAAGGCCACGACAAACGGGGCTTCCAACCAGCCCACCAACAGCGCATGGCTGAGGCCTTCGCTCATCGCTGGCCTCCCGTTGCTGGGGCATCGCTTTCGAAGCTGGCAACATCGAGCACGGGGTCGATGCTGGCCAGGCGGCTGATCACCACCAGCAAAAGAGCCTGGATGGAGATGCCGATCACAATCGCGGTGAGGATTACGCCCTGGGGGATCGGATCCGCAATCGCGGCCAGGGAGACCGCAGTCTCATGGGTGGGCAGGATCGGGCTGCGCAGGCCGGTGCGGGCTGCCACCAGCACAAACAGGGCCACCACGCCGCTGCCCATTACATCCATGGACAGCACCTTGAGCAACAGATTTCTGCGCAGCACCATGCCGAGGAAGCCGCTGAGAATCGCCAGCAGGATCAGCAGCTCCAGCAGCCGTATCGCAGCCATCGAAGCCTGAACGGTTACCGCACAACTAGCTACGGCTCAGCCATTGGGACTGGGTTGCGTTGATCAGCGATCGCGACGGCTGGTTTTGAAGCAACGGCGCCGCCGGGCTCTCTGGGTGCCGGGCTGGTGGGGGAGCTGCAGCTGGGTCTCAGCCCAGTCCATGGCTAGGGCCTCGAGCAGGGACTCACGGGTGCCGAACAGCCGTAACATCAGTTTTGCACTTGAGATTCACTCTCAACAAAGCACGGCTTGGCTTGTTTTGCAAGTGATTCTCAATAGCTGTAATGGCGGGGGGTGCGTCCTGGCAGCAAAAAACCCCGCCAGAGCGGGGTTCGCGGGGGGTTGGGAGCCCGTCAAGGGCGCGGGCGAGGGCTTCAGGCGGCCTGCTGGCTGGGGCTGTCTTGCTCCGGGCGAGCGAAGGGCACAACCTTGTTGTCGTTGGCTTGAATGCGGGTGGTGTACTGCCGGCCGCGATAGGTGAGCAAGCGCGTTTCCGTCGGAAATTGCTTGTTTAAGGTGTGTTTGGCGAAGCGATATTGCATGTCGCTCATGAGAATCCCCTGAAAACGTAGTGATTTATACCCAACAGGAGATGCTCGTGCCTGTTGCAACGGCTACAGACACTCTTGAAAAAGGGGTTGCAGCGCAAGTGTTGTTCGTTGGGCTGCCTGGTTCTGTTGTGATCGTTGAGGGTTGAGACGGTCGAAGTCGGTATTTCTGTGCACTGACTACAACTCTTTTGGAAGAAGAGTGTTCGGCAGGGCACAGTCGTGGCTGTTGTGTCGCTGTTGATTTGAGGGTGCGTCCTGCGCCACGAGCTCACCGGTGGTCGTTCGTTTTATGCAGTATTCGCAAAAAAACGCCCGTCGGCACTGATGTGGTGCTGGCGGGCGGGTTTGGATGAGTTTGGCGGTCAGTTCACTGATCGCGGTTGAGATACGGAAGATCGGTTGGCTTGGAAAGGGTGTAAACGACGGCCGCGGTAATCGCTCCGCCGAAGGCGAGCATTGCGTAGATCCAAATGGAGTAATCAGTCATCAGTTCAATCCCAGAACGCCGAAGGTGAGTTGTGAAACGATGCCGTGACCGGTGAGTGCTTCGGTGAGCACACCGATCACGAAGCCGAGCATGGCCACGCGGCCGTTGAGGAGTTCAGCGCGGGACATGCGCTCGGTTTTGATCTGAGCTGCAGCGGCTTCTTGGAACCACTGGTCTTGGCTGGACGTGGCGGAATCCATCGAGGTTTCTGCGTGTAAACGTATGTTACGGCACTTTGTAACGAATTGCAAAGTGCCGGCTCGGGTGGGCGGATCAGCGTTTGCTGGGCCGGTGGCGGCTGCGGCCCAGGGGTTCCAGCCACTCTTCGGCCAGTGACTGCTGGCGTGCGCCGGGAATGCGGCAACCCAGGTTGAGCTCACCGGCGTCGAGCAGGCGGCCCAAGCGCAGTGCTGCGGCTTCTTCCTGCCGGTTGAAGTTGGCCTGGTGCGTGGTGAGCCAGTGCATTTCTGTTTCGGTGATCACCCCTGAGCTGAGGGACTGAAGGAAGACCTCGCCGACGGTCATGAGAAGGCATGTAACGAATTCGTTACATCGTGCCGTGCGGGGCGGCTGATCGCGAGCAGCCACAAAAAGCTCGCGAGCCGACGACGCCTCTGGAGCCTGCGAGCTGTCCAGCTGCGCTGGAGATCTGCTTCAGCTGAGGGTGTCGACTCTGAATTCCTTGGTCATGCCATTGCTGGTGACGTCGAAAAACCAGCTGCGGTTGTCAGGGCTGCGCCGATTGACCTTCCACTGCTGCACCGGGGTGTCGCTCTCAGCGAGAGCCATGGTGAGCGCATCACCGCTGCACCCCTCGCAGGCCAGCTCGAGCGTGCTGAAGCCGTCTGCACTGATTTGAAAGCGACGCATCCTGTGGCCAGGCGGGTGAGAGGGAGTGAACCTATCGGCAGAGGGAGCAGGCTTGGCGATGGTTGCTCAAACCCAGGAGGGGTCAAGCTCAGCGAGTTGCCCGCGAGTGTCGTAGCGCCGCACGATCTGGGCCGTGCCGTGGTCGGCCTCGACCCAGCGCATCCCACAGGCCGTGGCATCCCCCGTCTGGCGATCTCTGCCATCGAGCAACAGCTGCACCCCTGGCTCGGGTTGCCAGATCGTCAAGTCGCCTACCTCTGCAATCGCGCATTGGAGCGGTTGGTGCGGTTCAGCTACTTGTTGCTGGTCGAGCGTTTCACGCACGTACACCACCTGGTCGAGTCCACTGGCGCCATGGCGCACGATCATGCGTCGCCGTTGCCCGCTCAGCACAACACACACTTCCGCCACCCATTGGAAGGGGGTGATCGATGAAGGTCCGAGAGACCAGCAGCCATCCCTGGTGACCTGCATGGTGTGAGGGAGGGTGGTGAAGTTCATCGAACGCTGCTCACCGCTGTTGCCATAGGTCAGACAGGTTTCGATGATGCCGCTGTTCTCCTGAACGATCAGTGCGGTGGAGAACCGCTCCTGTTCACGACCTTCACCATCCAGGCGAATGAAGCGTCCGCTCCATTGACCGCTGTTGTGCTGCAGCAGCGCGCTGCGGGGATCGTCGTGTGCTGATTCGGAGGACATCATCGGCTGCTCAGCGGCCAACGATCACTGGGGGTGTTCCGCCCGAAAGGCCAGGAACGACCTGGGTTTGTCCATCCCACTTGTCGAGGAAGAGCTTGTAGAGCACCTTCTCGTTGAGGCCTCTATTGAGGGTCTCAAATTTGATCGCTTCCTGTTCGGCGATCTTGACCTCGGTTTCCGCTTTCAAGAGGCGTTGTTCAGCGATCTGCTTCTGTTCAATGGCTGAGCGATATTCCTCGGCAATTTTCAAACCGGTGAGGTCAAGGCCTTTGACCTCCACGTAATCGAACTTTTGAAGCTCTTTGGCAACGCTTTGTTCAACGATGGAGGAGATGGTGTTCCAATCCGTGGCGATCTCCACGAGTTCGTATTTGGAGAACACGGATTTCAGTGCTTTCAGTAGCGATGGCTGAATGATGCGGGCGTAGATGCCTTCGTTTCCAGTGGAAATCGTGCTGTAGACCCTGGGTGCTTGAAGGGGTTTCACGGCGTATTTCACCGTTGCTGTGGCTTCAATCACCTGAAGATCCTTGGTCAGGCTGGAGAACTCCTCCGGGCGCACTTGGGTTCTGACGTTGAAGTAATGAACGGATTGCACAAACGGCGTCTTGATATTCAGACCTGGCAGGCGCGGAGCATCGCTGACTTTTCCAAGGGTGGTGATCACGCCCACCTCACCAGCGGGAACCACGAAAAATGCGGCTATGGCCAGAACAAGTGCCGTGAAAACGCCAACGACTGCCAAGGAGCTTCTGGTCCCGATGTCATTGGGCGTCACGTTCTGCACAGCGTCTGAATGCCTTTGGCTCAATTATGGAGAGATCGCTGGGCAACGGTTGCGCTGTACCGATTGAAGGGCGCTGTTCCGTCGTTCAAGAGGAAGGCCGCCTTCCCGGATGGAAAGACGGCCTAAATCGCTCGTTCATGCATGGTTCAACCCCGTCACGTCTTGAAGAAGAGAGGAGGGGGCGAAGCGTCTGGCGGTGGCAACCCTGGGGCCATGACGTCCAGGTGTGTGGCTGATGAAGCTCCGGGGCACCTGGGGATCAAAGAAACCTTGGACGGTGCAATGGAGTGTCGATTCGCGTGGCGTACCGGACGAGCAATGCCTACGAAAGGACCAGCCTCACGGGTTGGTGGAAACTGTTGGAGCAGGGGCCAGAAGTCAGTCTGCTTCTGCAATCTGGTTTGGTGGAGTGTCGGCTGTCATCAGCGCCTCCGATCTCGATGCAGTCACTTTGCGTGGGTTCGACCGGTCTGCC
>CAXQPR010000110.1:0-44313 GCA_964225855.1 Salipiger bermudensis | reverse complement strand
GGAGAGAAGAAGGCCAACATGCCGAACTGCTTCAGAGGCATCAACTCGCCGGTTTTGCTGACTGGTGTCAGCACGGTGACGTCCTTGAACTTCGCATCAACAGCAGCAGGTTCGAGCGCAAACGCACCACTGCCGAGCAAGGAAGCACCGGCGAGGACCAGGGAGGCTGCCGTCGATCGAAGGAACATGTCCAAACCCATCAATGGGGCCGATTCAAGCAGTGGTCACGAACGCAAATAACCGATGCTCGGATTTGGACAAAAACTGTCGCCAGCTCAACCAACCACGGGGCTGGCATGAAAATTCCAGCTCTCGCCGTCCTCAAGCCATAACTCCCACGCCATGCGGCGGCCATCCCTGAGCTGCAACAGACCACCAAATCCTGCGGGGGATGGTTGGTAGAGATCGGTCATCTCCACAACGGGGGTTCCATCGCGGGTGAACAGTTCGCTCACCCGCTGGCCCAGGCGCTCAGATAGATCGGCCTTGAGATCCTCAGGCGTCATCAGGCCGCATCGAGAAAATCAATCACCAAATCGCCGAGATCATCACGGCTGATTTCAAAACCAAAGCCCTGCACGCTGCCGCTCCAGAAGCCCTCGTCGGGATCTGCTTCCACGCCGGAGGACTGGTCCACTGTGTGATCGAACAAGGTCGCGAAGCAATGGGCAGCCACCTGAGCCGCTTGATCTGCATCCATCTCATCAAGCTCATGGGCAGCCACCGCACAACCCTCAAGCAATTCGGCATCGATCACATTGCCCGCTCCAACGTCGGCCACAAGGGCCTGCAGCGCGGCATGGTCTTTGCTTTCGGTCATGGCGTCGATCTCCAACTGGATCCTGGCGTCCAGCTCCATACCTTCGCACTAGGCAGCACCGGGAAGCACTTGGGCCAGCACCGTGGTCAGTGCAGTGTCGACGGAAAAAGTGCGCACGCCTAAGTGCACCCGCTTTGCCAAAGCCTTTTGCGCCAGAGCAATCTCAAAGGGCACGAAGCCCCCTTCCGGCCCGATCATCACCACCGCCGGATGGATCGGTTGAGCCGACAAGGCGATCGGGGCACCCATATCAGCGATCCAACAGGACCGTCCTGCACAAAGATCCGCGAGTTGATCCTCCACAAAGGGGCGGAAACGTTTGTGCAGATGGACCCTGGGCGCCACCGTGTCGCTGGAGCGCTCCATCCCTGCCATCAGCGCGTCATCAACCTTGGCAGTGCTCAGCAGCGGACTCTGCCAATAACTCTTCTCCACGCGAGCACTGTTGATCAAGTGCAGGTTCTCGACGCCAAACTCCGCCACGGTGCGCAGGATGCGACGCAGCATCTTCGGCCGGGGCAGGGCCAAGACGATGTCGAAGTGGTGGCGCGGGGGGGGGTCAGCCTCAAGTTGCACCGACAAGGTCACATGACCTTGATCAATGGATTCCAGGCGACCAACCCCCACCTTGCCGCCCAGCTGCCCCACCCGCACGGCATCACCCACGCTCGCCCCCAGATGACGAAGGATGTGATCGGCACGATGATCGGTGAGGGTCACCACGTTGTCCGACAACCAGGCGTCACCTTCCCGCAGCAGCACCAGGTTCATGCGAGCGCAAATCTTTGCGACTCCAACGCTGCCATGGCCCACCATCCCACAGGCAACGATGAACAGCTTGCGGCAGCGAATCCGGCAATAGATGCGTCCCCTTCGGATCCATCAACTGCGCTGGAAACGCCGTTGGCAGGATTGGCATCAGGGGGTGACCTTTGCGCACCAACAAAGCGCTGAGCCCCTGCCCATGCAATTGGTGAGTCACCAGTCACTGCTGTTGCACAGGCTGGGAGACACCGATCCCCAGCTCCAGCACAACAAGGTGGGCAACCTGCGGCTGGCCACCCCCCACCTGCACGGCCTGCTGATTCCCGCTGGCGCCACCCTCTCGATCTGGCGACGGATCGGTCGCACGTCAGCCCGCAAGGGCTACCTCCCAGGAGTGCAGCTCTCCCAGGGCAAGGTGACGGTGGGGGTTGGCGGTGGACTGTGCCAACTCGCGAATTTGATCCACTGGATGGGGCTGCACAGTCCCCTCCAACTGACTGAACGGCACCATCACAGCTTCGATCCCTTCCCCGACGAAGGCCGGGTGTTGCCCTTCGGCAGTGGTGCCAGCCTCTTTTACAACTATGTGGATCTGCGTTTTCGCAACCCCACTGATCAGACTCTGCAGTTGATGGTGTGGCTGAATGACACCCATCTCTGCGGAGAACTGCGGGCGGAATCGATGCCCCCCTTCAGCTACCAGGTGATCGAAAAGGACCATCACTTTGAACAGGACGGGGAAGTCCACTACCGCTGCAACAGCCTCTGGCAGCGCCAAGTGGATCGAACCACCGGCAAAACCATCGATGAGCGGCTGCTGATGCGCAACCGGTCGCGCGTCATGTATCCAATCAACAGCTAAACGCTTAGGGCGCTCGACGCGCCATCGGAGACCACTGCTGCACCAAGACAGCCAGCACAACCAGCGCAGCAGCCACGATTGCCATCGGGCTTAAGGGCTCCGCCAGCAGCCCATGGGCCACGACCAGCGAAACCACCAGGGTGAGCGTCGCCCACACCGTGACCGTCACCACACCAAGACAGGCATAGGCCTGCATCAGGCTCCACTGACTGCCAAGGGTGACCAGACACGCATACCCACCGATCACCCCCAACACCCACCAAAGGCGCAACGCCATGAAGTGAGTGGGGCCGAACAGCAGGATGGCGATCACCGCGAAGGCCAGCGCTGCCATCAGGCTGCTCACGCCAATGCTGAGGCCAACGCCAATCGACTTCTGGCTGAGCAGGCGTGCATTCACACCACTCCAGGCAAAGGCAGCAATCCCCACACACGCCCAGAGCACCCCTCGACCATCCAGGGCCATGCCCAGGCTCTCTGCCATTGCACCAGCACGGGCAGACAGCAGCAGACCGAGAGTGATCAAGCCACAGCTGACCGGGAACAACCGAGGCAAGGATTCCTTGAGCACAAACCAGGCCACCAAGGCGGTGCAGGGCACGGTGAGACTGAACAGCAGCGTTTGCTGCACAACGCTGAGGTGCTCAAGGGCGAGGTAATAGGCCATGGGCGCCAGGAAGAAGCCGGTGAAGGAGTGGGTCACCAACAGGCGCCGGTCCGTTGGGGTCAGGGACGGCAAACGACGAACCGTGCCGTGGCGATCCCAGAACAAGATCACCAAACCGGTGACCAAGCTGGAGAAGAAGAACACGTTGCAGAAACTGATGGGTTGCCCACCACCGGCACCGGCCGTCGCGGCCCCCTGAATCTGCAGCCATTTCAGCAAGGAGCTGTCACTGCCCCTCAACAGGATGAACAGTGCCAGCACCCCCACCCCGCGGCCCATCGTTCAAGAGCGCTGAACAACCGTCTTCACTTTGATCAACACGAGCGCCGTTGCCATCCATCACGGTGCATGTTCGCGATGGTCGAACCCTGAGGAGAGAACGAGACTGAGGAGAGAACGCGGAGAGTGGGAATGACCACGATCGACTGCCGCTACACCGGAGATCTGCACTGCGAGGCGACCCACGGCCCCTCGGGCCGTCAGTTGCAAACCGATGCCCCACCAGACCACGATGGTTTGGGGGAAAGCTTCTCCCCCACTGATTTGCTGGCGACATCGCTGGGCACCTGTGTGCTCACGGTGATGGGAA
Source organism: Salipiger bermudensis (assembly GCA_964225855.1). Lineage (GTDB taxonomy): Bacteria > Cyanobacteriota > Cyanobacteriia > PCC-6307 > Cyanobiaceae > Synechococcus_C. The sequence continues at coordinate 40,610 of CAXQPR010000110.1, read as the reverse complement.
TTACCGCCAAGCGCAGGCAATGGGACGTGCGCGGAGCCACGGCCCGGGTCGAGAAACGCATGACCCAAACAGGTCCCCGAAAGATCGAAGGGCTACGTCTTCACGTGCACCTACCCGAGCAGTGCACGCCAGAGCAACGGCGCCTGCTGATGCGCATGGCAGATGAATGCCCGGTGAAACGCAACCTGGAACACGCGCTGACGATCGAACTGATCTGGATCTAAACGCGGAGGACCCTGCCATGCGCCTTCACTTCATCCCCATCCACGTCTTTCGGGAGACGCCATCCGTCACCTTTTTCGATGCCGGCGTGCCGGGCGCCAACGGAACGGATGTGGTGGCCCATCACGGTGCTGCCATCTCGCCGCCCGATGACGAGGGCATCCAGCAGTTTTATGTGCACCACCACCAGGTCGACCACAACCTGGTGCTCGAAGGCCACCGCACCTTCACCCTGCTGAATCCCAGCTGGAGCCAGCCGCACCATGTGATCGAACTGGAACGGGCCATGGGAGCGCTGGAAATTCCGATCGGCACCTATCACCGTTCTGTGTCGCCGGCCCAGGGGAGCACGGTGCTCAATCAATCCATCCGTGACCCCGAATTCGACTTCCACACGGAATTCATTCCGGTCAGCCTCAGGGATCGACCGGATCTTGAACGTCTACTGAACACACCTCCATGCCTATGGACCTGGAGCAACGGCCATATCCAACGTCGCCGCCTACACAGCTAGATCAACAAAAAAGCGGTCTGACCGCACCGGCCAGACCGCTTGAAAAAACACAAAGAGGGATCAGCTCCAACCGTTGCTGGCCTGCTCTTCGACGTAGGCGGCCACATCAGAAATCTGATTCTCAGTGAGAGTGCCAATGAAGGCAGGCATCTCATTGAGGCCATAGGTCACCTGGGCAACGATGGCGCTCTCATGGCCATTGTTGTATTGGGCGAGATAGGCCTTGAGATCATCTTGCTTGAGGGTGTGCTCACCATTCACCACATTGCCGCCACCGGCATGGCAGGCAGCGCAATTGGCAGAAAAGACCTTGGCACCGCTAACGGCATCACCAGCGAATGCAGAAATAGGTGCCGAGATCAGCAGGATCAGAGCGACGACAACAGAGAACAGGGCACGCATCGGAAAAGGCGAAGCACTGATGCCATTCTCCGAGGCCTGAGATCCCTAGTCAGGCCCCTCGCTGCAGTTCGTCACACCGCCTGGCGCTACTCGCCCGCCTTCGCGCCGTGATCGTGGAAGGAACAGGGCATCCACTGTTCACCCATCTGGTGAGCCCCTTCACAGCCGAACTGGGGAGCAGCAGCTTCAGCTTGTTCGCGGGTGGGAAACATGGCTTTCACTCCACGTGAAGACGAGTGGGAGTGGGGCGCAGGATCAGCAGACAGGATGACACCGGTGTGATCATCCCCCGGCACATGGTGGGCCTGAACGCTGGCGCCAAACCCTGCAACAGAAGCCAGAACGCCCAGAGCACCAAGCCGTGCGCCAGAGGCAGCCGTCAGAAACACAGACATCAATCGATCCTCGTCGAAGGGAACAAGCTCGGCGGGCGTTCTGACTACCAAAACCGAAGAGGGCTTGGTTCACAGCTGCGGGACAGTGACGGATTTTCACCGCGCTTTCCCCGTTACCTCCCCGGGGTGATCTCCCGAGGAACCGATCAACACGTTCTAATGCAGACACCCCTGGCGGGGTTCAACGAGCCAGCAATGAATGGCGCCGCAAGATGCCGTGATTGGGCGCGAACAGAAAAGCCAAAACGAACAAACCGGTCTGAACCAACACGATGCAGCCCGCCGGAGAACGATCGGTCCAGTAGCTCACCAGCACACCCACCACACTGGAGATCACGCTGCTGGCAACCGCCAGCAGCGTCATGCGATCAAAGCGATCGGTGAGCAAATAGGCGGTTGCTCCCGGAGTGACCAGCATCGCGACCACAAGAATGATGCCCACGGTCTGCAAGCCGGCCACCGCAGCCAGCGACAGAATCGAGAGCAGCAGATAGTGCAGGAAACCAGTGTTGATCCCGATCGAGCGGGCGTGGGTGGGATCAAAGCAGAACATCAGCAAATCGCGCCGGAACAACAGCAGCACGCTCAGCACCACAGCAGAGATCACCAGTGTTTGCTGGATGTCGCTGCCTGAAATGCCAAGCACATTGCCGAACAGGATGTGAAAGAGGTCGATGTTGCTGCGCACATTCGACACCAGCACCAGCCCGAGAGCGAAAAAGCCAGTGAAAACGAGGCCGATCACCGTGTCTTCCTTGATGCGCGATTTCTGCTGCACAAACCCGATCGTTGCGACCGAGCCAACGCCGAAAACAAACGCCCCCAAGGAAAAAGGGAGACCGAGGGCGTAAGCGAGCACCACACCCGGCAACACCGCATGGGAAACGGCATCGCCCATCAGCGCCCAACCCTTGAGGGTCATGTAGCAGGAGAGCAGGCCGCAAACAGAGCCCACCAACGCACTAATCAGCAGAGCCCGCACCATGAATTCGTGGCGCAATGGTTCCAGCACCCAGTCGATCAGCACCTATGGCTCCACGGCACCCGGGCAGTCTCTCAGGCCTGGGTCGCCGATGGCGCGGCCTGTTCAAAACAAGACGACAGACGCTTGGGGGCTAATCAAAGCGGCGATGCAGACCCGCTGGCAGGGCATCGCTCAAAGACCGCGTCTACAAGGATTCCCGGGCGTGCTGTTCATCGCTGAGTAATCGGTTGGAAGTGCGCAAACGGCGCCCCATCAGGGTGATCAGGTTGAACGCAAACTGGTGAGACTGCCGAGCCCAGGCAATCAATTCATCGCGAGGCACCTCACACACCACACTGTCGGCGGCAGCACTGACGTTGGCGGTTGCGGGGATGCCACACAGGGTCGACACCTCTCCGACGCATTCACCGGGGGATACCGACCCCAGGGCATAAGAGGGAGAAGAGTCGAGATGCACCATCAACTCCCCATCAAGCAGAAGGAACGCCTGCTCGGCCAGCCGATCCCGCTCAATCAATCGCTCACCGACCTGCACCCCACGCTGGGGGCGATGCACCATCCAGCTCACCACCAGGTCTTCATCCACCTCTTCAAACAGAGGAATCAGCGGGAAGTGATGGAAGTCAACCAACAAGACGCCTTCGCGAGTTCGGTCCATGGCAGACAGGCACTCCCGCAGGGCAGCAACTCCGTTTTAATCAGGAATCAACCCAAGGGCCGGTCTTCGCGATCAGCGGAGCTGTTACCCGTCAGTAAATCGGGTCGCACACCCCCGAAGGTGAGGGACAGGTTCTCGGGGGTGAACACCTCAGAGGTCTCGCCGTAGGCCAACACTGTTTTGTTGATGAGCACCACCAGGTCACAAAACTCGCGCACATGGCTGAGATCGTGGGTGGAAATCAGAATGGTGCGCCCTTCATCACGGAACTGCAGGAACAGATCCGCCATCAGCTTTTCCGTGCGCACATCCACACCATTGAACGGTTCGTCCAGCAACAACACCGAAGCCCCCTGGGCAATGGCCCGGGCCAGAAATGCACGCTTGCGCTGACCACCCGAGAGCGCACCAATCGGACGATCGCGCAGCTCAAGCAGATCCACCTGGGACAACGCCTCGCGCACAGCCACCCGATCAACACGGCGAGGAATGCGCAGCAGATTCATCGCTCCGTAGCGACCCATCATCACCACGTCCCAGACCGAGACAGGGAAGTTGTTATCGATGCCATCGCTCTGGGGTACGTAGGCCACCGCCTGCTCGCGCTGGGCCTCAGACACCGTCAGGCCATTAATGCGAATACGTCCCCGGGATGGCCGCACAAACCCAGTGAGCGCTTTAAACAATGTCGATTTTCCCGCCCCATTCATGCCCACCAAGCCACAGATGCAACCTGCGGGAAGGGTGAGGGAGGCATCGTGCAGAGCAACGGTGCCGTTGTAATTCACACAAACACGGTCGGCCTCGATTCGCATCGTCATCGCTGCTGACCCTGCGGATTCAGACCGTGCAGGAGAAGTCTCACATTTTGGCGGTGCAAAGCGAGCGCGGTGAGGGCGTGTCCGTTGGGTTTTGAAAGAGAGTCGACCTCGACAGCGCCACCCAAACGAACACCTGCAGCTTCAGCCACCTGTCGCTGAACCGTTCAATCACTCAATTTAAGCGAAGGAAACCGCCAAGAAACCGCCAAGAAGCACAGAAACGAGACGATATTGCGTCAAAAACGTTCCACCAGACTGGATCAAGGTCAAGCGGGCCGCGAACCGTGGCTGGACGCCATTCACTCCGTGGCCCAAGAAGCGAACTCAGGGGAAGCGCCAAGCAACGCAAGCAGCACCACGCCCAGAGCAGCAGCATGACCAATCCCAGAAGCGTCCACCCACAACTGGCACAGTGCCAGTCGCATGGCGATGGTGCAGTTGTGAGGAGAAAGGTTTCAAGCCGGAGTCGAAACAAGGTCAGACGCCCGGTCCTGAAACCCCTTCAAAACTCCGCCTTCGGCGGGGTTTTTTTATGCCACACGGCAAAGTCTTATCTGTTGCAAGCACCAGATCTGGAGCCCAAAGACACGCTTGGCATCGCTTTCAGGGCTGACGCCAAAGCCTCCCCCCTCCGAAGCCGCTCAACAACACCAGATCTGGGGCTTGCGAAACAGACGGCACCAGACCTATTGATAAGGCCGAGCCGAGTGATGGGGACAATCACTGGCTGCGCACCAGCCCTGGGCCCTGTGCACCAGGGTTTTTTGATGACTCGTGGGTGTTCAACTTGATGGGAGGGAAGCGGTGTTCGATTCCCATAAGGCGACAAGGGCCCTAACAGCCCGTTCAAGCGGAAGCTTCCATCCATTAGTCCGAACTGGCGTCTTCCATTGCCACCCGGTTGCGCTGACGGCGACAGCGTTCAGAGCAATAGCGCACGTCATCCCACACATCCTTCCACTTCTTTCGCCATTGGAAGGGACGACCACACACCGGGCAGACTTTGGTGGGGCGGTCACGCGGACGAGAAGACATGCAGAACAACGACTGATGGAGAAACGAGCGATTCAGAATTTGGTCAAGCAGTGTGCAGGAGGCCTCTTTGACCTGGCCTGCGCAGTGAGTGGTCACGCCGACTGGGATCTCAATCTGCCTGTTGGCGTGATTGATGCGCGTTACGGGAAGCCGCGGCTCACCGTGACCGCCGTCGGCACGATCAATTCGGTGCTGAAGGCATCCGCCGTCATCGGCACGCCGTTGATGCGACGTTTTTTTGATCGATTCAGCACGGTGGGACTGGAACAAGCACGCGAAGAATTCAGCAATGGAGATGACGCCGAAGCCTTTGGCGAAATCTGGGAGACCTACTTGGAGGAGCGACGCAGCGGTGGGCAAGCGATGTGGAGCGTCGAGGACGCCACTGCGTTCGTGATGCACAGCCGGATCAGCCATCGCGATCGAGAGGTGGCCTGCGTGGCGATCCTCCCTGGAGATCCCCATGCGATCTGCACGTTCAGCGTGCCGATTCAATTCCTCACGTCGACCATGAGCGCCGATTCCAACGAACCCGGGCAGTAAGTCACCCATCCGCTGATCGCCAAAACAGGGCCTTCAGAACAGCGACCCCTGGAGCACATTGGATCGCCCCGAGCAGGGACCAGACCCCTCATGGATCCAGCCTGCGGCGGACCAGGGCGAGAACAACGCTTCCAAAGCGTGGAGCTCGGCCCCATGAACAGGGGCAAGCCAAGCCTGCTCGAGCCCCTCAGGAATCAAGACGGGCATGCGCGGATGCCAGGGCTTCACTAAGGCATTGGGAGAGGTGGTGAGCACTGTGCAGGTGTCAACCTCGCTGCCATCGGCGCCGAGCCATCGCTCCCACAGCCCGGCCAACCAGAAGACACCTCCTTGGGATGGCCGAAAACAATGCTGTTTCTCAAAAAATGCCGTCGCTGGAATCAAACAGCGACGGTGGCGCCAGGCGCCGCGAAAACTGGGTTTCTCTGCGACGGTCTCAGAGCGCGCATTGATGGGCCTTGGCCCCTGGGCTGGGTCTTTCACCCAGGAGGGCAGCAACCCCCAAAGCAGCAGCGACGCCCGCTGGACACCTTCGTCGTGCACCAAAGCCAGCACAGGCTCAGAAGGTGAGACCACAGCCCGCGGGCTGTAGTGGCGCCTGTGATCGTCTGGGAGCACGTCAAGCAAAGGCAGCGGCAACTGATCGGCTGAGCACTGAAGGGAAAAACGCCCACACATCACGCCACAGCGCCACTTCTCTCGAGGATCGCGCACCCAATCCGCACCTTGCGGACGAACCAACAACCCAGCCAAGATTGTTTTTTGGTAGCAATGGCTACAAAAGTGGCTATACTGAAACCACGTTGGGCCCCCTTCCGTGGGCTGCAGATCGATCCACGCCAGGCAACGGGGACGCGGACACTGTGGAGTTCAACCATGAACACCCTCGAAATCACCCGCAACCAGATGCGCAAGCGGGCTGCACTGCAGGAAGCGCAGCGCCTGATGGCCAAGGCCTATCGGGGCGTCGAATACATCGACGCGCATCACACCGCCCTGAAACCGAAGAAGCCCACAGAACTCCGCTATCGGGGCATCCGCTACAGCATCTGAAAGCAGGACGACAAGAGCAAACCCAACAGCCCCCTCATCAAGGGGGCTTTTTCATCGTCAACCGTCAGCCCGCCAACGCCGCTCCACCTGAACAAACAACAACCACGCCAATGAGGCGCTGACTCCGCCAGCCCAGTCGGAACGCAGTAGCTCCACCAGAGCAATCGTGCTGGCAGCAATGCGCAATGCGGCAAGGACAAACCGCAGCAAACGATCTTTACGCGTACTGCCTGAGACGAGCCCTACCGAATCTGAGTCAGAGTTACTCAATGGTCAGACACGACACATTGGCGCTGGATCTCAAGCTCCAGCAGATCCTCTGAAAGCATCAATAAAGCCATCCCCATCAAGCACAAACTCCCGCCTACATCAGCGTCGCCGTGGAGCTGGAGGGTTCGCGCCGCCTGCAGATGCTGAGCCCAGGTCAGACGCATACGCCGCACAGAAGCACCAGTCCAATCTGCACAAACCACCCAGCACACGCGCCAGAGATCACAACTTGAAACACTGACACAGACGCCCAGCGGTAGAGATCGCTACAACCGCCAACGTTCACAGCGATACCTTCACAGCATCGTCTGGAGGCAACTATGTCGTCAGGAATTGAACTGAGCACGGAACAGCACTTTCACCTCGAGCAGTTCAATCGAGCCCTCGATGCCACCAGTGACCCCGCCCAGCTCAGACATCTGGCCAAACAACTGTTGCAGGCCTGGCAGACCCAGAAAGCTGCGACCAACTGGGTGATCTGCCAACAGGGGCTCAGCACCAGCCAGACGGAAGAAGCCATGCGCTCCCTGCCTAACCCATGGCCTTAGCCAGCCTGGAGCCGCTTGCCGGGGCGACGGCGGTGCACCTCCATCTCACGAACCAGCTCACCCGCTGGCCATAAGCCACGCACGTTCTTGCAATGCTTTTCCGCATCGCAAACGCGATAAAGCCCATCACCGAGGGCCTCGATCGAGGAACCCAGAGGAGTCGACACCACAGACTGAACGGACATGGGTCTCATGCGTCCAAGTCCGTTCTATCAGGTCAGGTTCCTGCGCGGCCAATGCGGTCGGCGAAGGCCGCAGCAAGAAGGGCCCATCAACGATTCCAACGGTGGCATCAAGAAAACAAGACGATCAAAAAGCTCTGGCTAACTTGAGAATCCGCAGAGATCGTCCATGCATCTGCTCAAATTCAGCTCAGAAGACTGCGGCACCTGCCACCGCATGAGCCACTACGACAGCAACGTTGCACAGGAACTGAGCTGCGAGTTCGTATCGGTGATGCTGCAAGACACAGAGACCTATCGCAAATACAGAAAGGTTTTGTTAGCCCAGTACCCCAACAAGGAAGGGATGGGATGGCCCACCTATCTCCTGGTCAGCAACCCTGAATCAGACTTCACGATTCACGGTGAGCTGAAGGGAGGCATGCCGAAAGGAGATTTCCGCACCAAACTTCAAGCTCTGTTGGATGGTTTTGCCAGCTCCTAAGCATCATCCTCTCCATCCGCCTGCTGAGACTCCAACTGACGGCGTACCAACATTTGGGTTCCCCAGAGAAAGGCAATCAGGCCCACAGCAGCCAACACAAGTTGCATAATTCAGAATTGGCAGGTCAAAGCACCATCTGCTTTATAAGACATCTCTAACGAGGATTTTCCAACTCGATAAGCACGGCACCACCAGCCACAGCCAGGCCTGACAGACCATGTCACGGCCATGAATTCGGCATCCGATGCGTCTCAAACAACCCAACAAAAAGAAGCCTCGCGACCAGAGGGATCTCAATCAACCTTAAAAAACAAACGCGACTCCACATCGAGGTCATCATTCTCGTCAAAATGCTCGCCTTCTACCAACTCAATCGCAAAATCCTTATCATCTAATTCATGCACAATCTTTTGGCCCTCCAGGAGATTGTGAACAATCAGAATCCGTTTCATCGGGTCAACCTGCGGCTCAAGAAGACTATGCCGATCAGAGCCGCTGCATCGATCACCGCCAAGCGATCCACAACGCTTGCAACGGATGCAAGACCTGGGCCAGGCTTAAGAAAAGCTGAAAGTGTCAGCCATGCAGGCTGGACCCTCCTGCCCACTTCTGCTCGGGACGCTCGACAGCCCTGATTACTGGACTGATGAGGCCCTGGTGGCCACAGCGCAACCGGCCACGCAATCCCAATGGCACAACTGGGCCAGCTGGGACATCAATATGCAGACCCAGCGCAACCCAAGCCAACCGCTTGATACCGGTTTTCCTCGAGTTGGTGACTGCTGAAAAGGAAGCCGAACAGGAGCAATGTCAACCCCCCTGTGAGCAAGCTCACGGGGAACGCTGACGGCGATCAGCGCGTCAGCCATCAGGAGCGGAGATGGTGACCGCATCGGGGCGAACCGCCCCCCACGTCTCCCCAAGTCCTCGGCACCATGACTCTGAACTCATTCCGCAAAACCCTGGCCCTCGGCAGCGCAGCCCTGACCTTGAGCACTGCCCTGATCGGCCTCTCCGCACCCGTTGAAGCCGGCAATGGCGGCATGCCCTGCGAACAAGGCGACTTCATGGGAACTTTTGTGATGAAATCGCTTTACAACAACAAATTTGTGAAAGCCAGTGGCAACAACAAGCGCCTGAAAGCCCAAAAAACACAACAACCTTCTGCAGGAAGCTGGGGCAGCTTTGATGTTTTCGTCGTTGGAGGAAATGCCACCGACGGCTTCCTTTACGCCTTGCGCAGCAGCAAAGACCAACGCCGCTGGGCCACCATCGAACGGAACGACAACAAGCTGAAGTTTCAAGCCAAGCAGTGCACCACCACAACAAGCAGCAAGCTCTTTAGGGTCGAGAATGCACCAGGGGCTTATAAATTCCGGTCAATGAAAAACAACAAATATCTGGGGGTCAAAAACAACGAGAAAATCGTTGCCGATTACGACTCGCAGAATGAACGCACGCAACTCGAAGCCATCCCAGTCAACCCCTGACAACAGAGTTAAAAACAGCCCCGCCACGAGCGGAGTTGTTGATTGCCTATCCAACTCAACGATTCTCTGAATCCCAAGGCCTTCAGGCGCCTGGATCCTCCACATCAATCACCTGCTGTTCGAGGGGAAGTAAGTCTTCGTCATCGCTTGCCCGGGAGCGAACCGGAGCGCTGAAGCCCCGTGCCCGTGCATTGGAGACCTCGAACGGCCCTGGTGTTCCCGCAGGGACAGCCAACCGCAGAGCAAAGGGATGCGAACCAGGCTCCACATCCCCGATCGAACCCACGCGGGTGCGGTTCTGCAACACCGGTTCCCCACTGGCATCAAGGATCCGGGCATAGACATCCGTGTCAAAGACGGGCTTACGACCGGAGTTGTTCACAGCTCCACTCAGCACATAACAACTGGCACCGGCAGTGCGGGTGACACCGGCTCGTCGAGGGTCCCCACTGGGGCCAGGCTGGGCACCTGGATCGGCTTGATCACAGGCCGCCAGGCTGACATCACTGAGCTGAAGATCGGCAGCCCAGGCCGGCGCGACTGGCCCCGAGAGAAGCACCATCACCGCAACGCAGATCAGGCTGGATACCACCCGCAGAGTTCGCATGATCAGCATTCGCTTCAGACGCGCATTCTGCAGGCTCTTCCGCCTTCAACCATCTCCGCATAACAACTGATCGGCGGCCAATTGATCGGCCGCCATACGCAGCTCGCGCTGCTCCTCCTCAAACGCCAGCTGAAGATCCACACGGGTGATGCGATAGCCAAGGCGGCGTGCAGCCAGCACAAACTCGTGCTGAGAACGGCAACACTTCATGGCCCGGCGGATCACCCCATCGGATTCCACATCACTCACCAAGCGCTCGAGCTCCTGCCAGCTCATCGATCTGCATGTCTTGCGCACCCACCATGCCCCGCCGATTCAGCCGGCGCCAGACCCTTCAGAACAGAATTGACAGGAGCCAGATCAACAGCAGAACCGACAGCCCAAGCCCCGCTATCACCGCAAGGATCACACCGACTCCTGCGGCCAGGAAAAGACGTGAGCTGGTGCTGGGAAACAGCAGATACAGCGTCAAACCCAAAGCCAAAGGCCACAACGGGGGGAGCACCACACACACCGCCGTGAGCACCATCAGTCGGGTTCGCACCGACTTCTGCTTTTGCACTTCAGCCAGTCGCAAGGATTCCTGCTCTGCTTCGGCTGCCAGCTCGTCATCGGTCAGCCAGCGACCCAGCTCCTGCGCCCTGGCGAATTGCTGCTCGATCGATTGTCGACTGGTGGAGTCGTCCATGGGTCACCTCTAACAGCCTGCGGCTGAATCCGCCGCAACTGTCCCCATATGGGTGCTGACAAGAACGATGCCTAACCAGCAAGGTCACAACAGGCCAAAAGTGCCTTGTTGTTGGAGTTGAGCGCATCGCATGAGCTTTGCCATCGGTACCTGGTCCTTTCAGCTTGTGCTGATGGGAAGTCAGATGATCCTTGAGGGTCGTCAAGGCGAAGAAAAGATCAGCACTGAGCTGAGCCCACTCGCCTCTCCACGACGGAGCGCCTACGCCCTGCTAGCTCGTGCAGGAGTCTGACCATGACGACACAGTCCACCTTCACAACCCAGCTGAGCCTCCAAGAGCTGCGGGATAGCCAGAGCATTTATTTGAAAGCTCTGCAATTGCTGGCTCAGGACGGAGCCAGCATGACTGAGGCGCAGGACTCAGTCTGCTGGAAACGCCTGCAGCGTCTCAATCAAGCCATGCCCTTGCAATTTCTCCACCCTGAAACCCTGTATCAGCGCATGGCTCCGGCTCCCGTGAAAACCAAACGCCGCCGAAGAAGCAAAGCGGCTGCCGCCAGTTAGTTCAAAGCCCCCGTTGGTCTTCACCAACGGGGGCTTTTTTCTTCACAAGACCACCGAATCAATCGCAGCTTCAACAGACGATTTCGGCTTTCTGATCATCGATCTCGCGTTGATACAAGACCACCAAATGATCGGGCGCTTTGTACCGACGTGGGAGCGAGTGATGCAAGGTGCTCAAACGATCCCAACAGAGCGTTCGTTGCAACTGCTGGGAGCTGCGACCTTCCAGGAGCAACATCCGCAGCGCCTTGCAATACAGGGGATATTTCGCTTCCAGTTCACCGATGGTGATGGATGGGGGAACGACCATCAGCAGCAGACTCCGACGAACTACAAGCAACCTTGCCCGACATGAACTGAAATCGTCTCCCCCCAAATGGGAGCAATGAAAGGTCCCCGAATGGGGGTAGCTCCGGTGTCCTAATTCGGCCTATGTGGATTGGACCACCATTGACGGCGCATGGACAGCATCGAGACACACATCAGCAAGGACCGCCTCGAAGTCGAGGCCGCCCGAAGGAATGGCGATCAAGCCAAAGAAGCCCACTTCAGCGAAGAGCTCGCCCAGCTTGAGACCTATCAGAAAAACCACCCCAATGATCATCACGACCCCACAGCTCTCGAGCTACATTGCGACTTGAATCCTGATGCTCCCGAATGCCGGGTTTATGACGACTGAAGCCTGACAAGGCATGTCGCCTGCTCCTTGAGCCAACCTTGGATCGGGGGAGATCTCGACTCCCTCGTTGCCTGCCGTAGATCGCATGGATCTCACCCCATATCTGCAAAGTCAAAACGGCCATGGCGACGAGGACCGCTTGCTGTGTGTCTCCGTGCAGGGCAAAGTAGCTCTGGCGATGAAGGGGCGGTTTTTCCTCCGCTGCTTCTGCGAAAGCTTCCGCGATCAGGGAAAGATCGGCTGTGCAGTGACAGATGAAGACAGCTGTTTGCACTACCTAGAACAGGACAAGTTCGAGCTCCTGATCTGCACCGACCGCTTGGAAGGGGGCAACGGTTTCGAGCTGACAGAAAAAGCACGCAAACTTCAACCCGGGCTGAAGGTGGTGGTCTTGGCGCTCAGCGACTCCATCCCCGTTGAATATGCCAATGCTCCATGGCTTGAGGCAGTGGTGGCGGAGGCCGACATCATTGAAGACCGGAAGCCTCTTGAGGCAGCCGTGTTGGCTGTGATGGGACATCACTACTACCGCAGCGAATCACTGCGTTCGGGCCACCTCCCCTACCTCAGCTGCCCAAGACTCACACCCAGGGAATATGAAGTGCTGGATCGCCTCGCCCAAGGACTGTCAGATCGCGAAATCGCCGAACAACTCGTGGTGAGTGAAGAGACCTCACGCACGTACACCAAGCGGCTTTTGAAGACGCTGGGCGTGAACAACCGCGTGCAAGCCGTCCTCAAAGGAATGCGTTGCGGCATGGTGCAGATCTGATCGGGGTTTGCAGCGCAAACGCAGCGTTAACCCAACTCGAGGCAGGCCAACCCATACACGTCTTCAAGGCCTTGGGTCGGCATCACCCCGCGATACATCCGAAGAGTGCGCGCCACGGGCTCAAAGCCAAGGCTTTGCAGCAATGGAGAGGCTTCACCATTGCCACCGGGCGAATCGATGAGCACCACTCCGGGGTGATCGCAAAGCAGGTTGCGGATCAGCAACGCCGCCAAAGCGGGGGAATCTGCCAACAGCGGTCCGATCCTCCACCCTTCCCCCCTCTTGAGCAAGCACGGACGAATGCGAGCAAACCCATGGCACGTCTGCTGCTGATCGAGCAGAGCCAGCACCGTGCCTGCAGGGTGATGCAACCAATCTGAGAGGAAATGGGGGCGCGGGCTCAGCTCCCGTTGCGCGTCATAAACCTGAAGCGCCGATTCAGGGATGGCATCGCCTCGCAGCAGCTGTAGACCTAGTGGCAAATCAGAGTGGCTGGGGGTCTGGTCTTGCTCCGTGCCGCTGCGCTGCCAGCGGATGGTGGGTGACGCTTTCTGGAAACCCCAGCCGGCGTAATCGTTGATTCTGGCTTCTGCGGCTTCAAGGCCGACGCAGGCCACATCCTCAAGGTGGTCGAGGGCGCACTGCCAGAGCTCCCGGCCATAACCATGGCCGCGATGCTCGGGGCGAACGAGGTAGAGACCGATAAAGCCATACGCGAGGTTGTAACGCACGCCGGCAATACAGCCAATGGGCTCACCAGCCAGGCAGCCAACCCAAATGCCCTGGCGATCGGTTTGCCGGTAAATGCCCACATCCCCCTTCCCGGGAGCGAATCCTTCTTGACGCGCCCACTCAGTGATTAGAGGCACATCGCTGCGCATCACCGTGCGGATCTTGAGAAATGAGGCCATCCCTTCAGGGTGCAGGCGGAACGCGGAAGGGACAACCCGTCATGGCTCGGCACGAAAGATGCGCTCCAACTGGGCGCGGAAGTCGCGGGAGCTCAACGGTGCCGCCAAACGGTTGCGGCGCTGGCGTCGCAGCAGCGAGCCGATCCACCAAACCTGAAGAGCAGCGAACAGACCAGCCGTGATTGCCAAGCTGATCCAAGGGGAATTCAAGGTCAAAAGCGCCATCAGCCAGCCCGATCATTCAGGATGGCGGCTTCCGAGCTCTCAGCGTGAAAAACGTCAGCCTGGTGGAGATCCTGCTCCGCAACATCGCCAAGGTGGCAGCCGGATCCGGCATCGCCGCACTCCTGCTCTGGCTCACCTACGTCATGCTCGACGTGCAGCACATGAACTCGGGCTTCACGCTGCCGCAGACCTCTTACAACTGAACCAAAAACCAGCTTCAGCAACAACGCTCAGAGATCCATAGATCGGACCCAGGTGCTCAGCGGCATCTGGGTTTTTCTTGCCGCAAAGCAGGCGACTCAAAAGCCAGCCCAGTACAGCATGCCTTCAAGGGCTGCTAAGCCAACCAGGAAGAAAACTCCTAAGAGACTTGCTTCTTTCAAGCTTTTAGACACGGCCAAAACTCCCGCCAGCACAAAGGCTTCTAAAAGAAACCTTAAGGGCAAAATATCATTGAGATCACTAGGCACGCATAAATTTATTTCTCTCCATAAGGCTATTTTGAATTGTCCCCATTTGGGGGCCAGCAAATCAAAAATCTTGCTCGATTTGTATTAACAACAACAAATCTAGATATCGTTTTGTGAACCCGTATCTCCGCATACAGTTCTGTCAGCGTCGCCAGCCGTAGCCATATCCGTGTGATCGACGGTTGTGGACGGCCAAGCCGAGCATGCCGTTCAGCTGGCGAGTGGCAGAAGCAGCTTCAGCAGGGCGAGCATCTGACGAAACGTTGTCAGCAGTGGGCACCAACGTGGCAAAAGGAGATTGGCTGGGCTCCTCAGGAGGGGTGATGATCCACACTGGACAAGTTCTTAGGTCCGAGGACCAAACGAGAAATCTCAACGATCAAATCGCAGAGCTTCAAGTCCGCGTTGCCTTCCCACACCACTGGAGCAGCGGAGAGCATGAGCAGCACGTCGAGAAGCTCCGCCAGCTCAATTTCCAGAAACGCCTACTTGCCGACTACGGCCAAAAATAGTCCTGCGGACCCAACCTTCAGCCAGCATCAAGGTGCGGTGATACACCTATGCAGCTGGACCAAAATCTGATAGCTCTTTTGCAGTGGGATGCATGGTCTTGGCAAGGCTTAACAAGCCCGACGCAAGGCCATCTTCACCTTCTTGCATTAAAAACTTTCTCAAAGTGATCACCTCGCCATAGTCCGGTGAAGCAGTGCCGTTGATCAGTCCGCGTGCAGTGCCACGCGCCACTAACAACTGAAGGGTCAAACTCATATCCAGAACATGGCAGGCAGCAGCACCAACAGGGTGAGAAACACCACTTCAATGCGCATTTGCGACAGTTTGAGCTCCCCCTGAACAATCGGTGTCAACAGTGGGCTCCTGGACGGCCAGTACAGCCTCGTTGCTGCGCAACGACATGGCAGAAGGAACTTGGTTGGGCTCCCGAGGCGGAATAGCCATTAAAAAAAGAGAGGGGTCCCTCGACCTCTCTCACGCGACGCATTGGAGGCATAGCCTCGCGGCCCCTCTCTAAAGGACTTCGACGTCTCACCGTGGAACAGACCCGGTTTTAGCTGCGATGAGCATTACGACGACTCGACGCGCCGCGGGAAGGCGGAAACATGCGGATTCCCTCGCTCGCGCCCTCCTTGAAGAGAATCCCCGACACACGGTGGGGCTTTTAATTGCTTGTCAGGCGATGCAACCAGGCAAAACACCCGTGAAAACAAACAACGATCCCTCAGTTGAGGGATCGGCAAATTGAGCAGCCTCCCTCAACTGAGGGAGGCCAGCGATGCACTTGCTGCTATTGCTCTTTTTTCTTCAACACACAACCAGCCACACCACAGACCACTTCGTAAGCCTCTTCCGTGGTTTCAGCAATCACGCGCTTCGTGTAAGCACGCTTCCCCTCCTGGGGTGAACGAGACGGAAGCACGCTGAACAACCGTTTCCGCATCAGGCGAGCCGCTTCCATCAGGCCTTGAGCCATGCATCCTCCTGGCGTAAGCCCTCTTTCTCTCAATCTCCTTCGGGAGCGGTCACCAACGCGAGAGGAGCCCCAGGGACTGAAACAAAACAGGAGGGATTCTTCGTGTCTCGTTACCGCCTGATGGCATTCAAGGGCAGAGACGCTCAGGCCTGCTCAAGACACCAGCTGATGGGCGAATCGATCCATGACTTCAACCGCAAGAGCCAGGTTTTGGTCGAGATCCAAGCCTGAACGCTTGCGGGGCTTGAAGCTGTGATCTCCATCCGGAATCCACTGGAGCGAGACCTGCTCAGGCAGGCCATACCCCTTCACCTCCTCGGGCTGACCAAAAGTGTCGCGCTCACCCTGCAACACCAGCAGAGGTGTTTTCAACTCGAGCAGGTGAGCTGTTCTGAGCTGATCAGCTTTTCCTGGGGGATGGAATGGGTAGCCCATACAGACGCCAGCGCACACATTGGTGGATGGAGCCAGTGCATCGAGCAGCTGGGTGGCCACCCGACCACCCATGGACTTGCCGCCAATGATCAGCTGGGGACGCTCTGCCAACAGAGCGACCTGCTCTCGAAAACAGGCCTCAAGCACCGGCATCCGATCTGGAGCGGCCTTTTTGCCACTCTGCCGTGTGCGAGCCATGTAGGGGAACTCGAATCGCACCACTTCCCATCCACATCGGGCCAGCCCCTCGGCGACCACCTGCAAAAAAGGGCTATCCATCGGAGCACCAGCACCATGCGCCAACAGAAAAGTCAGCGGTGCCTCAGCTGAACCGTTGTGGAGCGTGGGTGCAGTCATGGGGACCATTGTGTGGCCTCCCACCCAAGGCGCCTCAAGCCACCAGCGAGTCTTTCTGGGAGGGCTGGGGAGTCGCGAGATAGTCGGAAACATCAGCACGCACGCTGAGCAGCTGGCCATTCACAGCCATCTGCCAGATCTCAACCCGCGCCTCCAGGGGCGCTTCAAACCAGAACCATTCCGCCGGCATCACAACTTTTTCCAGGTAAAAGTTGTTTGCGCCGATACATTTCAAAACCACCATTTTCGGGGTTTCGTTGCGATAAACACAATTCTCCATCTTCAAGGGGGTCGAAGTCTTGACACCATCGCCCAGAGATCCCTGAATTTTTGTCAGATCAGCGACACGCCAAAACTCCCAAGACAATCTTCCGTTTTTCCTCAGATTCTGATCTTCAGTCCACAAAACGTCTGTAGAGCCAGCGCACAAAGGCACCCACCACGGGCACAGGAGCGAACGTGGGGCCGACGAAGTCGAAATAGTCGCGATGATCACAGACAAGGCCCTGTTGGTCAAAACGCAGGCGACTGGATCCGGGATAAATGAATTCAATTCCCTTGATCTTCAAACCCATCTCCCACTCCACAAAGGCTGTCTCGCCGTCCACCAGCACCGCAGAAGGCGTCAGGAAAACATCATCACAACGCTGCATTAGGCCCTCCTGAGCAGCGATGTAGGCAGCAATGCCATGACGCTCCTGCGTGGGATCTTGAAAATGAACATCCTCGGCATAGAGAGCCCGCCACTGCTGCTCCGACGGTGCTGGCTGTCCGTACGGCTTGGTGAACAGGCTGCGTAATTGATCAGCAGTGGGCACGGAGGCTGGACGGCAACTGGGATCGATCCTGGCGGATGCGCATACTCTTCTGAGACTGACAGCTGCATCCCGTGTCCAACGACGGCTACCGCTATGAACCTTTGGAAGCCTTTGGTGAGGGTCTGACGACCCGGCGCCCCTGGAACACAACGTTGTTGGCCGGAGTGGAGCGCCTCAATGGCCGCGTCGCCATGGTCGGCTTCTTGGCTGCTCTCATCGGCGAGCTACTGACCGGTCACGGTCCAGCAGGCCAGGTGATGGCGATGATCCGCTGGTATCTAGAGCTTTGAAGTCAGTTCATGCAGAGCCGAATAATCACCATCATCGAGAGCGGTGTGTTCGGCGCGTGTGAGCAGCGTCAGCAGACCGTTCAATCCCGAAGCATCAACACCTAGCTGGGGTGCCTCCCGCAGGAACAGCTGCAGGTCTTTGCGCAACAGGGCCGTACTGAAGTTGGGATCGGCGTAGTGATGGCCGAGCATGCGCTCCAACTTCTTATCCACCGTGGGCGCATAAAGAGCCGAAGGGCGCAGCACCTCCATGAAACGCTCCATATCCAGCCCTGAGGCTTCCACCAAGCGCAACGCCAAGGAATAACCGTGGGTGAGGCTGGCAATCAGCTGATTCAGAGCCAACTTGCTGGCAGCCCCACTTCCGACCTCCCCCATGCGCTTGGGGGCTTCAGAGAGCAACTGCAGCAGAGGCAGCTGAGCCTCAAAAACGGTGTTGTCACCACCAGCCATCACCAACAAGCTGCCCTTCAAAGCCTCAGGCTTGCTGCCCAGCACCGGGGCCTCGAGATAACACCCGTTCTGGGCCTGCACCTGCTTGGCCAGCTCACGCGACTCACTGATGCCCATCGTGCCCATCGGCATGCAACACGCACCACCGAGATCATCCAGGGCCGCCACCACCTCAGCGCTGACCGGACCATCGCGGAGCACCGTGATCACCGTGTCGCAGGGGCGAGCAGCACCAGACAGGTGATCGATCGGCTCCGCCCCTGCCTCCAGCAGCGCCCCGCACTTCGCCACACTGCGGTTCCAGACAAGGAGCCGAACACCCTGGGCGAGCAAGCGCATGCCGATCGCCTCACCGAGCAATCCAGTTCCGAGCAGGGCAACGGTGGGCATCCCGACCAATTCGATCAATGCAGCCGATCATCACCCGCCTGCATCTGTGACGACAGCTCCTGGAACTCCGGAGCCTGAAGCTGATCCGGCACAAAGGACGGCACCACACAGAACGCCAGCACCAAACCAACCAGCAGCTGGGTCGGCAAGCCCAAGCCCTGAGGCACCCTCGATGCAGAACGTGCTTTGGCGCGACGGAAAGGATGGGGATTGGTGATCATGTAAGCCGGTTGGAGATCCTCCGGCAGTGACTGGAAGCAGCTCGGGCACTCACCCCCCAGGTGATGGAACTGAGCCTTGATGCTCTGGCAATGGGGGCAGCGATAAACAGCCTGGGGATGGCGGGCCATTGGGCTTGGTGCGATTGATCACACCTTCCCGGCATCGAGAGACGTCAGAGATGACCTGCGTCACCCCACGCTGTGATCCTGCTCACAGGTCCAGAAATGGCCTTGGATCCTGGTCAAAACGATGGTTCTGGGGCAAGGCCTCAGGTTGCTCATCGCCATCCAACTGGGCGGTGAACTCAAGGGCCTGACGCAGCAGGCGACCGCTGGGGAGGGGCATATCGCGAGGGACGGAAATGCGATCGCGCAGATAGCGAAGACCCAGGGCAGCTCCGGATTGAGGTTGAACCGGAAGCCCTGTGGTCAAGCGGGTCAGCGCCGCTCGCAAAGGTTGATCAAGACCAGCACCAAGGGGATTCCGGGCCATCAGGGTCTGGCGGTGACGCAACACCGGCTGCAGGGCCCCAAGGCCTTCCAAGACCGCATCCTCCCCCGTGCGTCCCTCCCAGGTTCCGAGACCTTCACCGCAGTCGATGGCTGCCGCAAAGCGACGCTGAGCCTCAACACCATTGGGCCAGCACCCGCCCATCTGAGGCGGCAAGTCATGGGCATGGGTATGGAAGTCGCTTTGGGTGCCGCGATAGGTCTCCAAACCCTCGAGGGCAGAAAGCCAGTGATCGATCCCTGGATGCTGCTCCCGCAGAGAAAACCCCTTGTAGTAAGCGAGTGATGCGTTCATGCGCTCCACATAGGGAATGAACACCAGATCGGCGCTGCCGGGCTGCAGACCATCCGGTGCCTGCGGATCCAACCAGCGACCACCACCCGCCGCCAACGCCTGTTCCATCCTCTGGGCAATCGCGTGAAACTGCTCACGGGCCCGTTGGTCCTGTTGCGCAGTCAGACCGGGGGAACACAGCCAGATGCACCAAGCCCGGAACAGGAGGCGCTCCAACTGCCGCAGCTCTCGCACCTTCGGCGTCAGCATCGAGGCGCCAAGCGGACCAAACGCCCGCTCAAGGGCGATCAGGATCTCATCGCTTTCCGTGATGAGCCGACCATCGAGCTCCAGCGCCGGCAGCATTCCCGATGGCACCTTCGCGGTGAACCACGACTCCTTCGGGCCGTAACAGCGCATCGTCACCTTGCGGATCCGATAGGGAATCCGCCGAAATTCAAGCCAGAGCCACACTTTCTGGCAGTAAGGGCACCAAGCGTGATGGTCCCGGAACAACGTCACCCGCACCGCATCTTCGGGGTGGCCAAACAAGCGCAAGCTGGCCTGGGCATTGGTGGGCCCGCTGATGCGATCAATCGGTTCTGGAGCCATGGCCTCCAACGCCTCCCAGCTGAGTGCCTGATGGGCGGGAGCGACTTCAACCATGGCGACACGACAGCGGGGGGCTGCCCATGATGGCGTTCCTTAGAAATCCATCACGAAGCGATAGCGCACGTCTCCCCGCTTCAAGCGCGCAATGGCGTCATTGATCTGGCTGATCGGGAGATGTTCCACCTGTGGACGAATGCCGTGGCGGGCACAAAACTCCACCATCTTCAACAGGCTGGCTGGAGACGACGTGGGACTGCCGGTGACGGAGCGGCGCTGAGGGATCAGGTCGAAGGCGGCGATTTGCATCGGCTCAAGCACAGCCCCCAGTTGATGGAGTCGGCCGCGAGGTGCCAGGGAAGCCATCACCGCCGGCCAGTCGAGGGGATGGTTCACGGTGTTGATCACAAGATCAAACCGACCAGCCAGGGCAGGAAGCTGCTCCAAAAGCTGCACGTCATGGGCCCCAAAACCACGGGCCTCCTCAGCCTTGCCGAGATTGGTGGTCAGCGCCGTGACATGACAGCCCCAGGCCTTGGCAAATTGCAGAGCCATATGGCCAAGCCCACCGATGCCCACCACGGCGACATGGGCCGTCGGGGAGACCGCTTCATCGATCAACGGCGCAAACACCGTGATGCCGCCGCAAAACAAAGGGCCGGCATCGGCCACAGAGATGCCATCCGGCAAGGAAATCGTCCAGTCCTGACGCGCCGTGACATGGCTTGCAAAGCCCCCCTGACGCCCCACGATTGTGGCCTCGAGGGAGGGGCAAAGATTGGCATCACCCCCGAGGCACTGAAGGCAATGGCTGCAACTGCCACTGATCCAACCCAGTCCGCGCACGTCCCCGAGCAACCCAGGGTCAACACCATCACCCACAGCGACCACCCGACCCACCACCTCGTGGCCTGGCACCAGCGGATAAGCGCTCAGTCCCCAGGCGTTATCGATCATTGAGAGATCGCTGTGGCAGAGGCCGCAATGCAAAACCTCCAAGACCAACTCACCGGCTGCTGGCTCCTGCACAGACCGGGTACTGCTCTGCAGCGCGGCTCCAGAGGCGGGCGCTTCCCAGACGCTGATCTCCATCACCAACCAACCACTGCCTTCGTTGTAGTCAAAGGCGATGGCGAACGCTGCCGAAAGACGCCACCCGCCAGGCACCAACCCGAAGCATTGACACATTTGTACTAGCTGACTAGAACAGGTGTATCAGCAGCAGGCCCATGGCGCCAAGCTCTCCTTACGCCCCGTTTCAAGCCGAGGAGTGGATGCGCACGCCTGCCCTCTCTCCCCGCAAGCGATGCCAAAGCACGGTTGGATCCAGGATCCCCGCACCAGCGAGACCAAGCGCTTCCACCCCGATGAAAAAAGCTGGCACCAGGATCCACGCGTGTTTGTGGATTCAGGGAGACCTGTTCCAGGAGAAGCACCCCTGCTGAAAACACGCGTGCATCTACGGCGCGACACCGCTGAACTGCTCTGGAAAGAGCTGGTGCGAGTGGGATGGCGGACCTGCACCCCGCAATGGGGCACCGACGTTGAAATCTGAACTGACGCCCCAGGTTCAGCCGAATTGGTAGTGCTTACGCACGGGCTTGGTGACATCCCAGGTGCAGGCCAATCCTGCGGGAAACTCCACAAGATCACCCGCAGTCATCCGCACGGGCTCACCACCCTCAGGAGTCACTGTCACCTCTCCCTCGAGCAGCAAACAGATTTCCCTTTGCTCATACGTCCAGGGAAAGGTGCTGACCTCACAGGCCCACACAGGCCAATTCCTGGCACCCAGCGCCACGATCACACTCTCCGGACAGGGGGAGGTCACCTTGATCGCCACAGCTGCTTGAAGGACGCGTCATTTCCCATCATTGCGCGGCGCAAGACCATCCCCGGCCCGCAGGCCGTGTTCCCATCGCTGGCATTGTCGAAACACCAAACCCGTCACAAACCCCAGCACCAGGCCGATCCAACTCAGCAGCCCAAACTGACCCAGACCCACCAGCACCGCTGACAGCCACAGCGATCCCCACAGCCAGGGGCGCAGAGCCTGCAAACGGCGCAATGCCGTGGAACAACTGCGGCAATGGCGGGTGTGGCTGTGCAAGCGATCCATCAACGGAGCCAACGCCTGACGGGGAGGAAGCGGCTGACCAGCAAACGGGTCACCTCCGTTGGACTGCACCCAGCGGTACAGCGCCTTCACATACACATCGGCCTGACAAGGCAGATAAAAAGCCCGATCGATGCCGGCGCCACCACCAGCAGCCTCAAACAGCCGCTCCTGCCAGTGAAGAAACACCTGATCGTCTTCCAGCACCTTGTGATTGCCGATGTGCTGCAGCCAACGGGGCCTGAGTCCCAGCAGCAAGCGTGGTGCCGGCGAGCGGAACTGAAACGGAAAGCGTGCGAATAAACGGCACTCACCACGGCGAATAGGAACGGCGTACACAACCGTGAGGATGCGAGCAAAGCCCTTGGCATCCAGGTCGTGCCACATCAGCTGAGGGGCTCGGAACGTGGTGAACTGCGAACCAAGGCTGCCGCGCCGCGGCCCCTCCTCCCAGACAGCGGAAAATCCATCCCTGTCTTCATGGGTGATCTCGGCCCTCACAGGTGATGCATTGCTGCGACGCCCAACAGTTCGGTGATGGGTGAAAGGAACGTGGCTCACATCAAGCACGTTCTCCAGCAAGGTGAGGGCATCCATGGGCAAATCCCTGAAGGTGTCCTGCACGGTCCAGCTCTCCGGGTTGTCTTCCAGCTGCGGCACCAGGGGGAGGGCATCCGGATCGGCAGCCTCGGGCGTCCCCGTCCAGACAAACAACAAGCCCTGAGCCGTGGCTGTAGGAAGACTGTTACACCGGGAGCGAAGGCTGTCGCTACGGGTTCCCTCTTCCGCCTGAGGGATGTGCTGACAACGTCCCTCACCATCGAAACTCCAACCGTGATAAGGGCATTCGAGCTCTCCCCGCTCATTGATGCGCCCCTCGCTCAGAGGAACCAGTCGGTGCGGACACACATCGGGGAAAACCCGCCAAAGCGCAGCTGATGGATCCCACCAGATCACCAGGTCACGCTCCAGCAATGTGAACCGCGTCGGTTTCGATGGATCCAGATCCCGGACGTAAGCCACGGGCCACCACTGTTCGGTCCAGGTGGGATGCATGGCGATTCAGGCGGAACGGCCATGATCGCTGCCAGTGATTCCCAACCGTGGTGATGCAGCACCCCGATGCGCCCACGCTGCTGACGCTTGAGCGTGAAGCACGTCGCCAAGGCACCCAGCTCACCACCGCCGATCTGCAGGGCTGCTGGATGCTTCAGGGGGTCTGGAAGAAAGGCAGTTTGCGCCCAGCCAACTTCAGCAATTGGAGCCTGCGCGGATTGCAGGCCCGGCTGGTGCTGCACCAAGTCACCAGCGAACAGCTCGCGATCAGCAATGCAGTGAGCCTTGGGCCCTTTCAGTTGCTGTTTGAGGGATCCGGAAACCTGCAGGGCAGACGTCCCCTGCTCCAGTTCAGCTTCAACAAGGTTGTGCTTCTCGCCTGGAACCGACGCTGGATCGAGCGCCCCCTGCCGCAGCCGGCACCAACACGCCTGCCTTTCTTTGCCTTGATCCATCGGGATGCAACGGGCTGGCTGGCCGCCCGGGGGCGCGGTGGCGGGCTGGCGTTGTGGACGCTCCATCCAGAAGGAGAGGATGGTCTGCAAAGCGATCAGAGGTGAACCTCCCTTTGAGCATTGATGAAGGCCCCTTCGGCCATCCTCCAAAAACGCGACGCCGTGATTACTCAGTCGTTCTGATTCAGCTGCTGTGGAGGATGCGGTTTGATCTTCTGCTGCTTGCTGCCTTGAGCCTGCTGGTCGGAAGTGATCAACTCCCACTGAGCTGGTTTCAAAGTGGTGGGGTTTTGCGCATTCTTGGGATCACGGTTTCGATCTTCATCGGTTTCCGCAACACCCAAGCCATCAGCCGCTGGTGGGAAGCGCGCAAACTCTGGGGATCCATCGTCAATGTCAGCCGCAACTGGCATGACAACCTCAGCGCACTGTTGACGCGGCAACAACTCAGATCAAGACGAGGACAGCACCTGCTCATGGTGCAGGTGGCCACGGTGTGGCAACTCAACTTTGAGCTGCGCAACTTCTGGCACCGTGAGTTGATGGAAGTGCAGGGCGAGGTGTTCGCTGATCTCAAGCTGGCCAGCGACACCACACTGCGCGATCTCGGCCAAGTGCGCGCCAGAGCGATCAACAGCCTGCATCAGGAGGGCTGGATCGATGGATGGGGACGCCAACAATTGATGGGCATTGCCGACTCCTGCACGGACGCCATCGGGGGATTGGAACGCATTCGCAACACGCCTCTTCCCGCGTCGTACGACGTCTTCGTGCGTCTGATCAATTGGGTATTTGGCTTCTATTTGCTGGTCGAAATGCACGCGAATGACCGCAATTGGGCGTCTGTTGTGATCGCAGCAGCCATCTTTATTTGCTTCCTGAGCGCCGAGCGCATCGGGGCCTATGTGGAAGGCCCTTTTGATGCCGATGGAAGCAGTTTTTCCCTACCACTCAATGCCATCTGCCTGAGTATCAGCCGTAATCTTCTGGGGCAACGGTTCGAACATCTGCTGCACCACCATTCCACAGATCCAGTGCGCTGGACCTAACCACTCAGGTCAAATCAACAAAAGGCTTCAGGAAATCGAGGGGCTTCGCCATCGTGGCCGAGAAACCAAGAATGCCTTGGTCCCGATGCACGTAGAGCAGCGAATCATCTGCTTCCAAAACAAAGGTGCCCCCCCGCTGCGTGATGAAGTCATCAGAAGGCACATAGGTGCGCCAACGACCAAGCACCTCAACCATGTTTTGCAAACGCACGCTGGCGAGCTCAAAAGGACGCTGGAAGCCTTCACCTCCCGCCAAACGGAATAAGGGGGTTGTCAGTCTCTGCGCTGCTGAGCGATCACCCGTATAACCGCGAAACACCTCGGCCAACGTTCCAGGAGATCCGATCCCGGCGCACATCAGCAGCAGATTCGGCCAGGGTCCACCGGGAACCTGAAGCCCCTCATACAAACCAAGCGCAGCATGCAGGCGGTTATCGGGCTCCACCTGAAGACAGGCGCGAGGAAACCCAGTGAAGGCGCAAAAGCGATCTGCACTACCTGGGTCACCGATACCAATCGCCAGAAGCTGCATCCCTGCCTGTTGCAACTGGGGGAGAACGCTCGCCAGCGCTTGGGCGTATTCCAAGGAATCGAAGTCACCGAGTTGAGGCATCAGCACAACAAGCCGCCTCGATCCCGTTTGCATGCCAGGGGTGGAATCGATCCGTTGCAGCAACGCCTCAGGTGCTCTCATCGCTCTGGTGACATCCCGGTTGTCATCGATTCTGTCGTGAACGCCAGCTCCGCTTCAGGGTCTCCCTTGATGCGGCAGCTTCCATCAGAGCGAATCGATTGCAGGCATGATCTCCAATCGGCCCGATTGATTACAGCGATGTCCCATCTCCTCGCACTGACCCTGCCCTGGCTTCTGGCTCTGTTCCACCTGGCGGGGCCCATACCCGCCGATCTCGGTCTCAGCGATGGGCATCTCAGACCCTGCCCCACCCCAGCGCACTGTGCCGTGCGCGATTGGGCAGTGAGCGACACCAGTGAGGTGATGGCCGCTCTTGAACAGCAGCTGAGCAACACCCCTGGCACCAGCGTTGTCTTGAGCGAGCCCGCCAAGGGCTATCTGCACGCCACCGCCACCAGCCGCCTGTTCGGTTTTGTCGATGACGTTGAACTCCACAGCAATGCCAACCTCGGCGTGATCTCAGCGCGATCCGAATCGCGCCTTGGAGATTCCGATCTCGGAGTGAATGGCCGCCGGCTCGATCAACTGGCTGCCGCATTGCACTTGGCTGAACAACCATAAAAAAGACGGGTGGCGGCCCGTCTTCAATCAGGTGAGTTATCCCACAACCAACGGCAACTCGCTTTAGGCGTTGTTACCTAATTGCCAATTCACCAGGAGGCGATGGCCTCCTGAAGACTGACAATGGGCTGATCGGTGGAACTGGTCACCTCCAGAATCCGACCAATACTCGCCGGGGTTTGGAGGGCATCAACGCAACAACGGGCCACCAAGCGCCTGGGGATGGAGTCGCTCTCCTGCTGATCCGCGGGGGTGTAGAGCACCCCTTCCCCATCAAGATCCTCCTCGCGCTCCGACAGACCACCAGGACGCACGATGGTCCAATCGAGACCACTGGATTCCAGGGTCCGCTCACCGATTCGCTTCCACACCAGAATCAGTCCGAACAGGTTCAGGGGGTGTTGCCAACGCCCTGCGCACAGGGAGCTGACCAGCACCACCCGGCGCACGCCCACCCGCAAACAGCTCTCCACCTGACGTTGCACACCCCAGGCATCCACCCGCATCGGACCGGTGAGATCAATGGATGGGCGCGCACCCGTGGCAATGACAAGGGCATCCACCCCTTCCAGAGCAGCATCGAGTGCAGTGGCATCCATCAGTGACAAACGCCGTTGATCAGCGCCCTGAAGCGAGTCAGGTAGCTGGGATCCGGCGCGCAGCAACAAACGCGCTTGATCTCCACGGCGTTGTACCTCTTCGGCAATGCGGTAACCGGTCTTACCGGAAGCGCCGCTGATGGCAACGGTGAAAGCCATAGGGAATCCGAGGGAGTGCGACGCTAACCAGTGAGCCGAAGCGCTGTCACCGCTGCCATGGGTTGGAGACCTGCACAAGCCTGGACCAGCCAGAGCCCTGTGGCGGGGTACCGCCATTTCAGACTGGTGCTCCAAGGCGGAAAGGGCCGCGAGCGCTGGGTGGAGCTCGAAGCCGTGCTCGATGCGCAGACACGCCAACGGGTGGCGTGGCGCGAGCTCTGCGACCCGGAACTCTGGAGCAGTGGTTGGCAGCAGATTCCTGCTGAGGAGCCAGGAGACGATCAGCCTGAAGGGTCTGCCGTGAACAACGAAGCCGAGCCAGAGCCACCAGGCTGAATTCATTGCTTTGGCACACCCTCATGCCACCGCTGTTTCGATGCCTGATGTGCGGACAGACGATCGAGCGCTCCATGCGGGCGTTCTGGAAGCGAAAGGGTCATTTGCTCTGCTCCACCTGCCGAGATCGAATCGACAGCGCAGCTGAGACCACAACGAGCGACAGCACTCCGTAATGATGCCCCTACTTAGAGGCACGACCCCATGGCAGTGGAGGTTCTGACCCCAGCGCAGCGCTACAAGCTGGACGGAGACGACGACGCCATCTTCTATCGCGATCCCCGCTTCGTCCATCACCTGGATGAAGCCTTTCGAGCGCGCCTGACCGCGCTCTATCGCGACCGGATTCCCCCCTGCGCCACGGTGCTCGATCTGATGTCGTCATGGGTGTCTCACCTTCCCGACGACATTCGCTACGAGCGGGTGATCGGCCATGGCTTGAACGCCCAGGAGCTGGCCGCCAATCCGCGGCTCGACAGCCACTGGATGCAGAACCTCAATCTCGACCAGACCCTGCCCTGGCCAGATGGCTTTTTTGACACCACCCTGATCGTGGCCGGTTGGCAATACCTGCAGTACCCGGAAGCCATCGCAGCGGAACTGCTGCGCATCACCCGGCCCGCCGGACAGGTGATTGTGTCGTTCTCCAATCGGATGTTCTTCACCAAGGCGCCCCAGATCTGGACGGACTCTGATGACCGTGAACATCTCGACTATGTCTCTGATGTGCTCATGGCACAGGGATGGGAACAACCCATCCAGGTGGCTGAAACCACACGAGCGACTGGAGTGATGGGCCTGCTCGGCGGCCAGGGGGATCCCTTCTTTTCCGTGATCGCCACCAAAGCCCGGCCTTAGTGCCCCCTGGGTTGGCAGACGGGGGAGCCATGGCTACGCCAGAAGCGAGTCTCACGAGACCAGCCCATGGCTCCCATCGACAAACATCTCTACGACAGCACGCCCGAACCGCAGGGCAGCACTGGAGTGGCGACCCCTCCCAGGCCCACAGAAGCGCCACCCCTCAATGTCTCCCGGATGCGCCAGCTCCTGAGCGAGCAAAGCCGTCACATGGCTGACGCGATCGATCCCCTGCAGAAAAAACTCGATCTCAAGCTCCATGAGCTGGACGAGACACTGCGCCCGAAACTGGAGCAACCGGTGAAAGAGAAACCGCTGCTGGCGGTTGCACTCTCCGCAGGTGCGGGTGTCTTGATCGGCGCCCTTGGCGTGATGGCTCTTGTCGCCGGTGGCCACTCCCGAGACTGAGGCAATGCGTTACAGCCCCAGCGTGTCCAGCAACTCCTGCTGGGCACGGGGCCCGGCAATCCCATGGGCCGCCATCGCTCCACTGGCAGCAACCGGTGGAATGCCAATCCCCGGAAACGTGCTGGCACCGCAACACCACAGCCCCTTCAGGGGCGTGGTGACACCGGGGAACAAGCCCTTGGCTGCCGACAAAGCAGGGCCATAACTGCCCTGATGCACATTGAGAAAGTGTCGATGCGTGAGCGGTGTGCCTTCCATGACCACCTGGCAGCGTTCACGCAAATCCGGGATTCGGGCCTCCAGCAACGACCAGAAAATCTGACAGCGCTCCTGCTTGAGTCGGGCATAGTCCTCTGAACCTTGGTCGAGAGATGCCCATGGCTGCCAGGGCTCGCTGGCCGGGGTGTAGGCATGCAGAACGTGATGGCCGGCTGGTGCCATCTCCGGGTCAAGCACCGAAGGAATCGAAATCACCGCAGTGTTCTGCTCGGCATCGATCGGCCGATCCCAGTCACCCACCCACACCTGATGAAGGGGTAGGGGGTCGAGCCCGCTGGCATCAAAACCAAGGTGCAAGTGGAGGAAAGAGCCGCAGCTCGGCGTTGACGACAACTTCCGCCGCCAACGCCTCGCCGCACCGTCAGGCAGCAGTTGTGCCAGACCCCATGCATCGACATTGCTCACCACATGAGTCGCGGTGATCCGCTCGCCATTGTCGAGCTCCACGCCGCAAACACGGTCGCCATCCAACAGCAACTGATGCACCCTGGCTCCGCAGCGGAGGCTGCCGCCATGACCCTGCAGCCCTGCCACCAGGGCCGCCACCACCGAAGCACTGCCACCCCTTGGGTAATCCAAACAGGCGTCAGGCTCAAACCACTGGCCGAACAGCGTTGCCATCGCTGCAGCGTTGGTGTCGCCCATGGGCATGCCGCTGATCAGGAACGAGAGCAGATCCACCCAATGACGCAAAAAGGGATCGCGCAGATGACGATCCACCAAGGGGCCGAAGGCTCCGCTGAGATGACGCAGAGCCGGCAGATGGGGCAGCAGTCGACCACTGCGCTTCAACAAAGCGCCCATGGCATCGGCCCCTGGCGGCAAGGCAAGCAGCGGCAACGCATCCGCTGCCGCAGCCACAGGTTTGAGCACTTCACAGAAGCGCTGCCACTCCGACAGCACTGCATCTCCTCGTAGCTCCTGGACGATGGCTTCGAAGCCTGCCGATCCAACACCGATGCGCAGATCCCCTTCAGGGAACAACACATCCCAGTCGCGATAGGAGATCAGATCAAGAGGCTGATCCAGAGCCCTCAGGATCTGAGCGAGAGGATTGTTGGTGGGCCAGCGACCAAGGCCACTCCACAGCGAAGGGCCTGATTCGAAGTGATAACCACCACGGCGAAACCCATGGGCTGCACCACCCGGTTGCTGATGCGCCTCCAACACCAGCACCTCATGTCCGGCCCGGGCCGTCAGCGCTGCGCAACAGAGCCCACCGATCCCGCTGCCGATCACAACAACTTCGCTATGGCTTGTGCTCATGCCATCGCTCCTGAAGCCGCAAAAGCATCGTGCTGAAGAATCCGCTCGGCCAGGGCCGTTGCACTGGCCATCGCGCCATGGGCACTGCCGAAGCCAGGCCCATCAATCCAGTCACCACAGAATCCCAGCGCCACCTTCGGACACCACTGCAGATCCACGGGCAGAGGATGGTCGAGGGGGCGAGCCGCACCCCAACGCATCACCCCCAGGTCGTCAGCCGAGGCCACCGCGACCGCCAACGAGGGCCAGGGAGACAACAAATCCAACGGCACAGGCACCGACTCAGTCAGTCCGTGCACCACCAAACCAACACAGCCATCGGCCATGGGCTGCAGCACAAGACGTTCAATCTGCCACCGCTGAGCGGCGGCGACGCTGAGGACAATCTGACGGGGCCACGAGCCGACCAGATCAGGCTCCGCCGACAACGCCAACATCCGATTCCAGCGCGGAGCCATCCGGATCAAGGCGATCCGATCAAGGGCCTGATCCAACACAGGATCCAGCCCAACAGCACAAGCCTCCCGAAGCGGTCGAATCGCCAACCCCAACATCGCCAGAGAACGGGGATGGGCGAGCATGTTGCCGCTCAACACCAACATCCTGGCCTTGACGAGGGGCTGTCCTTGTTGATCGTGCAGCACCCATCCACGGCCTGATGCCTGCAGGGTCTGCACGCGGACACCAAAGCGACGCATCACCGAGTCACCCGCCAGGTCGAGCAAAGTCGAGGCCACCGCCGCCATCGTCGGACGTCCCCGCCAGCGGGAGCCACCTCTTTCAAAGCCCTCGGCAATGGTGTCCAACGGCTCAAGACCATCGAGGCCAACACACACCGACTCGGACGTCTCGGCGCCAATCACCTCCATCGCCTCAAGTCTCTGGAGCAAATCGGCCATTGCTCCGCCAACACCCGACTGGAGGTGCAGCACTGGCGCGCCATGGTCGAGGCGCCAATGGGGATTGTCGCGGCGCAGGCGGGTGGAGGCCCTCCCTCCAGGGCCGCGCCCCGCCTCAAGCACCATGGCGCTCCCCTGCCAGCCCGCCAAGCGCAGAGACGCCAGCAAGGTCGTACCGGCCAAGCCAGCCCCGACCACCG
The DNA here is from genome assembly GCA_964225855.1 of Salipiger bermudensis. GTDB lineage: Bacteria > Cyanobacteriota > Cyanobacteriia > PCC-6307 > Cyanobiaceae > Synechococcus_C. The sequence goes on along the minus strand of CAXQPR010000110.1, from coordinate 9,311 downwards.
CGAGATCACAGTCGCAGCTGGTCACAGGTCCATCATCATTGCGTCAGGACTGTTACCTGAATCATTTATAGGGTGCTGACAGCATCCGCGAGTAAACCGTCATGCCGGCATCGCCCTCATCCAGGCCCGCACTGGTTGACGTCTTGCGTCGCACCCCTCCGCTGGTGTTGCCGATGCTGGTGCTGAGCGCAGGACTAGTGATCGCCGGCTCCGTGGCCGTGCGAGGCATCCGCACCGCAGCAGACACCATCACGGTGACGGGCGCCAGCACCGAACGCATCAAAAGCGATTCCGCAGACTGGACCGTGGAGGTGAGCGGCAGCGGAGCCAGCCAGCAAGAGGCTTATCAGGCGCTTCAACCCCACCTGAAGCGCACCTTGGCCTTCCTCAAAGCCCAGAGCATTCCCGATCAAGCCATCAGCCTCGGCGTGATCCAATCCAACAGCCAGGACGTGCGTAACCGGGTGACCGGCGCGCTGATCAGCACCCGCTGGACCACCCGGCAATCCATTCAGATCAGCACCAGCGATGTCGAATTGATCAGCAGCGTCTCCCGCCGCATCGGCGAATTGGTCGGCCAGGGTGTCTCCCTGAGCATCCGCCCCCCGGCGTACACCTTCACCCGACTGGCAGAAAAGCGAGTCGACATGCTGGCCAAGGCCACAGCGGATGCCAAGCGCAGAGCTGAAGCCATTGCGGCCCAGGCGGGTTCAGGGATCGGCGCGATCACCCAAGCCGACACCGGAACCTTTCAAATCACGGAGCCGAATTCCACCAGCATGAGCAGTTACGGCTCTTACGACACCCGCACGATCTGGAAAGACATCACGGCGGTGATGGGCGTCACGTTCCGCGTTCAATGACCTCGGCTTCATCGCCACTCCCGCCTTGGCGTCCCTTGCTGAAAGCGGCGCAACGGAAAGAGGGACGCTCCCCGATGAGCCGTTGGTTGCAGCTGGCGACGGTGGCCAGCGATGGCAGTCCCCGGGTTCGCACCCTGGTCTTCCGTGGGTGGCGGGATGGCAGCAGCTTGGAACTGTTCACCGATGCCCGCAGCAGCAAGGTGGAGGACTTAGCCGGTGAACCGCGAGCCGAACTCTGCTGGCTTCTGCCCAAAGCCCGCTGCCAATTTCGTTTGCAGGGAGTCGCGCTGAGGCTGGAACCAGAAACGCAACGGACGAGGGAACAACAGCACTGGACTCAGTTGCGCCCTGAAGGAAGGGCGTTGTGGGGGTGGCCCCCACCCGGCCAGCCCCTGGAGGAGACAGCCCACTTCCCTTCGTCCATCCCTGATGGCACACCGACACCTGACTCATTCGTCTTGCTCACCCTGGAGATCCATCAGGTGGAGTTGCTGGAACTGACCAGCTCGCCCCACCGACGCCGGCGATGGATTGCCGACAATGGCTGGCAGGTCTCCGATCTCAACCCCTGACGCAACCAACACCTGACCCCATCTCAAGACGGGGCTTGTCCCTCAGCCTGCCGCTTGTGCTCGTGGGGATTGCCTGGCTGCAGGAACTGATTGACTCCCTGTTCATGAGGGGACAGGGGTCGCTCGCTCTGGGCCCGGGCAGTGCGTGGTGGACGCTGTTCACTGCGCCTTTCAGCCATGGCGGATTCAGCCATCTGCTCACCAACACCCTGGTGTTTCTACCCCTCAGCTATCTGGTGATGGTCAAGGGATTACGGGCTTACCTGGCGGTCTGGATTGGCGTGATCTGCCTCGAGATCCCCATTTGGCTGTTGTGGCCCGTCGGCAGCCATGGGCTATCGGGCGTGGTGTACGGCTTGCTGGCCTACCTGCTGGCGATTGGCCTGATCGAACGCCGGCTGCTCAGCCTGGGGCTGAGCGTGCTGGTGCTCTGTCTGTACGGGAGTTCACTGTTCGGCCTGCTGCCCTGGGCCTCACCACCGGGGGTGAGCTGGATCGGCCACACCGGAGGTTTTCTCGGCGGCCTCCTCGCCGCAGCCGTCACCGCCCGGAGAGCTGATCAACCCTGAGCAGGCACCACCTCAGCCTGCGTCAATCACCCTTCGTCTTGCGCGAGGAAACGCCCCGACAAACGGACCGCCAGCACCACAGTGGCGGCGCCATAGGCAATAAACGTGGAAACCTGGCCGAACGACCCAGGACCGTAGACCTCCTCTGCCAGCAGCACCCAATCGATCAGCGAGGCCACGGTTCCCCAAAGCACCACCCAAACAGAGACGTAAAGCACACCTCTCAGAACAGGAGTCATTCAGGTCACCTCAACGACCAAAACCCTAGGTGGATCAGGCGGCCAAAGGGCTGACTAGGCCGAAGGCGTCTGGGGAGTACGACTGGTCAAATCGCAGCCGAACTCGCAGCTGTTCAAGCCCTGTGCCTTGGGATCCGCATCCTGGAGACGCTGAAGGATGTGGCGAAGATCAGCTCCGGCCAATTCACCATTCGATTCCCACTTCAGACTGGTTCCGCGACGGGGGTTTCCGGCGTTGGTCATGCATCTTCTGCAGGATCAACACTCTGAATGGACCGGAGCAGCAAACCCGACGAGGAGCGAGATCCTTAACGGAAGTTAAAAGCAGTAGCCCTTGCTACAAAGTCGCCCCAACAGCACTGGGAGCCCTAGGGTCCGCCCGGAAGCGCATTAAGCCCGGGTTGAAGAAACACGAACGTGCCCAAAGGATTCTCCAGCGCCTCGAGGAGACCTACCCGGAAACCCCAATCCCGCTCGACCACACCGATCCCTTCACCCTTCTGATCGCTGTTCTGCTCAGCGCCCAGTGCACCGACAAAAAGGTGAACGAGGTGACGCCCGCCCTCTTTGCTTCAGGACCAACCCCGGCCGCCATGGCCGCACTCGACGAAGCAACGATCCTGAGCCACATCCGCCAGCTCGGCCTGGCGAAAACAAAGGCAAGCAATGTCAAAAAACTGGCTCAGATCCTCGTCACCGCTTACGACGGCGAAGTGCCCGCCAGCTTCGAGGAACTGGAAGCGCTGCCTGGCGTCGGCCACAAAACAGCCAGCGTGGTGATGGCCCAAGCCTTCGGCGTTCCCGCCTTTCCCGTGGACACCCACATCCATCGACTGGCCCAACGCTGGGGCCTGAGCTCCGGCGAGAACGTGCAACGCACCGAACGGGATCTCAAACAACTGTTCCCTGAAGAGGCCTGGAACAAACTCCACCTTCAGATCATTTTTTACGGCCGCGAGTACTGCACAGCCCGTGGTTGCGATGGCACTGTCTGCCCGCTTTGCACCGAGCTCTACCCGAACCGGAGGAAGCCGGTGATTTGGCGCAAACCTTGACCCAAGCCGCACAAGCCATGACGATTCAGCCCGAGCACATCACCCCACCCATCGCCCTCACCATCGGGGGCAGTGACTCCGGAGGAGGTGCAGGCATCCAAGCCGACCTGCTCACGTTCATGGCCTTTGAAGTGCACGGCTGCACCGCCATCACCTGCATCACAGCCCAGAACACCTGTGGGGTATCACGCGTCGACCCTTTGCCGCCCTCCGCACTAAAGGCTCAGATCGAAGCCGTGAGAAGCGATTTGAACGTCAGATCTGTCAAAACAGGCATGCTGATGAACGACGAATTAATTCAGGCCACCGCAGACGAACTCCGCCACTGGTCCATCCCCCTCGTGGTTGATCCCGTGATGGTGAGTCGCACCGGAGCCGTGCTGCTCGAGCCCAAAGCGGTTGAAACCATCCGCCACGAGCTGCTCCCAATGGCAGCCCTGCTGACGCCCAACCGCCACGAAGCCCAACTCCTGAGCGGCGAAGACATCCGTGATGAGACCAGCGCCATCAGCGCCGCTGCCAAACTGCACCACCAAGGCGCAGCGGCCGTGCTGATCAAGCGGTGTGGCCAACATGAGCTGGGCGGCAGAGACCTGCTCTTCGACGGAGAGCCGCACTGGCTGGACGGCGAGTTGATCAACACGCCCCACAGCCATGGAACGGGCTGCAGCCTTTCAGCAGCGATCACGGCCGGCCTAGCCAGGCAGCAGGACCTCCAACACGCCATTGACGAAGGGCGCACCTACGTCAAACAAGGCCTGCGAAGAGCCCTGGCCATCGGTCACGGGCAGGGCCCGATTTGCCATTGGCCATCTTCAGCGGACTAACCCAAAAACCTCAGCCCTTGAGGCCAGGCGTCAAAAATCCGTTACAATCCTCAATATTCGAGGGAAGGTTCATGGCCAAGCAGCAAGCCAATGACAAGTGGTTCCAAGACAGTGCCGCTCGCTCAATTCACACCGAACAGCTCAGCCAGGTCGAACGCTTCAACGGACGCGCCGCCATGCTGGGCTTCGTGATCGGTGTGCTCACCGAAGCCCTCACCGGACAAGGAATCATCCATCAGATCGGCCTTGGCCCACTGGTGGATGGCTATGCCGCCTGCAGCACCAAAATGCTGCCTTTCTGCTTCTGAGCTGGAGCTGCTGGTCCCATGCCCAGGCTGGGGCCAGCGTATGGTGAGCGGCCCACTCACAGAAGGGATGGTCCGCAAGCGGCGCAAGCTCAATAAAGAGATGGAAGCGGAGATTGCCGCCTCCATCAAAAAGGTCGAATTCATTTCGGCGATGATCCGTGACATCACCGAAGAAGACATTCAGAACGAATACGCCGAAGCCTTCGCCCAGGTGCACCTAGCCGCCAAACAGCTGGGCGAGCTCTACAAAATCGAAGGATTTACGGAGCAGAGCGAAGCCACTTTGGCGCTGTACAAAGACTTACTCACAAACTTCGAAGAGGAATACGAGCTCTAAGAAGATCGACAGCTGATCACGATCAGAGCCAGATCACTGCCATGAATCTCCTGAGCTGATACAACCGGAGCATTCCCATTGCCAGTGGAGACGATGCCGGAGTCCAAATCAGGATCCACATCGTCGTCTCCCCTGTGGTTTTCTCTGGCGATGGCCTCTCGCTGGCCCCTGGCTCTCGCTTTGGCTGCCTGGGCAATCGCAGTGGCTGCCATTCAGATCCTCAAGCAGCCAATCCCCATCGCGTTGCCCCTCGATCAACCGTTGCCCGTGCGGGTGGTGGGCGACTTACGCATCGATGCCTTGCGTGAGCCTGTGAAAATCAAAGGTGTAGAGAGTCTGCGGATTGAGGCGTCTGAAACACTGCCCGTCCAAGGGTCTGTGGCCGTCAAAGGCGATGTGGACATCCAAGGTGATGTTGATGTTGAAGGCGATGTGAGCGTTGAAGAAGTGAAAGCGCCTGTGTCGGTGCAGGGAGAAAACGGTGATCCTGTGGCCGTCTCCACCAGCGAGGAGCAGCCCTTGGAGGTCAGCGGAGCTGTGGGCGTTAATCAAGTGGGAGGCAAGATCAACGTTCAAATTCGTGATGCAGCGAAGTCATTGCTTCCCATCCCTTGAACGACCTCTCCCATCTGAAGCTTGCCGTTATCGGCCATCAGGAATGGGTCACCTTCCTGCAGGTGGATGCGCTGCCGCAACCGGGCCGGATCAGCCGGTCCCTGCGTGACCTGGAGGAACCCGCAGGAGCCGGAGCCGTCGTGGCGGTGCAACTCGCGCGCCTGACCGGCCAGCGCATTCCCTTTTTCACAGCCCTGGGCCGGGATGCGATCGGAGAGCGGAGTGTCGCCCGACTGGAAGCCCTGGGGGTCGACCCCTTGGTGGCGTGGCGCGATCGACCCAGCCGCCGAGGGATCAGCCTCGTCGACGACGGAGGCGACCGTGCCATCACCGTGATTGGCGATCGCCACACCCCCGTGGCTCAAGATCCTCTGCCCTGGGAACTCCTCGCCGACTGTGATGGGGTGTTTGTCTCGGCCACAGACGCTGCCGGAATGGCGCTGGCACGTCGAGCCAAGGTGCTCACAGCCACTCCCCGACTGCGCTTACCGGTCTTGCAGGAGGCGGGCGTGGCCATCGATGCTCTGATCGGGAGCGGCCTGGATCCCAGTGAGCAACTCCCCGTAGGGGTCCTGAACCCACCTCCTGCACTCACCATTGCGACCGAAGGTGCGCAGGGTGGACTCTTGACCCCTGGGGGGCGCTACCCAGCATCCACTCCCCCTGGACCGGTGGTGGAGTCCTATGGATGCGGGGACAGTTTTGCTGCAGGGGTAACGGCAGGACTGGCCGCAGGATGGGAACCATCCCAGGCGACACACCTGGGGGCCACCTGCGGAGCAGCCTGCGCCACCCGGTTCGGACCTTACTGATCGCCTTTCGGGACGAAAGCCTGAGACAGGGCCACAAGAATGCCCGCAATCAACAAAGCCGGAAGAATGACGGCGGGGCCGCCAGGAGCCGTCTGAGAGGCGAACAGAACAGGCATCACGTTCGAATCTGATAACGCACACAGCCTGCCTGATGCCGCTGACCACGGCACAAGTGGCAACCTTTCGTTATCGACAACAAAGGTGGTGCGACAGGCGCAGGATTAATAGCGTCTGCGATGGGGGCCTCGACTCCCATCTGCAGCGAACTCTCCGCCATGTCAGACCTGAAGTGCCCATTCAGCGGCCACGGCAGTGCCACCACGCCAGCCCGGGATTCAGGGCTGCATCAATGGTGGCCCAATCAACTCAGGCTGGAGATCCTGCATCAACATCACCCCGCGGCGAATCCCCTGGGGGAGCAGTTCAGCTATCGCGAAGCCTTTGCGCAGCTTGACCTGGAGGCGCTGAAACAGGATCTGCGGGCTTTGATGACCGATTCCCAGCCCTGGTGGCCTGCGGACTGGGGTCATTACGGAGCCTTGTTCATCAGGATGGCTTGGCACAGTGCCGGCACCTACCGCAGTGCCGATGGTCGCGGTGGTGCCGGTCATGGCAACCAGCGCTTCGCGCCACTGAACAGCTGGCCTGACAACACCAATCTCGACAAAGCCCGCCGGTTGCTTTGGCCGATCAAGCAGCGCTATGGCAATGCCATCTCCTGGGCAGATCTGATCATCCTCACGGGGAACGTTGCTCTGGAATCGATGGGGTTCAAAACCTTCGGTTTTGCGGGCGGCCGCACTGACAACTGGGCGCCTGAACAGGACGTGTTCTGGGGAAGCGAGACCAGCTGGTTGAGCGATCAACGCCACAACAGCGAAGGGCAACTCGACAATCCCCTCGCTGCTGTTGAGATGGGGCTGATTTACGTCAACCCCGAAGGACCGGAAGGCAATCCTGACCCCGTGGCCTCAGGGCGAGATGTGCGCGAGACCTTCGCGCGCATGGGCATGACGGTGGAAGAAACCGTGGCACTGGTGGCGGGGGGGCACACCTTCGGTAAGTGCCATGGCGCCGCATCCGCCGATCATCTCGACGCCGAGCCTGAGGGAGCGGCTCTCGAACAACAGGGCCTGGGCTGGCACAACCGCTTGGCAACAGGCATGGCTGAACACACCATCACCAGCGGCATTGAAGGGGCCTGGAAACCCCATCCCACTCGCTGGGATCAGGGCTACTTCGAAATGATGTTCACCTACGAGTGGGAACTCACCAAGAGCCCGGCTGGTGCTTGGCAATGGGTCGCCAAAAACGTGCGGCCTGAGCACATGATTCCCGATGCCCATGTGGCGGGGAAAAGCGCAGCTCCGATCATGACCACCGCCGATCTATCCCTGCGCCATGACCCGTTGATGGAGCCGATCGCCCAGCGCTTCCACCAGGATCAGGAGGCATTCGCCGACTGCTTCGCCCGCGCCTGGTTCAAGCTCACCCACCGGGACCTGGGGCCCAAGGCGTTGTATCTGGGAGCAGACGTCCCGAAGGAGACCTTGATTTGGCAGGACCCTCTGCCAGTCGTCGATCACCCCCTGGTGAACAGCGACGAGGAGAGAGAACTCAAACAAGGCCTGCTCAGCCTCGGGCTGAGTATTGGAGAACTGGTGAGCACAGCCTGGGCATCGGCCTCCACGTTCCGCAATTCAGACCGCCGCGGCGGTGCCAACGGCGCGCGAATCCGGCTGCAGCCACAAAACAACTGGGAGGTCAACGACCCTGCTCAGCTCCACCGGGTGTTGGGGGCTCTTCAAGAGCTGCAGACGCGCTTCAAGCGCACGAACCCACGCGGAGCCCAGATCTCACTCGCCGATCTGATTGTTCTGGGGGGAAATGCTGCCGTGGAACAAGCCAGTCGAGACGCTGGCCACACCATTGAGGTGCCATTCCACGCCGGACGGGTGGACGCCGAGGACGCACACACCGATGCTGCGTCGTTCAATGTGCTCAAGCCGATGGCGGATGGATTCCGCAACTGGCAGCGTCAGGGGCTGCCGATTCGCGCTGAAGAGCTGCTCCTCGACAGAGCCCAGCAACTGAGGCTGAGTGCACCGGAAATGACCGTCCTGCTGGCGGGTCTACGGGTGCTCGGTGCCAACAGCGGCGGGAACCTGGAAGGAGTCTTCACCCACAGGATCGGCGTCCTCAGCACCGACTTTTTCCTCAACCTGCTGGACATGGACACAACCTGGGCACCAACGGATCACACCGACAACCACTACGAAGGAAGGGATCGCGACACCGGGGCCTTGCGTTGGCGCGCCAGCCGTGCCGATCTGGTGTTCGGTTCCAACAGCCAACTCAGGGCGATTGCCGAGGTCTACGCCCAGCTGGATGGAGGGAAGCGCTTCGTGACCGACTTCGTGCAGGCATGGGTGAAGGTGATGGAGCTGGACCGCTTCGATCTTCACGACTGAAAGAACAGACCAGCAATCCCGCCAACACGCAGCGTCTCCCTTGATCAAATCACCCATGCCGAAGCAATCACCCGAGCCTGGGTGACTGCCTCCTCCAGGCAACTGTTGGAAACAGCAGGGACTTCCCCAGAGGCCACAGCCCGGTAGTGATCCGCCACACTCCAAGCCGAGGTTCGCGGATCATCCGCGAATCGGGGGATCAGATGCAGGTGGAGGTGTCGGGCGCCTTCGCCAAATGCAATGGCGTAGACGCGATCACAACCGGTGACGGACTGCACCAACGTCGAGGCGTTCTGGACGACCACTCCCCACTCCATCGCCTCCTTGGGCTCGAACTGGCTCGGTCCGCTCAAATGCCGGAGGGAATCGAGCAGACACCAACCCAGCAAAGGAGCTGGTTGGGGGTGATGACGCAAGAGCCAGTGGTCATTGCGCCAGATCTCGTGCTGGGCAAGTTCTGCAGCATTCGCATGCAGGTCACAAATTCCACAGAGAGGATCCGCAGGAGTAACAGGGTGAGGCATCACAAGAAAACGCTCCTGGGCAAGCCAGCTGATCACAAGCCTGCAACAAAAAGCCCCCACCTTGCGGAGGGGGCTTTCCGATTCAACCGAAGCTGAATCTTTGAGAGACTTCAGCCTCA